>JBBPYY010000023.1:0-10479 GCA_038199445.1 Terriglobales bacterium | reverse complement strand
GCAGCGTTGAAATAGCGCAAGGCAACGTAATTCAGCCCATACGCGCGGCTGTACGCTTCGAGCGCCAGTTCGATACAAAGTTTTGTCGCGCCGTAAGGATTGATCGGCCTGAAGGGATGCTCCTCGGTTAACGGAATGAACTGCGGCACACCATACACCGCACACGTCGAAGAGAAAATGAAGTGCTTGATGCCTGCATCCACGACCGCATCCAGCAGGTTCAGCGTGCCAGTGACATTATTTTCAAAGTAATCGCGTGGCTGATGGACAGATTCGCCGACATTGATCTTGGCCGCGAAGTGCATGACCGCGTCCACACCCTTGAGCGCCCCGTCAATCTCTGCGCGGTCGAGGATGTCGCCATGAATGAGCTCGATACCGGGCACCAGGCTGCGATGTCCGCCGGATAGACTGTCGAAAATGCGGACGTCGTGCCCCTGCTCGCGCAGCAGGTGGGCACTCTGCGACCCGATGTAGCCGGCTCCCCCGACCACGAGAACTTTCATGACGCGCGTCTCCTACTTCGATTCAGGAATAAAAAGCTCCAGGCGCACTTTCCACGTTACTGATTCGCCCGGCTTCAGCGTGACCATTTTCGTGTCGGTGCCCTTCCACTCTTTGCCAAACGGATCGTTCAGGTTGAACTGCGGCTCCAGCGCAATGAACGATTTGTCCAGCGGTGCATAGACCTGGATCGCATTGATCTGCGGTGAAACCGCAATGATGCGCAAACCATAATGCGCAGCAGGATCGATGATTTCAGAGACCGCGCTACCCTCATGATTCTTTTTCAAACGCGTCCAATTGTCGTCGAGAAACTGTTTCTCGAGCGGTCTTCCGCCCTGTGCGGTGAAGTCATACGGCGTGCCCTTGACGGGCAGCAGCTTTCCCGTCGCGAAGACGTCGTCGTAGTTGTTTACATCCGTGCGCAACTCGCCGGGTATCTGCAACCGCACCTGTGTGCGGTCTCCGCTCGGCAGCGCGAAATATGGGTGCCACCCAATGCCCATCGGCTCCGGCTTGTCGCCAACGTTCTTCACCGTCACACTCACCTCGACCGCTTTGCCGGCCAGCTGCTCCGTGATGGTGAGGTCGCTCTTCGAAAACCAGTGGCCGTTGAAATCGCCCGCATTAATTTGGCCGGAGATCTGCTGCCCATCCGCTACCGCGGTCGTGGCGACACCGGTCGCCTTTGCGTCGAGAATCATCCCGTGAATGGCGTGCGGAGCCGCGCCGGGTTTCTTACCCTTCCAGTTTGCATTCAGAGTGAGCGGGATGCCGTGCCACTCGGTCGTAATGCTCTTGCCGTCGTCCGACACTTTGCCGACGATGCGGTTCGCGAACGGCACCAGAAACGCGCCCCCCAATGAAAAGCTCTTGTTCCCGGTGGCATCGTCGCCCTGACCGTTAAGCACCTTAGCCTCTTCGGCGAGCGACCGCGACGCGAGGATGTTGATCTCGCCCTTGCCCGGCACAAACGCCGTCACCTGGAAAAGGTTCATGCCCCGGCCCGGCAATACGATGGCTGACAGAAACTGCGGCTGGGAATCGTCGCCAGTCTTTTGCAGCTTCAGCGTGACAATATCTTCGCCGTTGATTTGCATTGGCTTGCCTGCCGACGTGGCCGCGGCCGATTCTGTCGATGAAGCTGCGGGCTCGGCTGGTTTCTGGCAGCCTATCGCGGTCAAAAAGAGACCAGAGAACAGGAGCAAACTTGCTCGCGAAAAGTCACTGATTTTCATTGCACCATCCATTCGGAGCCGAGTTTATACTACGGCCTTTGTTCCTAACGACGCGGCGCGACTGCCAGCCCAAGCTATGCCTTCACACCTGAAGCATAATCGCTTAGATCGAACGCCCGCGGCCTAATGAGCTTCCAGCAAAAAAGCCGTGTCACCGGAGTGCGCGCTCTCCACCGTTTGGTTGACGGCAGGGCCGTGCCTCCGGGGTACGATGAAGCCTCTCTGTTCAGGTACACCTGTCGCCGAATGACTTCCAGTTTCCATCACCGTCTGCGGCCCGTTCTCTTTGCGCTTGTCGTACTCGCATTCGTGGCGCAACCAGCGGGAGCGCTCGATCCACGCGCGCCTCTAAGCCGTCATGCGCAACAGACATGGCGGACAGAGAACGGCTTGCCGCAGAATTCAGTCCATCAGGTACTGCAAACGCGCGACGGGTTCGTGTGGCTCGCGACCGAGGGTGGTCTTGCCCGCTTTGACGGCTACGACTTCACCAACTTCGACAAACAGAGCTCGCCTGCGCTGCCAAATAATGACATTCGCTGCCTGCTCGAAGATCGTAACGGCGCACTGTGGATCGGAACCGCCAACGGGCTGGCGCGTTTACAGGATGGACGCACAGCAACTTTCCTCACGGCCGACGGGTTGCCGGCGGACACCATTCAAGCGCTGCACCAAAGCAGTGATGGAACGCTTTGGGTTCTGACGGCGGCTGGGCTGGCCCGCGGAAGCGACAGCAAATTTCAGCCCTTCGGCCGCACCGAAGGATTGCCCAGCGATCGTGTCACCGCAATTACCGAAACTACCGGCGGAACGTTATGGGTCGCAACGAATGCAGGACTGGCAAGCATTCGCGATCAACGCGTAAGCGACTATCCAGCCCTGCTCTCCGGGTCAACCATCAGCGCATTGGCTGCCGGCGATGATGACTCGCTGCTCATCGCGACGCAAGACGGAGTGAAGCGGTATGCCCACGGCACACTGAGCAATCTCTCACCAGAGCAACAACTTTCCGAACCGGTCGAGCGGCTGCTAGAAAATAAAACAGGCGTGTGGGCGAGCACGATGAGCGGGGTGAGTTTGATCCGCGCAGGCGCAGCGACGACCTGGAACGCCGCGAATGGTTTGCCGGGGGCGCGCGTCGAGACTATTTTCAGCGATCGCGAGGGTGCTACCTGGATCGGCACCACCGGAGGCATCGCTCGTTACGCCAACGGTCAGTTGTCCACGCTCGCAACCAGTGCTCTGTCACGCGCCTCCATCGTGTCGATCTTCGAAGACCGCGAAGGCAGCCTGTGGATGGGCAGTGAATCCGACGGCGTGAGTATTTTGCGCGAACAGAAGTTCAGCACATGGACGACGCAGGAAGGATTGTCGAGCGACGCAACGAGTGCCGTTCTCCAGAGCGCAGACGGTGCGGTTTGGGTGGGCACCAATGGAGGAGGCTTGAACCGTATCGCCGGCGGCAAAGTGAACGCCTACACCGCCGCATCCGGGTTGGCGAGCAACATTGTGCTCGCGCTGGCGGCCGATGCGGCTGGCAATTTGTGGGTAGGCACTCCTGACGGCCTGATGCGATATTGGCGGGGCGCTTTTACGACATACACCTCCGCAGACGGCCTCGCCGACGACTTTGTGCGCTCGCTGCTCGCCGACCGCGATGGATCCCTCTGGATCGGCACACGCCGAGGCTTGACGCATTGGCAGAATAACCAGTTCAAAACATTAACTCGCAGCGATGGATTGGGCAGCAACCTGGTGGGAGCCATGCTGCAGGCTCGCGATGGTGCGGTTTGGGTTGCAACGTTCGGCGGACTCACACGCATTCATGACGGCCACATCGAGACATTCACCATCCGCGATGGCCTCTCCGGCAACGTCATTACAGCCTTGCATCAGGACGCAAGCGGCACTCTATGGATTGGCACCAACGGCGACGGCCTCAGCCGCTGGCCGGGCGAGAAGTCGGGGGAACCTTTCTTCAGCTATGCACGCGCTCCGGGTCTGCCAAAAATCATCTATGCCATGCTCGGAGACGAGAGCGGAAATTTGTGGTTCAGTTCCGACCAGGGCATTTGTCGTGTTTCTTCGCAAGCTCTGCGCACTTTCCAGGGAGTTGCGTCGCCGCCGATTCCAATCGCCCTTTACGGAACCGCGGATGGAATGCGCACCCGCGAAGCCGCAGGCGGCAGCCATCCCGCGGCGTGGCGCACATCCGATGGCCGCCTCTGGTTCGCAACCCAGAAGGGCCTTGCGGTCATCGATCCACAACAAATGCGCGAGAACCTCCTGCCGCCGCCAGTCGTCATCGAGCGCATCACGGTCGACGATCATATCGTCCCGCTGGCCGCGTTCGCGGATGTCACCCCGGGGCACTCGCACTTCGCCTTTGAATATGCGGGTCTCAGCTATGTCGCTCCGCAAAAGGTGCGCTACCGCTACAAGCTCGAAGGCTTTGATCGCGGCTGGACCGAGGCTGGCGCGAGGCGCATCGCCTACTACACGAATATTCCCGCCGGCCGCTACCGCTTTCTTGTCCAGGCGGCAAATAACGACGGCGTGTGGAATGAAGCAGGCGCGTCGATTCGTTTCCGCCTGCAACCGCACTTCTATGAGACAGTCTGGTTCGCGGTGGCTGCGGCCGCCGTGCTCGCACTTATTATTTTTCTCTTATATCGGCTGCGGGTACGGCGCATTCAGCGGGAATTTGACGTGGTAATCGCGGAACGCAATCGTCTCGCTCGCGAAATCCATGACACGCTCGCGCAAGGTTTCGTCGCCGTTTCCGTTCAGCTTGAATTGATGTCGCAGCTTCTGTCGGCATCGGCGCTGGACCCCGCGAAGCAGCAATTACAACGTACCCGCGAACTGGTGCGCGATGGTCTGGCAGATGCGCGCCGCTCGATTTGGGACCTTCGTTCGAATGGCAAGGATGCCGAAACGTTGCCTGCCCGCTTGCGACGCATGCTGGATAAGACACTCCAGCAGATCGCCGAGGCCTCCGCGCTTGCGACACATTTCGAAGTGACGGGAACCTACCGGCAACTCGCGTCTGCTGTAGAAAACGAACTGCTGCGCGTGGCGCAGGAAGCCGTTACGAACGTCGTCCGACACTCCGGCGCCAACAATGTTACCGTGCGCTTGATCTATGATCCGAGACAAGTCGTGCTTGAGGTTGCCGACGACGGATGCGGCTTCGAGCCGGCAACCGCGCGAGCAGAGGCTCACGGACATTTCGGCTTGACTGGCATGCGCGAAAGAACGCAACAGCTTCGCGGCCAGGTCACGATCGAGAGCGCGCCAGGCACTGGAACACGCGTGCGCGTAGAAGCACCGACTGAATAGGAGGATCATGACCGAAGAAATCAGCATTCTCGTTGTCGACGACCACCCTGTAGTTCGTCAGGGTCTTGTGGCGCTGCTGAAGACCGTGCCAGACATGCATGTCGTCGCGGAGGCGGCCGACGGCGGCGAAGCCGTGGAGCTCTATCGCCAGCACAAGCCGGCCGTGACACTGATGGATCTGCGGCTGCCAACCGTCGGCGGAGTGCAGGCGATTCAGCGCATTCGAGCTGAGTTTCCTGCGGCGCGCGTCATCGTGCTGACAACCTATGATGGAGACGAGGACATCTACCGCGCGCTGCAGGCGGGGGCCAAGGCATACCTGTTGAAGGGGATGTCGATCGACGAACTGATCAGTGCCATCCGCGCCGTGCATGCGGGTAAATCGCGCATTCCCGCGCCCATCGCAGAGAAGCTGGCCGAACGCATGGGCGGCGCAGAATTGACGAACCGGGAACTAGGCGTGTTGCAACTGATCGTTCGCGGTATGAGTAACAAAGAAATTGCAAGCGAGCTGGTGATTTCCGAAGCCACCGTAAAGACCCATATCAACAGCCTGCTGGGCAAGCTTGGAGTAACCGATCGCACCCAGGCGGCGACAGCAGCGCTGCAACGCGGCATTGTTCACTTCAACTAGCATCGATCGTCTGTTAGAGGGCCCAGCAATGAAACGACTCATCCTATCTCTGTTGTTCGCATCTCTGTTGTTCGTGGCCACCTTGCTAACTGTGCCGGCTCAAAGCAATCGAGCAAACTGGCACGTAGCAAGTCAGAGCGAATTGCAGGCGCTTCTTCCGGCGCGTGCCACCGTCGAAAAGGAGCACATCGAGACCGAGATGCGTACCGCCTCCGGCATCAGCGACGGCCACGGAAAATTCGTCGCCGGCGTCGTACTCATCACCGCAGGCTACTCCGCCGATGGAAAATACTCGCACTACCTGGTCGTGCAGCGATCGATGACGATCGGCGAAGTGACGCTTCCGGTGGGCGAATATGTCTTCGGATGGCAGCGTTCTGACAACGCGCTCGACGTCAAGTTTTACGAAGCTGCCTCTGGGAAATACGTTGGAAGTGTGCCGGCATATCGCATTCCCGCAACGACTCGCGTCGAGTCCTTTCGCATCTGGCCGCCCGGGGACAAACAATGCATACAAATTGGCCGCTTCGGGCTGCCCTACGGATTTAAAAATTGAATGCTTACGTTATCAGGCAACACTTCCGCCTCTCGACGAACTACTTACACTAGAGAGACGCTGAGTTCCGCCGCGTCCACGAGGTGCCAGCCATCGCCCCCCGTCTCCCCAGGTGTAATGTTCTGCGTTCGTCTGGCTAGTCGGCCGCACAAGCATTGGCGTCGTCCTCTCCCCTTATGTATAGTCTTTTTGCTAAGTGACGAAGTATAAACTGCGTCAGAAATCATACAGGCCAATTTTTTTCTCAAGGAGCTGGTACTCATGCCCGTCTACCAAACTCTATCTTCTCTCGGCATTGCCCTCGCCCCCGGCACCGCTCCCGTCGCCGCATTCGCTCCCGCGCTACTGTCCGGTAATTTGTTATTTACTTCCGGTCACATCGCAAAACAAGGCGGCAAGCCTTTGGTCGGCAAACTTGGGGCGGAGTTCACCACACAGCAAGGACACTCTGCCGCTCGTGATATCGCCATCGACCTGCTCTCCACGCTGCACGATGCAACGTCAGACCTGAACCGGATCAGGCGCATCGTGAAGCTCATGGTCCTCGTCAACAGCACCCCAGAGTTTACTGAGCAGCACCTGGTTGCGAATGGCGCGTCGGAACTGCTGCAGCGGGTATTCGGCGAAAACGGGGTACATGCCCGAACTGCCTTCGGCGTAGCGCAGGTGCCCTTCGGTTCTTGCGTCGAAATCGAGTTGATCGCAGAGTTGAAATCGGCGAGCGACCGATGAAGGCGATCCGAGTCCACGCGTTTGGAGACGCCAGCCAGTTGCTGCTGGAAGAAGTGGATACGCCCCACGCCGGCGAGGGCGAGGTATTGGTGCGCGTGATGGCCGCGGGTGTGAATCCGGTCGACACCTATATTCGCAGCGGACAGCATTCCGTGCGCCCTCAGCTGCCATACACGCCCGGAGCGGATGGCGCGGGCGTCGTGATTCAGACCGGTGCGAATGTGAACAAGGTCAAAGCGGGCGACCGCGTTTCCATTGCCGGCAGCAAAACAGGAACGTATGCCGAGGTGGCGCTCTGCCTTGAAACGCAGGTATACCGGTTGCCGGATCGCATCACTTTCGAACAGGGGGCCGCTCTAGGCGTGCCCTACGTCACCGCCTACCGTGCGCTGCACCAGCTGGGCCGCGCAACTGCTGGCCAATGGGTTCTTGTGCATGGCGCGAGTGGTGGTGTCGGAACCGCCGCCGTGCAACTGGCCGTAGCGGCGGGCTTGAACGTCATCGGCACAGCGGGAACGGACGCCGGTTTGGCGCTCGTCAGGCAGCAAGGCGCGCTTCACGCATTCAACTATCACGATCCTGCGCTTGCTCAGCACGTGCTTCAACTGACCGGATCGCGCGGGGCCGATCTCCTGCTCGAGATGCTTGCCAATGAAAATCTCGCTGCAGATTTCGGCATGATCGCACCCCACGGCCGCATTTTGGTCATCGGCAACCGCGGCACCATCACCATTAACCCGCGCGAGATCATGATGAAAGAAGCTGTAGTCATGGGAGTGTTTCTCTTCCATGCTACGCAGGCGGAAAAAGACGAAGCGCATGCCGCGCTGTACCAGGGATTGGAATCAGGCGCACTCCGACCCGTTGTGGGCGAGCGCTTTCCGCTGGTTGACGCTCCTCGCGCCCACAGCGCGGTGCTTGCAAACGGGGTCTACGGCAAGATCGTATTGATTCCGTAACCGCGAAGGCGCAGAACCTAAAACTTCATGACTGCTTCAGTCAGGGGAGTAACGTGGCCGCCGACGTCGATGCCATCAACCCCGCGCTCACCCTGCATCGCAATATGCAAAATGCTGCGTCGCCCCATCTTGGTTCCCTGTTCGCTTACGAATCGAAGCCCGGCGCTGCTTGAAATCAGATCATGGTCCGTCATGTACGCTGCCAGCGGGCCGGTCGAACTGCCGGTTGCGGGATCTTCGATAATTCCATAGTCCGGCCCAAACATTCTCGAATACGCGCCCTCCGCCACGGGCGCGAAGATGAACACGCACAGTGCTCCCGCAGCACCACTCTTCAACCGGGCGAACGCGGCGCTGTCTAAACAGCTGCGGTCCACGCTCGCCTTTTCTTTGACTGCGATGAAAAGCGTAGGATTGCCCGCGCTCAACAACTGCGGCGAGACATCCAGCAACTCGTCAATCTCGAGGCCGAGCGCTTCGGCGCAGCGCGCGCGATCGTACTGCTTCCCTCTGGCGATCGGCGGAGTGGTCAACCAGATCAGGGGCTCTTCACCCACGTTTGCCGCGTCCACACGGATCGATACCGGCCCGATGCCCTCTTCCACAGCAAACAGTCTGGCTTCGCGCGGCACGAGATTCTCGTCGCGCAGAATAAACGCGGCGCCGATCGTCGGATGGCCGGCGAAGACAAGTTCCTTCGAAGGCGTGAAGATACGCAGCCGCATCGCACAGTCTGCGCGCGCGGACGGTGCGAAGAACACGGTTTCTGATAGATTCAGTTCCTTGGCAATCCGCTGCATCGTCATGTCGTCAAGCACGGTCATTTCGGGGAACACCGCCAAGGGATTTCCCTCGAGTGCCTGTTGCGTGAAAACATCAACAACACGGTAGCGATACGATTTCTGGCCGCTCATAGCGAGAGACTATAATTCGTTAGTTGGCTAATTGTCTATATGGAAATAAATGCGGCACTGCGGGCACTGGCGAGTGAACGCCGCCTCCAGATTCTCGAATGGCTGAAAGACCCAGTCGCGGGGTTTCCTCCCCAGGTCAGCGGAGACCTGGTGAAAGATGGCGTTTGCGGACTGTCCATCGCGCAGAAACTAAAAGTCAGCCAGCCCACCGCGAGCGAACATCTCAAGATCCTTTCGCAGGCTAATCTCATCAAAGGCAAGCGCATCAAGCAGTGGACGTTCTACAAACGGGATGAAGCCGAGATCAGGCGATTGAGAAAACTCATCTCCGCAAAACTCTGAGGATGAATGAAATGGACCAGGCAAAGCAGACTCTCAACCCCTACGCATCGAACCTCAACCAACAGCAACCCCTCGAAATCCTTGAGACAACCCCTACTAAATTGAACGCGTTGATCAGCACGATGAGCCCGCCACTTCTGCTTGAGGACAGGGCGCCGGGCAAGTGGAGCATCCGTCACATCCTTTGTCATCTCGCCGATACCGAAACCGTCTTCGGATTTCGCCTTCGGCAGACGATGGCCGAAGATCATCACGTCATTCAGCCGTACGATCAGGAAAAGTTTGCTGCGGGATATCAGGCCGTCTCGCCGCAAGAAGCCCTTGAGGCGTTTACAGCGATTCGAAACTGGAATCTGACATTCATCAGATCAGTCGCTCCCGAGACGATGTCAAAGCAGGTCACACATCCCGAGCGTGGCACCATGACCTTCGCGACGATTCTCGAAACCATGGCGGGGCACGATCTGAATCACCTCAACCAGCTTCAGGAATCGAAAGAGGCTTAGCCGCAATCCCGTATTTCGCGGCGAGAAACCGCTGCAACTCACATGGCAGGACTTCGGAAAGTTCCTGCCACGTGAGCAGCTTCAGTCGCACTTTCAATTCATACAAGCGCACCGCGCGCATAACTGCGTACCAGTCCTCAATCAAATCGGGGCGCCGCGCATCACACAGAACGCAGAACGACCCCGCTGAATGAAACGCTGCCAGTACGTTGCGAATCAGCTGATACGACACAAATTTTCCCTCGCTCTGAGGAAGCTGTTCAACATCGAACACGGCGTCCAAATCCCGGTACGCGTGAACGCGAGAGGCGTCGACTTGTTGGAAATCGCTCTCTGTCAACTTCGCCTCAACTAGCAGATCTCCGAGCAGCATATCGACTTCAGTGCGGTCGCTGTGGCCCGATTGCAGCGGCAACCGCGCCCGGTGCCCATAGAGCGGGCGGTCATCCGGTGCTGTTCCAAGCACAGAGCAGACCCGTCCATCGGCAAATACGCCAGGGTGGCAGAAGATATTCATCAACAGCGCGTCAGAGCTGTTGGCTGTATCAAGTTCTCGCCAGCGCCGGTCCGCTGCAGGCAATGATTTACGCCCCAGCGTATGCACCTTCTCCAGCCGCCTGGCCCAGTTTTCGTTTGCAACAATCGCAGCATACGTCTCTGGCAGAAAGTTTCCATGTCCACCGCCTTCGTCGGGCGAGTAAACGATGCAGGGACTTCCTCCATAACTGAACTCGTGAGCAACTCCGGCTTCT
>JBBPYY010000022.1:0-10733 GCA_038199445.1 Terriglobales bacterium | reverse complement strand
TGTACGTCGTTCCGTTCGCATCTTTCAATTGCTTGATCGCCACTGTGCCGGTATACAAGCCTGTCAACGCAGTGTCGATCGCCGCGCCAGTCCTGTCCGTAGGCAGTTGGAACTTCAAGCCGGAAACCGCGGTCGAAGTTGCGCCGGCCGCCGTCACCTGATAACTAGAATCCGGCGTTCCCGTCTTCAGCGCCTCCAGCAGCGGTCTGCCGTCGGTGTTTGGTAACGACACTCCCAACAGGAACGCAACCGTTGGCGCCACGTCGACATTGCCCGTCGGCAGCGGATCGGTGTACCCGGACTTGAAGTCAGGTCCATTCGCGATCAGCGTATTGTGAATGTCGATTGGCGAAAAACTGCCATGCATGCCGCGCACGCGTGACGCGCTGTCAAAGGTGAAGCCCGCCATGCCGCCCAGCGTCGCCTGGTCGTCCCAGTTGAAGCTCACCGTCAGATCCGGATTGCGCTGTGCCGCGTTCTGCAGGTTGACCGCAGCGGCCGGCAGAGTTCCCGGGAGCGATCCATAGCGCGCATCCAGGAACATCGCGCCATACTCTTCGCGGCTCTGCAGAAACGTCACCAGCCGCTGCATCAGCGCCGGATCATGACTGGGCAGATAGAACTGATCTGAACCGCCCGGCGCCACCGCGATCACTGCATCCGCAGGCAGCGTTGCTGGAACCGTGTACGACGGGCTCGTGTACTTCGCATTCGCTGTGCCGCAGATCGCACCGGTGGTATCCACCTGGGTCGGATACACATTCGTGCCGTCCGCGCGAATGCCTGACAGCACCGGACTGTAGTCGCAGCCGTTGCCATCAAAGGCGTGGAAGCCTGCGCGTGTCAGCAGATCGGCCGCACGCACATATCCAGAAACGGAATAGCCGTTGGTGCTGACCCCAGCGATCGTGTTCTTGCCGGTCGCAGGATCGACCACCACGCCACGCAGCGGGAATAGACTCGTCGGCCCGGCAACGTTCGAATGTCCGTGATCGCTGACGATGATGATGTTCGTCGTTTTCGTTTGTCCGAGCAGCGCCAGCATGCCCTCGATCTGGCCCAGGAATTGATCATTCGCCTGCAGCGTTGTGTGATAGTTCGTCGAACCGACGCCGTAATCATGCTGCGTCGCATCCACCGTGCGCAGCCAGAACAGCGACAGGTCCGGCAAGTGCCGGTACAGCACATAGCCGGTGAAATAGTTTGTGAGCGTCGTATTCTGAGGAATAAAACGGCCGCCGCCGTTGTCTGTCGGATCCGGCGTCTGCCCGTCTGCCAGAGTCACGAAGCTCCCGCCCGCGGTCGGCGTTCCATTGCTCGGCGACAGCGTCACGGCTCCAGCCGGATACATAAAGGGCGTGTTGACCGGCAGCGCGAATCCGAAACCCTGCATCTCCTGCACCGCCGTCAACGGCCACACCGTGTTCTCGTCGATGATGGTTCCTCCGCGCTTGTAGTCCTGCAGATATGCCGGCCCGCTCTTCCCCACCGCGGCTGTGCTCAACCCGGTGCTCTGCGCCGCGGCGAACAAATTTTGCGCGTTCAGCAGCGGTTCCTGAAAGGTCGCCTGGTAATACGCATTCAGATCGTCGAGGATTCCGTAGTCTTCGGTGAATGTTGGGTTCCTGAAATTCACCGTCGCGCCGCTCGCGTTCTTGCCCGTTGCCGTCGGCGCATACACATTGTTCCCGTTGAACCCCGTCTTGCCCGCGTAATCGCCCGTCGCAAACGCGGCGGCGTTGATCATCGTGAACGATGGATACGCAGCGTGGTTATCGCTGAAAGAAACGCCGCCCTGCCGCAGCTTGAATAGATTCGGCGTATCCGCCTGCGTGACGGAATCCGGCCGCAAGCCATCCCAGACAAAGATGATCGTTCGGTTCTTTCCATTCGCGGTCTGCGTCGCCGCCGGTGCCTTCGACCCTGAGCCGCACCCTCCAAGCGCTAACACCGCCACCGCCGCAACGCCCGCAATCATCGCCGTCCGGGCCGCTATCTTTTCCCTCAATTTCAACAAGGCCTGCCTCCTGAGTCGCGCCGCGCCGGAGCGCACACGTAGCAAAAGCATCGGCCACCCATGCGTCGCAGCAGGTCACAGGCTGGTTAAATTTCTGTGAAGTTTCGTGCAACTTCAACCGCAACACGGCTCGACACCCGAATCGACCGTCTTCCGGGTCCGGCTGCGGGAGACGGACCTCGCTGTCTGCTACCCTGTCGCACAACTGTCTGCACACAAAAAAACGGGGAGGCCGTTCCTTGCACACCAGAATCGCCCTCGCACTGCTCGCCTTCACCCTGTCCCCCCTGGCCAACGCCCAGTCATCCGCCGCGTGGTCCTTCGCCGTTTCCGGAGACTCGCGCAACTGTGGCGACGTCGTCATGCCCGCTATCGCCAAAGCCGTCCACAACGACGGCGCGAAGTTCTACTTCCACCTCGGCGACTTCCGCGCCATCTACGACTTCGATCAGGACGTCCTCGCTCAGCCTGCCTATCGCGATGCTCACCATCCCACCATCCTCCAGTACCAATCCCTCGCGTGGAATGATTTCATCGCGCACCAACTCGGTCCCTTCGGGGCGACTCCGGTCTACCTCGCGATGGGCAACCACGAAGTCATCCCGCCGAAAACGCGCGAGCAGTGGCTCATCCAATTCGCCGACTGGCTTAACACGCCGGCAATCAAAACGCAGCGGCTGGCCGACAGCGCCGCCGACCATCGCGCCCTCGACCACCGCTTGACCAGCTACTACCATTTTGTTGACGGTCCGGTGGATTTCATCGCCCTCGACAACGCCACTTCGGATCAATTTTCCGACGAGCAGATGAGCTGGCTGCGAGGCGTCCTCACGCGCGATGCTGGCAATGAAGCCGTGCGCTCCATCTTCGTCGGCATGCACGAAGCGCTGCCCGGCAGCCTGTCCAAAATCCACGCGATGGACCAGTCCGCGCAAGGCATCAAGAGCGGCGGCGACGTTTACGACCTGCTGCTGCATCTGCGCGACGACTCACACAAGAACGTCTACGTCCTCGCCAGCCATTCCCATTATTTTCTCGACGATGCATTTGAAACCGACGCCTTGCGCGCCAAAGGCAAGCCGCTGCCCGGCTGGGTTGTCGGCACCGCCGGAGCGGTGCGTTATCCGCTGCCCGACGGCATCATGCCCGGCCCTCATGCCCAGCCCAACGTCTACGGCTATCTGCTCGGAACGGTGCAGCAGGACGGCTCCATCCAATTCACCTTCAAAAAACTCACCAAAGCCGACCTCACCGCCGCAAACACTGACTACACCCACGAAGCCATCACCGACTGCTTCGTAAACAACCCTCCGCCCGTACCCAAATAGACAAGCAGTGGCACATCTGATAGGGGTCTGATAAGTCCGCGCAGAAGAAATCCGTTGAATCTGTGGAGTAGTAAGTCGTTCACGAAAAATAAAGGAGATCCCATGTCGAAGTTAGCCAATTACTATGAATGATCCACACACTGAAGCTCAGACCAAATCGACACTTCTCGCCGCGGAACCCCAGCTCTTTGTCGCCGACGTTCGAGCCTCGTGTGAGTTCTACACGAAAAAGCTAGGGTTCACAGTTGCCTTCACGTATGGTGAGCCACCCTTCTACGGACAAGTGTTCCGCGATGGAGCTAGGCTGAATCTCCGACAGGTGGACGAACCGGCAATCCGTGCGGAGCTTCGCGCCAGAGAACATCTGCTCTCAGCATCCATTACCCTCGATGATGCAAAGCCGCTCTTCCTCGAGTTTCAGGAGGCGGGCGTGGTCTTTCATCAGGTCCTCAAGACGGAACCGTGGGGCGCTCGCACATTTATCGTTTGTGATCCCGACAGCAACCTAATCCTTTTTGCAGGGCGGGGGCGGTAGGCATGTACAGTCGGCTCAAACCGCCCTTGTCCTTCGGATACATCAAAAGTCGCTGTTGCATGTCTGCTTTTTTCCCTACCCTCCTCGGATGATGGGAACCTTAGCCTCATCGAACCACCGATAACGTCGTAATGGTCGTCGATGCCCCTTTCGGGCTTTCGATTTCCGGATCACTCCTGCATAACAGGCAATCCGGTAACTGACCCACCGCCAGACCATGCACCCAATTTGCATCCCGCCCACCCGCGCCGTACCCTCATAGATACATGCTTATCTCTGCTTCAGACCTCGAGCGCGACCCGCTCGAATTCAATCTCGGCGTACCCTCCGCCGACGTCGGCTATGGCGAGTTGCTTACCCAGCTCGGCGAGCTCGCCGTTGAGGGTCGCGCCGACCTGATTCACGAGCACCGCGGCCCCCGCGAAATCGTCCCCGACATTCGCATCCGGCTCAAATATTCCGGCAATTTCGAAACTCCTTGTGCCCGCTGCCTTGAGCCTGTGGCCATCCCTCTCTCCGGCTCCGTGGACCTGATTTTTCGCCCCACTGGCGTCGATGCGACCGGCAGCGAGCGCGCAATCTCCACCGGAGAGACCGAAATCGGCTATTATGAGAACGGTAGTCTTCTGCTGGAAGACGTGTTGCGCGAGCAGGTGCTTTTGTCTCTGCCAGGGCGCACTCTCTGTCGTGAAGATTGCAAGGGCCTTTGCCCTCGCTGCGGCCAGAACTGGAACCTCCAAGCCTGCAACTGCGATTCACAGCCTGCTGATCCTCGCTGGTCGGCTCTTGCTGGGTTGCGCAGTTATGTTAAGCCGGATTAAGCCAGCACCGCACCACATTTTTGCAATCAAGCTGAGGCACAGCTCGCGTGTTTTCCACCGCGCTACGCCGAACGCGAGAGAAAAGGGAACTGCTATGCCAAATCCGAAACGCCGCCACTCCAAGCGCCGCACCGCCATCCGCCGCTCGCACGACTTCCTCACGCCGACCAACACCTCTGAGTGCCCAAACTGTCACGTCAAGAAGCTGCCCCATCGCGCCTGCGCGAAATGCGGCACCTACAAGGGCCATCAGGTTCTCGAAGCCAAAGAAGCCAACTGATTTTTTCGGCTGCCCAGACTGCAAGCCTCCTGGCTGCATCGACCGGAAGTCTGAGCCTCTGCCAGGGACTCGCCACGCTTCTCCGCATTCTCGAGAACAGCGGCGGGTCCTTTGCCACTTCGCCTCCTCGATCTGTATTTCGCCACAACGAAATAATTTCCGCGCATCGCTTTTGCTATCTTTGCAAGAGCACTCATGCTGACTGACATCGTCCTCGACGCGATGGGCTCTGACAAAGCCCCCGAACCAGAAGTCAAAGGCGCTCTCCTCGCCTGCCGCAACTATCCCGTTCGCGTTCACCTCGTCGGACATCAGGACCGCATTCGCCCCATCCTCGAGCGCTACACCAGCGGTCGCGCGCGTGGCCGCTTCGCCGGCGAAAACAATTCCCACTCCCCGCTGCCTATCGAAATCATCCACACTGACCAGTGGATCGCGATGGACGACAAGCCTGCCGTCGCCATCCGTCAGAAGCCGCATTCCTCCATGCGCATGGGCCTCAAGTTGGTGCGCGAAGGCAAAGCCTCCGCCTTCATCACCGCCGGCAACACCGGCGCCGCCATGGCTACCGCGAAAATGGTCCTCGGCAATTTGCCCGGAGTCGATCGCCCCGCGCTCGCCACCGTCATGCCCACTTCCACCGGCTCACCCTGCGTGCTGCTCGATGCGGGAGCCAACGTGGACTGCAAGCCGCACAACCTCGAACAGTTCGCCATCATGGGCGAAATGTACGCGCGCAGCGTGCTCAAAATTCACCGCCCCAAAGTCGGCCTGCTCTCCATCGGCGAAGAAGAAGGCAAGGGCAACGACCTCACCAAGGAATCCTTTCCTCTGCTCGGCGCGCTCGATCTCAATTTCATCGGCAACGTCGAGGGCCGCGACATCTTCAACGGACACGCCGACGTGATCGTCTGCGACGGCTTCGTCGGCAACGTCGCCCTCAAAACGTCAGAGGGCCTCGCCCGCCTGGTTCGCGATCTACTGCGCCGCTCGCTCACCTCCACCGTCACCGCGCGCGCCGGAGCGCTGCTCTCGCGCAACGCCTTCCACGATTTTAAGAAGCGTCTCGACTACTCAGAGTACGGCGGCGCCCCATTGCTCGGCGTAAGGGGAGTGTGCATCGTAGGCCACGGCTCCTCCTCCGACCGCGCCATCATGAACGCCATCCGCGTTGCCGCCGAAGCCGCGCAGAGCAATATGACAAAGCATCTGGAGCAGGAATTCACCCGCCGCGCAACAGTCACCACCGCACCAGTCCCCAGCGATGCGGCGTCCAACGCGCTCGTCGAGTAGTACTTCGGGCCGCCGAATAGCACCCGCGCAGAACTCGCTTCCTCATTCCCGCAAGTAGAAGCACTTATCTCGGAGGTCTAACGTCATCCGCACTTTGCATTGGCTGGCCCGAGAGCTTGGCCGCCTGGGCCGCCCCCTGCAAGGCTCCGCGTCGCCCCGGTGCATTGGCCAGCGCCGTCTTGAATTCTTTAGCCGCGAGATCCGGATGCTTCTGTTCCAGCAGCAAGTCACCAAGCTGTTCGCGGGCCGGAACAATCGGCCCCGGCGTTACCGGCAGCTTCTCGATCGCATCCTCCCCGTCGGCCGCCACGCGCATCAACGCCACGGCTTCATCAGGTTTATGGTCCGCCTGGGCCGACCATGCCATCACCTCGCGGGCAAGAATTCCCACCTGCGTGGCCCAATAATCATTGCCTGACGCGCGAAGCTGCCCTTCGATCCGCCGTAATGTATCCATCTCTTTCCGGGCTTCCGCAGCGCGGCCGCTTCGAGCCAGTCCCATCCCTCGAGCCCAGACCGCAATCGCGACCACCTGCGGCGACGCTGACGTCTTGGGAACGATGCTGACAGCGTCGGCCCATTGACGCCGCTCAACCATATAACGAACCGGCATCGCGGTAGCCGCATATCCGATCTTGAAATCCCCAGCATCCAGCAGCGGCATGTTTCTAAGTTGCTCAATAACCAGAGCCGCGTCCGTATCGCGTCCACTTTGCAGGTACGCATACACCAGATAATCCATCGCGTGCAGCTCTTCACCCGTGTCGCCCTGCCGCCGTGCCGCATCCCTTGCCGCAACGTTACTCGCGATGGAATCGTCCCATAGCCCGAGTCGCGTGAAGATATGCGATGGCATGTGCAGCGCATGCGGCGCCGAAGGGGCAATCTTCGAGTAGGCTCTCGCTGCCGCCAGGCCCCTCGGCGCGAGTTCCGCGTTATCGTACGCGTGGATCAGATAATGCGGGATTCCAGGATGCTGCGGATAGGCGCGATCGAGCGGCTCCAGCAAATCGGCCGCCTGCTTCTGCTTCGCATGGGTCTTGTCCGAGGGAGAAACGTTCGCCAACAGCGCAAGCGCGTAAAACACCTGGGCTTCGACATCGTTTCGGTTCTCAGCCGCGAGATCGCGCATCGCGTGCTCATAGTTCAATGCCCGCGTGCGGTACGGAACAGTGGCAGCGTCCTGATAGATCCGGCCCAGCGCATCGATGAACTTGCGCTCCCGCTCTGAGCCCGCCCCGATCTGCTCTGAGCCCGCCCCGATCTGCTGCGCCTTTTCGATTTCGCCTTGAGCAAGCGGAATCGTCGCGGGCGAAACGGCTGGCTCCCAAAGCTGGTGAAAGTGCGTCATGGCCATGCCCCAATACGCCATGGCACACCGGGGATCCTGTTCTGCCACGCCGCGAAACGCATTGTCGGCGGCGGTGTAAGCAAAGGAGTGGAGCAGCGCCACGCCTCGGCCAAATTGCTGCTGAACCGAAGGCTTGCACGAAATCGGAAACGATACTTTTCCCAGCGTCTCGGGTGCAGGGTGATCGTGTGTTTCCTGTGCAGCGAAAGACGAGGGAAAAAGGAATGCAAGAGTCAGGCATATCCGCCATAGCTGAAACATCCCCACCTCCGTCCGTACATTTCCGAGTGCTCGAATTTTACGCTGGAGCGCTAAAGACGTTGGTCTAGACTTCCTCATCCTAAAAAACGTTGTCATCTTGAGCGCAGCGAAGGGCCTTGCGCTTCTCCACGCGCCGGCCTATCCAAGGCAAAGCAGCGCTAATAAGGTATGCGTTTGTTTTCGTGCCTGCTTCGCGCAGTCTCGCTGGAATATTGGATTTGCCTATCCGCTGCACAGGCAGACTTGTTAACCTGCTGACTGACACCCCACCATGGCTGATTGGAAAAATCAACTCTACTACGGCGACAATCTCGACGTATTGCGACGCCACATCGGTCCCGAATCCGTAGACCTCATCTACCTCGACCCGCCGTTTAACTCGCGTCAAGACTATAACGTCCTCTTCGCGGAAAAAGACGGCTCCCAATCCAGCTCGCAAATTCGTGCCTTTGAAGACACCTGGGAATGGAACACCGACGCCGAACACGCCTACATGGAAATCGTCGAGCGCGGCGGCGAAATCGCCGACGTCATGCGCGCCTTCCGCATCTTCCTGAAGTCCAGCGACATGATGGCCTACCTCGCCATGATGGCCCCGCGTCTCGTCGAACTTCGCCGCGTCCTCAAAGAAACCGGTTCCATCTATCTCCACTGCGACCCAACCGCTAGCCACTATCTGAAAGTTTTGCTGGATGCGGTTTTTGGAGCTGAACATTTCCGCTCGGAAATTGTTTGGAAGCGAACCACCTCCCACAGCGATGCGAAACGCTGGAGTCCCATATCGGACACGATTCTCTATTACGCGAAGAATGAACCAACTTGGAATCCCATTCACCTTCCGCACTCCGAGGAATATCTCAGCACTAAGTACAAACAGGTTGATGCCAAGGGTCGCCGCTTCCAACTCGACAACATGACCAGCCCAAAGGCAAGAACGAATATGACATACGAGTGGAAGGGATTCGCATCACCCGCTTTGGGCTGGAGATACTCGCGCGAAACTATGGCCCGGCTAGATGCTGAGGGCAGAATTTGGTACCCGTCCGACAAGTCAAAGCGACCAAGATTGATCCGATATTTGGAATCGACGGCAGGCGTCGTCGCAGGAAACGTGTGGACAGACATTTCGCCAATTAACTCCCAGGCACAAGAGCGTCTCGGCTACCCAACCCAAAAACCCGAAGCCCTGCTCGAACGCATCCTCCGCGCCAGCTCCAACGAAGGTGATGTGATACTCGACCCCTTCTGCGGCTGCGGCACCACCGTGCAAGTCGCGCAACGGCTCAACCGCCGCTGGATCGGCATCGACATCACCCACCTCGCCATCGGACTGATCAAGAAACGTCTCGACGACGCGTTCACTCCCGAAATCCGCAAAACCTACACCGTCATCGGCGAACCCACCACCATCGACGAAGCGCAGGCGCTCGCCGATCAGGACAAATTCCAATTCGAGAACTGGGCGCTCGGCTTGGTCGGCGCGCGTAAAACCGAACCCCGCAAAGGCGCCGACCGTGGCATCGACGGACGCCTCTACTTCCACGAAGACAAAACCGAAACGCGCCAAATTCTGCTCTCGGTCAAAGGCGGCCACGTCGATGTCACTCAGGTCCGCGAACTGCGCGGCACCCTTGAACGCGAGAAGGCGGATATTGGCGTCTTCATCTGCATCGAAGAGCCGACCAAACCAATGCTCCGCGAAGCGGTCGAAGCGGGCTTCTATCGCTCATCGCATCACGGCGACTTTCCCAAGCTGCAAATCTTCACCATCGACCAACTCTTGAACGGCGCGCAAATCAGCTATCCGAATTGGCGCGACGCCACCCATAAGACCGCTCCGCGAGCGCGAGCCGCAAAAGCGGAACAATCATCGCTCGCGCTGCCATTGGCCAGCGAAGAAGAGCGATAGCCCATCCTGAGGCTGTCCGCTAGTTCGCGCCCTGCTTGGAACCCTCCTGCAAGTTTAGGGGACGCTAGCGAACCAGAGCTAGGCAGAATCAGATAGGCAGAATCGCCTCGATTGAGAAAACGTGACACACAGCACCGCCCCGGCTACAGTGAGTCCCGTGAAACTGAGCCGGTTCGCCCTTCTTTGCATTCTCCTTTTGCCCATCGCCGCAAACGCGCAAGTCGGCGTCTATGGCCAATTCAGTGCTGCGAAAACCAACCTCGGTCAGGGCGTCGAGACGACGAACTGGCTCTACGGCGTCACCGGCGGCTCTATTTTGACCACGGTCACCTCGGTGTATTCGAGACGGGACTGGACGCGCGCTTTCAATACCTCTATCAGCCGGATAGCGGCGATTTCATCCACGACAAGTTTTTCGGCGGCTTTGCCGGCCCCCGGCTCGCGGTGCGCACCCATCTGCTCGGGCTCAAACCCTATGGTGAAGCACTGGTTGGTGCTGTTAGGAGTGAAGGCAACGGGCAGAACGACTCGCGTTTTCCCAATCCCTCAACTGTCAGCTTCGCCTACCAATTGGCCATTGGCGCGGATGTGACCGTCCTACCCCACATCGATTGGCGCGTGGCGGAATTCAGTTACACCGGAATCCCCAGTCGCGATGAGGGTTTCGGCAGCAGCAGCAACGTAAGTACCGAAACCATCAGCACCGGCGTTGTGGTTCGCTTCTAATGACCCAGCGCAAGTACCCGCCCTGCTTGGAACCCTCCTGCATGCAAGTTCAGGGGACGCTCGCGACCCAGAGCTAGGCAGAATCGCCTCCAACGGCACTCAAGATTTCCACAAATTACGATGTTCCTCCAAATCGCCCGCCCCCAACTTGAAGAAAACCTCGCAAATCCATCAAAATAAAAAAAACAAATGACCCCACCAAATGACAGTGC
>JBBPYY010000021.1:0-8708 GCA_038199445.1 Terriglobales bacterium | reverse complement strand
GCCTCGAACGCTGCGTCCGCGATCAGCCGAATCGTCTCTCCCGCGCGGCGAACCTTGGCCGGGTGATTGAACGACCACACCATGCGAGCGGAGGGCGTGGCCCGCTTGCCAAGATAACGCTCTGCGGCCTCATCGACTCGCTCATAGACTTTTTCATCGCGTGCTGAGCGCAGCAGTTTGATGTATTCGGCATGCGCCCATACCAGCGGCACGGCGGAGCCAGTGGGCCGGCCGCAACGCAGATGCTGCGCCTCGGCTCGGGCAAAAGATGGGTGGGCGTAGAGAACCCCTCCATTGACCGAATGTGCTCGACGGGCAAGCGCCCCGCAGCAATTTCAAAGTGCCCACGCTCCCCGGCAAGCAGCGGCCATGCGCGTCCGACACCGTACTTGTTGTACGCGTCGCCATCATCACGTTGTCCGTAACCGTCGTGGTTGTACCGGCGCCAGCAAGTACCGGAAGGCGTCACGACCTTGAGCACCTGATCCACCACACGCACTGATCTCTCGATCAATGGATCGTTCCCGGCTCGTATTCCATAACGGACAAGCTCAAGAAAACCTCCGTCCACGATAGAGCGGGCGGGAAAATCGGATTTAGCGCCCGGCGCGCGACTGGTGAGCTTCAACTTGGCGCGATCCAGTTCGCCGGGCTTCGCGGCCTTGCCACGCTGGATCGGGTTAATCCGAACATAATGGCTGGTGATGCCCTCAACCAGGTCGCCGGCCTCGGTTGCGGTCCACTCTTCGACATGGCCTTCGAGGTAGTCGGCGTACTCCTCAAGAAAGACGGCAGTTGGCGCATCTCCGCATGAGTGAATGTAAGAGGCCGCCGCGATCAACGCAGCGATGCAAGCAGCCAACGTTGACGGCGAATAGCCACTGTTCTCTTCCCATCTGTCTTGTCCCGTCACCGGTCCTTGACGCACGAGATAGCCCGCTGCGCTGACGATCATCGGCAATGGGTCAAAGCCGGCGAGAGCATCCTCTTTCCAAAGCCGATATGCAAGCAGGAGAGGAAATGCGGCCTCATCCAGCTGAACACCCTTCCAGAACGGCGTTCCGTCGATCCAGAAGTTCTGCGCAAATCCGCCGTCAGATTGCTGCGCCGTCGCCAGATAGATCAGACTACGCAACGGAGTTTCCTTATTGCCGATGGCCAGCAGCGCCAGCGCAGTCTGCGTCATATCCCGCGGCCACACTAAATGGTAGCCACCTGAACCCTCTTCGTCGCCGCGCACATGGCCCCATGGAATTGCGAGCGAGGCGATCATTGCGCCCTGATAAATCTTGTCCTCGTGGGCTAAAAGCAGTTGGCAGCTAGCGCTGTACAGGTGCCCCTCGTCGCCTGCATGATCACCTAGATCAAGCAGAGAATCGGTTGCACTTAACCACTGCTTGGCATAGCGCTTTCGATGCTGCTCAAAGGGCATTGCCAGAGACTGGAACAACGTTGTCAGCGCCCGTTGTAATGTGTCGCCGAATGAAACGCCGAGTGTGAACTCCTGGGTGTCGCTCAATGGAATCTCACCCATCAACGCAATGTTGCCGTCTTCTGCCTTCTCGAATTCCCAATTCATTCGGTAGCCGTCGGCAAGATCGGTATATCCATCGCTGGTGCCGAGATATCCGGCCGACGCGCGCGAAAAGGACGTTGTAGCAGCGATGGCCATCCATACGCCGCCCTTGTGCGCCACCAGCACACGATCACAACCTGTGCTTTTGATTACATAGCCCGAGTTGTGCGCGCCGCCGGTTTCTAAATGAGGAGCGCACACCACGTACAGCTTCAATCGCTTGACCGTTTCTGCCGACGCGTGGATGCGCGTGTGAATGAGCAGGCAAGGCTGATGCGGATCAGCCAGAATCACCTTGTCGAAGGAGTAGAGCCCGTCAGGAGCTAGGGCCTCCACCTTATAGGCGAGCACTTTATCAATGCGCTTGATTTCCGTGCGAAGATCCCTGCTTTCCTGATGCAGAAATGTTTCTCCATCGCTGATCAGAAACTGCAAATCGCGAATCTGCGGACGATCGACCGTCGGATAATAAAGTTCTGTGACGATGCCATTCCAGACGGTAAACCACAATCGGCTGGACCCTGAATAGGCCGTTCCTACTCCGTCTTTGTCTCCATGGGTCCAGTGCGACTCGAGACCTGGCGCTCCGAATGCGACTTTTTCTGTGCTACCTTTTGGCACGGAGTGGGCAGCCTTATTGACCGCAGTCTTTTTCCTCGGAGCTGCTACTTTAGGATTTTTTTTCATGCCGGATAAGCCTATACCGGTTGCCCTGTTGCAGCGATGCCTGCGTGCGTCTCCTTCGCGGATTCCTGACGGAGGGTCACGTCGTGCAAACCGGAAACTGGCACCACCAGGCAGTCCATCTCGCGAACGCACACGCAGTCCCGCTGATACCTTGAAGTGTGCGTTCTCAGGCCCAAATCTCATCGGCACCAACGCTACGTCCCCACCTCGTCAACTACCACTCGCCCGATTTCGTGGCTGATGTTCTTAAAATCTTTCGCCAACCCACAGATCGCCCGTAATACGAATCTTGTGAAGAATCTCACTTGAGCGAAAGGCTAGATGATCCAAACCGTAGAATTGGCAGTTGCAAAATTTGGAGAACACGCGAAAGGAAAACTCACCAATCCCGGTGCCACCGGCCAACCTGAAGATCAGCTTCGCGCTCCATTCGAGGCATTGCTGCAAGACATGGCGGCGCTTGCCAACCTCGGAAACTCGGTAAAAGCCGTTGGAGAATCACCGCTCATCCACCTGGAGACACGTCCCGATTACGCAGTCACCGTAGGCGGTGCCCTCGTCGGCTTCGTCGAGTTGAAAGCCCCGCCCAAGGGTGCCGATCCGCGCAAGTTCAAAGACCCGCACGACAAAGCGCAATGGGAACGCCTTCGATCCCTTCCCAATCTTTTGTATTTAGATGGAAACTCTTTTAGTCTTTGGCAGAATGGCGAACTCACCGGCTCTATCCTCACGTTGCTTGGTGATATCGAGACCGCCGGAAAGAAACTTGCACCGCCGCCCGGCTTCGCGGCACTCTTCGAGAGCTTTCTGCGCTGGCAGCCGGTGGCTCCGCACAGCGCAAAGGAACTCGCCGAAACAACCGCCCGGCTATGTCGCCTGCTGCGCGATGAAGTGACCGAGCAACTGGCACTGAAGAGTCCAGCCCTCACCAACTTGGCCGAGGATTGGCGCAAGCTCCTCTTTCCCGAAGCCAACGACAAGACCTTCGCTGACGGCTACGCACAGGCGGTCACCTTCGGCCTGCTGATGGCGCGGGCAAAAAACATCACACTCTGCACCGGCATGGACAAGGTTGCGACCGAGCTGGCCCACACCAGCTCCCTGATTGGAACAGCGCTGCGGTTGCTCACCGATAACGCGGAGAATCAGCAGACGTTGAAGACCGCTCTCGGCACCTTGGTCCGTGTGCTCGATGCTGTCGATTGGAACAAGATCAGCAAGGGCAATCCCGACGCATGGCTCTACTTCTACGAGGATTTTCTCGGCGTCTACGACAACGCGCTACGCAAGATGACCGGCTCCTACTACACGCCACCACAGGTGGTCGGCGCGATGGTGGGGCTGGTGGACGAGGCCCTGCGCTCGTCCCGCTATGGCCTCCATGCTGGCTTGGCATCCTCGTCCGTGACGCTGGCTGATCCAGCCACCGGCACCGGTACCTTTTTTCTCGGCGTACTCAAGCGCATTGCCGACACAGTGCGTGCCGACGAGGGCGACGGCGCTGTTCCAGGTGCGGTGGGGGATGCACTGAAACGCCTAATCGCTTTCGAGATACAACTCGGCCCCTTTGCCGTCGCTCAGCTACGTATTTTGGCAGAGGTAGTCAGTCTCACGGGCAAGCCGCCCAAGGAGGCGCCGCGCATGTTTGTCACCAACACGCTTAGCGATCCAGAGGAAGAGGCCGGCTGGATTCCGCAAATGCTCAAGCCACTCGCAGACCAGCGCAGGAATGCGAACAAGATCATGCGTGATGAAACGATCACTGTGGTGCTCGGCAATCCGCCCTACAAGGAGAAGGCCAAGGGCAAAGGAAGCTGGGTCGAAAGCGGCGCGAAGAACTCGAAATTCACTGCCCCGCTCGCGGCTTGGATGCCGCCGAGCGAATGGGGTGCGGGCGTCCATTCCAAGCACCTGCGCAATCTGTACATTTACTTCTGGCGCTGGGCCACATGGAAGGTCTTCGACCACGGAGACGGCAAGCAGTTGGGTCCTTACAACGGCATCGTCTGCTTCATCACGGTCGCGGGATTCCTCAGCGGGCCGGGCTTTCAGAAGATGCGCGCCTACCTGCGGGAAACATGCGACGACATCTGGGTTGTCGACTGCTCACCCGAGGGACACCAACCCGAGGTCAACACGCGCATCTTTCAGGGCGTGCAACAGCCCGTCTGCATCGTTATGGTTTCGCGTTCGCGAAAGAAGACGAAAGGCACGCCTGCAACGGTGCGATTCCATTCCCTGCCAAAAGGTCGGCGAGAAGAAAAGTTCGCCGCGCTGGCGAAGATGCGCCTACCCAGCAAGCAATGGGTGGAATGTCCGACAGAAGACCGAGCGCCGTTCCTGCCGGAGTCTACCGGAGCATGGAGCACCTTTCCCAAGCTGGAGGAGCTCTTTATCTATAACGGAGCGGGCGTGATGCCCGGCCGGACTTGGGTCATTGCGCCTGATACCGAAATCTCTGAGGAGACGTTGGAAGTCCCTTGTTTCCGCTCCTCCCTCAGAGAAGGAACACCTGTTCCATCCTCACTTGCGAAGGGGCCAGCCTGGAGACAAGCACGTCAACAAAATCGTTGCAAAACCTCTTGCGCGGTACTCGGCTCGGCTCGAACCCGTTGCTTCAGAGAGCGGGAATATCGATGAGCCGCTGAGATATGGTTTCAGATCATTTGATCGTCAATGGATCATCCCCGACTCCCGGTTGATTAATCAGCCGAATCCTGAGCTTTGGGAATTGCGCTCTGAAAATCAGGTATACCTTACCGTCTTCACGGAGGAATCACCTCGCTCTGGACCTTCACTTACGTTCACTGGCTTAGTCCCGGACCTACACCACTACAAAGGCTCCTTCGGCGGACGCGTCTTTCCGCTCTGGAGCGATCAGGACGCCACGAAGCCCAACTTGAAACCAACTCTCTTGGCCTTCCTCTCCGAGCAGTACGGCCAAGCTGTGCCAGCAGAGGACCTGATGGCTTACATCGCAGCAATCGCCGCGCATTCCGCCTACACCGCTCGCTTTCAAGACGATCTCTCCACGCCCGGTCTGCGCATCCCGATTACCGCAGACGCCGAACTCTTCTCACAGTCCGTCGAACTCGGCCGTCGCGTCATATGGCTGCACACCTTTGGCGAGCGCATGGCCGATGCGGCGCAGGGCCGTCCACACCAGCCGCCGCGGTTACCCGTCGATCGCCAGCCGAACGTCCCGCAGAAAGGCGCGATCTCCCAAGAGCCTGAGGAAATGCCCGACACCATCGGCTACGATGCCGCCAAACAACGCCTCCTCGTCGGTCACGGTTATATCGACCACGTGACGCTCGCAATGTGGGCCTACCAAGTATCTGGCAAACAGGTGCTACTCCAGTGGTTCAGCTACCGCAAGCGCAATCGGGAGCGCCCCATCATCGGCGACCGCCGCAAACCTTCTGCGCTCGGCGACATTCAACCCGATCATTGGCTGCCGGAGTACACCACCGAACTGCTCAACGTTTTGAACGTACTCGGTTCACTCATCGACATCGAGCCGTCACAAGCGAAACTGCTGGAGCAGGTATGTGCTGGTCCTCTGTTCTCTGAAGGCGAGTTGCAACAGGCCGGCGCGTTTGAGACGGAGCCAAAAAAGTCCAAAGCGAAGAAAAAGGCGCGCAAGGAAGTACCCCAGCTCTTCTAGCTTTCCACACCCGGCC
Organism: Terriglobales bacterium; assembly: GCA_038199445.1. Classification (GTDB taxonomy): domain Bacteria; phylum Acidobacteriota; class Terriglobia; order Terriglobales; family Acidobacteriaceae; genus JBBPYY01. Next base: position 2,762 of record JBBPYY010000021.1, on the reverse strand, counting down.
TCACTGATATCCTGAAGTGTGCGTTCTCAGCCTCAAATCGCATCACCGCCAGCGCCCGCTGCCAAAATCGGCTCGCTCGACCGGGTCGATTCCATCGTCGTGCGCGGCGCGCGCACCCATAATCTCAAGAACATCGATGTCGACATTCCCCACTTCGCCTTGACTGTCATCACCGGAGTCTCGGGCTCCGGCAAATCCTCTCTCGCCTTCGACACCATCTACGCCGAGGGGCAGCGCCGCTATGTCGAATCCCTCTCCGCCTACGCCCGCCAGTTCCTCGAGCGCATCGAGAAACCCGACGTCGACCACATGGACGGCCTCGCCCCCGCTATCGCCATCAAGCAGAAGAACACCACCCGCAATCCCCGCTCCACCGTCGCCACCGTCACCGAGATTTATGACTACCTGCGCCTGCTCTACGCCCGCTGCGGAACCATGTACTGCATCGTCTGCGGCAATGTCGTCAAACGCGACTCCGTGGACGAAGTCGCCTCCTCAGTTTTAGGCCTCGGCGAAGGCACCCGGCTCAATGTCCTCTTCCCCGTAAAGCCGCCGGCGCCGCCCGTCACGGACACCGTACCAAAACCGCGCAAGAAGACCGTGAAGACCGCACCAAGAGCCGGTGAAACCGCGCTAAATGCCGCTAAAAGCGCCCTCTCCGACGCGTGGAAAGCGCATTTATTTGAATTGCGCAAACGCGGGTACAACCGCCTGTACCAAAACGGGAAGATCGTCGAATTTTCCACTCCTGAAGCCCTCCTCGATCTTGACTTCGAAACCCCCCTCTGGGTCCTGGTCGATCGCATCGTCATCTCGCCAGAAATCCGTACCCGTCTGGTCGACGCAATCGAGACCGGCTACCGTGAAACCGAAGAAGTCATTTTCGAAACTGTTCCACGTGAAACCGACGCGCCCCCCGTGCATCTGCGGTTTTCCGCCGCTTACGAATGTTCCAACTGCCACCGCGCCTACCGCGAGCTTGAACCCCGCATGTTCTCGTTCAACAACCCTTTCGGCGCCTGCCCGCGCTGCGAAGGCTTTGGCAACACCATTGATTTCGATCTGGATCTGATTCTGCCCGACAAAAGCAAAACCCTGGAAGACGGCGCAGTCGAACCGTGGACACGCCCAAAGTACCGCGCCCACTTCACCGAACTGCGCCGTGCCGCCCAGCAACACAGCATTCCGCTCAACGTCCCGTTTGAAGACCTTACAGACGATCAGAAGCAATTCGTGATCGACGGCCACCACGATTTCCCCGGCGTTCACGGATTCTTCGCGGCTCTGGAGCGCAAGAAATACAAACTTCACGTCCGGGTTTTTCTCAGCAAATACCGCGGCTACGCCGTGTGCCCGGAGTGCAAAGGCCAGCGCCTGCGAGCCGAAGCCCGCGCCGTCCGCATTGGAAAGTACAACATCTGCGATGTAACGGCATTGACCGTCGGAGCCGCAGACGCATTTGTGCAAACGATGGAACTCTCGCCGTCGCAGCAGGAGATCGCCGGAAAGATTCTTGAGGAAGTGCAGCAGCGACTTCACTTCCTCAATGAAGTCGGCCTCGATTACCTCACGCTCGACCGGCTTTCCTCGACATTGTCCGGCGGCGAAGCGCAGCGCATTCAGCTCGCAACCTCCCTGGGTTCACGGCTGGTAGGTGCGTTGTACGTTCTCGACGAACCCTCGATCGGCCTCCATCCGCGAGATAGCGCGAAGCTCGTCCGCATTCTCGAAGAGTTGCGCGATCTCGGCAACACCATCATCGTCGTCGAGCATGATCCTGACATCATGCGCGCGGCAGACCATCTGCTCGATCTCGGTCCTGGAGCAGGAGAACTCGGCGGCCGAATCCTCGCGCAAGGAACGATGCGCGATCTCGAAGAGAATCCAGCGTCTCTCACCGGCCGCTATCTCAGCGGACAGTTGCAGGTCTCCGTCCCCGAGCACCGCCGCGAACCCGGCCGCGAGAAACTCGTACTGCGCGGCGCGCGCATCCACAATCTCCAGAATGTAGACGTAGAGATTCCTCTCAACATGCTGACCTGCATTACGGGAGTGTCCGGCAGCGGCAAATCCACTCTCGTGCATCAGGTCCTTTACCGGGCTCTGAATCACACGCTGGGGCAAACCGAGGGAGCCGATCCCACCGGCCTTTACCGCGAACTGCACGGCGCGCAGCACCTGAATAATGTGGTGTTGGTCGATCAGTCGCCTATTGGTAGAACGCCGCGGTCTAATCCCGTCACGTATATCAAGGCCTTCGACTCCATCCGTGAACTCTTCGCGTCTCAGCCTGAAGCGCGCCGTCGCGGCTATGGCGCCGGACACTTTTCTTTCAATGTACCGGGCGGACGCTGCGACGTATGCGAAGGCGACGGCACCGTGACAGTAGAGATGCAGTTCCTCGCGGATGTGGAATTGCCCTGCGAAGAATGCAGCGCAACCCGCTACAAGGGTTCCACGCTTGAGGTGAAGTACAAGGGCAAGAACATCTACGACGTGCTGTCAATGACGGTGAAAGAATCGATGCACTTTTTCGCCGGCCAGCCCAAGATTGTGGATCGGCTGCGCGTTCTCGATGAGGTCGGCCTGGGCTATGTCAGGCTCGGCCAATCCGCGACGACACTTTCCGGAGGCGAGGCGCAGCGCGTCAAACTCGCCGCGCATCTGGCGAATGGCCGGCCCACCATCACCGTCTCTGGTCGCGTCGCGCAGCGAAAAGTTGCGAGCCGCATTCTGTACATTCTTGATGAGCCGACCACCGG
>JBBPYY010000020.1:0-4068 GCA_038199445.1 Terriglobales bacterium | reverse complement strand
TTCGGCGAAGAGTTGCGCAAGCGGTAGCTCGAGCGCTGTGGAGATTTTCGCCAGCGTGTCTAAAGAGGGAATGGTGTGGCCGTTTTCGACCCTGGAGAGATAACAGCGCAGCAGGCCTGTTTTCTTCTCAATATCCCCTTGTGACAAACCTCGTTGTAGGCGGTGACCACGAATTGTAACCCCGATTTCCATAATGGTTGAATCCTCAATTTCTATTGTTTTAGTTACTCGTTTATTGCACCAAGGCATTACTGAAAGTTACTCAGTAAAAGTGTCATAAGAGTTAACACGCAAAAATTTGCACTGCAAGAGAAATCGCAATCAATTTGCATAAATATGCTTCGGGGAACCATTGTTGAGTCCCCGAACACGAAAAGCGCCTGAAAATAGGATGACGGAAACGACAATAGCGGATGGTTACTTCACGAGAGTGGTCGCGAAAAACGCTTTCATGCGTTGCTGCGCATCCGCGGCGTCTGCGGCACGGAACCCGTCTTTATTGTTGGGATTTTCGAAAGCATGCCCCGCATCCGGGTAGACCTTCATGTCCACTGGCTTGTTCATCGTCTTCAGCGCTGCAGTGAAATCGTTCACCTTGGCCGGCGGAATACCGCGGTCCTGGCCGCCAAAGTTTCCCAGAACAGAAGCGTGAATCTTGGCCAGCGCGTCCTTATCGGTCGCCAGAGAGCCATAGTTGATGGCAACCGCTTTAAGAGTCGGTTCCGCGATGGCCAGGTTCAGCGCATACCCCCCGCCCATGCACCAGCCCACCGCACCAATCGCGTCCGGCTTCACCTCTGGACGCGTCTTCAGATACGCGACCGCAGAGACGAGGTCGCGCACCCCTTGATCCTGCGAAAGACCTCGCATCAGCTCATGCGCCAAAGCCGGATCACTCGCCACCTGTCCGCGATACAAGTCAACGGCAAGCGCCACATAGCCCTGCGCCGCGTAATCGGCCGACTGCTGCTTGACCCAGTCGTTGACTCCCCACCACTCCTGAATAACGACGATTGCAGGGTGTGGCCCCGCGCCAGTGGGCATATACAGGAATGCCTGTGCCGTTTGATCGCCACTCTTGAACGTGACTGCTTTGCCGTCAGCGGCATATGCCGCAGTCGCGGTCAAAACGAGGATGCAGAGTGCGAGAACCATTTTGCGCATGTACGTCCCTCCGGCTCGGTGCGCGATAAAGATACTCCGCACCTCGCACGCTCCGCTACAAGTCGCGGCAAAAGAAACTCGCATTCGAGGCCAAATTCGAGTTGTAGCGCGCGCACTCGACAAATCCGTTGCGGCGATAGAGCTTGACCGCCGCTGGCATCACAGACGGAACAGTATCGAGATGGATTGTCTTCAATCCCGACTCTCTCGCCGCTTCCAGCGCGCAGTCAATCAGTAACTGTCCGACGCCCCGCTGTCGAAACGACGGCAGAACCCACATCCGTTTCAACTCAGCGGTTGTCTTGCCATCCGCGGTTGTAATAGTGCGCAGCCCGAGGCAACCGGCTGGGGTGTCATCGTCTTCCCCGGCCAACAGCAATACGCCGCCTGGAGAGGCGTATTCGCCGGGCAGTGTGTCGAGCTCATGAGAAAAATTCGCTACGCAGACGTGTCCAGCGCCTAAAAACTGCTCATATTCGAGGAATAGTTCCCGCACAATATCAAGGCGATTCCGTTCCTCAAGAGTTACGCGGTGGCAGGAAATCATGACTAAGCCATGTGCATTCCGCCGTTCACATCCAGCGTGTGCCCTGTAATGTATGCGGCTTCATCCGACGAAAGAAATGCGACCGCATAAGCAATATCCAGGTCCGTTCCTGCGCGAGCCAGCGGAATCGTCGACAACATCCCCTCCCGCTGCTTCTCATCCAGCACCGCCGTCATCGGCGTCTCGATATACCCCGGCGCAACGGCATTCACCGTGATGTTGCGCGAAGCTAGCTCTCGGGCCAGCGATTTTGTTAGCCCCAACAATCCCGCCTTCGAAGCGGCATAGTTCGCCTGCCCGGCCTGGCCGGTTTCCCCGACGACGCTGGAGATGTTGATGATGCGGCCCCATCGCCCCTTCAGCATCGAACCCACCGCCGCCTGCGTCATCAGAAACGCACCCGTCAGGTTGGTCGTCAGCACGTCTTCCCAGTCCGCACGTTTCATGCGCAGCATCAGTGTGTCCCGGGTAATGCCGGCGTTGTTGACGAGGATTTCAATCTTGCCCATACGCTCGATCACGGCCTTAGCCGCGGCCTTGATGGATTCCTCTTTCGCGATATCCAGCTCAAAGACGGCAGCAGTGCCGCCAGCGGCGGTGATCTCAGCCGCCACCTCCTCCAGTTTTGTGACCTTCCGCGCGGCCAGCGCAAGATGCGCCCCGGCTTTCGCAAGCTCCAGCGCGCAGGCGCGGCCAATCCCCTGTGAAGCTCCGGTAATCAGCGCAATCCGACCCTTCAGACTTGACATGGCTGCAAGCATAGCAATTGCGCGCTTTGGTTGAGGCATGTCCGCGCTGTTACCCTAACGCGCATTCTTGAGTTTTCTAGGTGGAGGGCAGTGAAGTGCATCTGGAGCGCAAACGATTCGCAGTAGTACTCGGTATGGCATTGCTGGCCGCGGTTCCCGTCGCGCACGGCGATATGAAGCGAAAGATCACCGAGAAAGACCTCTTCGCTTTCCAATGGATCGGCGACACGCAAATGGCTCCCGACGGCAGCAAGCTCGCCTTCGTCAAGGTGGTCGTGAACGCCAAACACGACGGCTACGAAACTTCGCTGTGGCTGCTTGATTTGAAAACGCCTGCCGCGCAACCCACTCGCTTGACCAGCGGCACGCATGACTCTGAACCACGCTGGTCGCCAGACGGACAAACGCTCGCATTTGTTCGCGCTGTAGAAAAAGACGCGAAGCCGCAACCGGCACAAATTTTTCTGCTGTCACTGGCCGGCGGCGAGCCTCGCGCCATCACTACGCTGGCCGGCGGAGCGGGCAGCCCGTCTTTTTCCCCCGACGGAAAGCACCTACTCTTTTCGAGCGGCACTTCGCCTGAAGACATTGAAAAAGCGGAGAAGAAAAAGACAGCCCCGCCCGACCCCAACGAGCATGACAGCGACGTCCGCGTCATCACAAAGGCGGTGTATCGCTTCAATGGAGGAGGCTATCTCGACGGCAAACATCCGGATCACCTCTGGGTGATGGATGTTCCCGGGGTCAATGACGAGCCAGCGAAACCCCGGCAATTGACCAGCGGCCGCTTCAGTCAGGGCGATGCACAGTGGGCGCCGGATTCCGACAACATCTATTTCACCACCGACAAACAGGACGAGCCATATTACGAATTGCCGCATAACGAAATCGACCGCATTGGGGTCCCCGGAGGCGAGGCCACCACCATCGCAGCGCTGGACCTCGCCGCCAGCGAGATTGCAATCAGCCCCGACGGCAAGCGCGTTGCTTTCCATTCCTCAGTCAACAAGCCGGTGCAGAGCTACTCCCAGCCAGATCTCTGGGTGATGGATCTCACCCCGGGGTCAACGCCACGAAATCTGACTGCGAACTATGACTTCGACATCGGCTCGGGCGTCGGCGGAGACAACCGGGCTCCGCGTGCCGCTGGTAACCGCGCGCCGCTCTGGACGCCGGACGGAAAGTCTGTCATCGACTTCGCCGAAAAAGAGGGCACAACCAACCTGGTCTCAGTCGATGTTGCCACCGGAGCAGTCCGCGAATTCACGCATGGCACTCAGGCTGTGCAGCTTTGGGCAGCCTCGCGCGATATGTCCCGCTTTGTGGTTCTCATCTCAACGCCGGTCAACGTTGGAGATCTCTTCTCGATCGCGCCGAATGGAAAGCAGCAGCAGCTTACCCGCATGAACGACAAGCTTTTCTCGCAACTCAACCTGACACAACCTGAAGAAATCTGGTTCAAGAGTTTCGATGGCCGTCGCATTCAGATGTGGGTGCAGCGTTCGCCCGACTATGACGCAGGCAAGAAATATCCGTTGATCCTAAACATTCACGGCGGCCCACACGGCGCATATGGATGGGTCTTCGATCACGAATTTCAATGGATGG
>JBBPYY010000019.1:0-21545 GCA_038199445.1 Terriglobales bacterium | reverse complement strand
GTGGGCCAACGCAGCCAAGATTTCTCTTCCATGAAGATCTTTTGTGCTCCATCGCCGCTCGATCGCAAGCGCGGCATCCTTCAATTCTCGACGCTCCTCACTTTGTTCGGGCAGAAGATTAAGCAGGACTGGATTCTGCAGGATGAACTGCGAAGGAGTTTCAATAGGAACGGTGACAGTGCCCAGTACCTCTTCCCGCCAAGTCACCAATCTCACTTCCGCTGAGCTGTAGCTGTCTAAATCGCCCAGATGCACCACGGTCACCCGTGCATCATGAAGCCACTTTGCCGTTGGATCTTCACGAAGCTTTGCCTGCCATGGCCCGTACCACGCATCGAAGTCGGGAAACACCCTCTTCTCCTTCTGTAAGACGAAGGTGGTGTTGCGAAGCGCCTCGATCGTCGCATTGAGATTTGCGCGGAACCGCTCGGGGTCGTGGTACGCGTCCAGCGCTTGATGCCACAACATGTGAGCGTGGCGCATCCGTCGATGTGTCAACGGGATTGGACAGTCGGCAAGGTCATTATCTTGTGGCGGGATGCGTGGTTCCGGATTCACTACACCTAATCTTATGCGTAAGAAATTGCATCGCGTTCGCGGAGGTCTTACCTTCAGCAGGATGACAAATTAAATTGGATGAAGAGGCAGAGGCTAAGTACCAGTGCTCCGCTCGTCTAGCAAGATGCTGCCCTGTTCTCTGTTCTTTGGCGGCTTGACCATGGTGGAATAGAGAACTAGCGTGGCAATTGAGGTGGTTCTCCCCGTCCACTCTTTCAGGTTCCCTGAACTAAGTCAGCCCATCTGAAGTGCCCTCATCTTAGCGATAACAACCTTTAGGAGGTTGTTTATGTTTGCACGCAATGTATCTATTCATCTGAAATCGAACATGCTTTCTGATTACACTCGGACCTTTGAGAACGATATTCTTCCCTTGCTCCGCAAGCAGAAGGGCTTCAGGGACGAGACGATGCTATCGAATCCGGGCAGCCTGGATGCGATTGCAATCAGTCTGTGGGACAGCAAAGCCGACGCAGATGCTTACAACACGAATGTTTATCCTGGAGTGTTGAAAACATTTGCAAAGATGATCGATGGAACGCCCAGGGTTCAGACCTTTGAGGCCGTCACGTCGACCCGTAACGTCGCTGCAGTAGCGTAACGGAAATAGCACGTTTGAGAGCCTCCCCGGTCGGCTCGATAGAATAGATGCAGTGCTAAACAAACCCAAATACGATGTGCTGGTGGTTGGGGCTGGGCATGCTGGCTGTGAGGCTGCTGTGGCTGCGGCGCGGATGGGATTGCGGACGGCGATCTTTACGTTGAAGCGGGAGTTGATTGCGCAGATGTCTTGCAATCCTGCGGTGGGGGGCGTGGCCAAGGGGCACCTGGTGCGGGAGGTGGATGCGCTGGGTGGGGTGATGGGGCGGGTGGCGGATTCGGTGGGGATCCAGTTTCGCTTGCTGAATACTTCGCGAGGGCCGGCGGTGTGGTCTCCCCGGGCGCAGTGCGATAAGGCGCTGTATCGGGTGCGGATGCGCGAGATGCTGGAGTCGGTTGCGAATCTGGAGATAGTGGAAGCGGAAGTGGCGGACGTGCTGCGCGAGGGGAGCGTGGTGCGGGGCGTGGTGTTGCGCGATGGCACGGAGGTGCGCGGGCGCGCGACGGTGATTACGACCGGAACATTTCTGAATGGCCTGATTCATTGCGGAGAGGAGAAGATTGCGGCGGGGCGGCGTGGGGAGCCGGCTTCGGTGCTGCTGGGGGAGTCGTTGAAGCGGCTGGGACTGCGCGAGTGTCGGTTGAAGACGGGCACGCCGCCGCGGCTGGATGGGCGGACGATCGACTGGGGGAAGTTTCGCGAGCAGCCGGGGGACGCGGAGCCGACTCCGTTTAGTTTTGCGACGCGGAGTTTGCCGATGCGGCAGATTTCTTGCCATATCGCGTATACGACTTCGGAGACGATGCGGCTGATACGCGAGAATGTGCATCGTTCGCCGATGTACTCCGGCCAGATACAGGCGATTGGGCCGCGGTATTGCCCGTCGATTGAAGATAAGGTGGTGCGGTTTCCGGATAAGACGCAGCACCAGTTCTTTCTCGAGCCCGAGGGGCTGGAGACGGACGAGGTTTATATCAATGGGATGTCGACTTCGCTGCCGCGCGAGGTGCAGCTGGAGATGGTGCACTCGATTGCCGGCCTCGAAGAGACGGTGATGCTGCGGCCGGGATATGCGATCGAGTATGACGCGATCGATCCGACGGAGCTGGATCGCACGCTGGCGGTGAAGCAGTATCGCGGGCTGTTTCTGGCGGGGCAGATCAATGGGACATCCGGCTATGAGGAAGCCGCGTGCCAGGGGATTATGGCGGGGATCAATGCGGCTTTGTTTGTGCGCGGCGGGGCGGGGGATGGAGTCGCGGGATTTACGGGATTCACGCTGGACCGCAGCGAGGCGTACACGGCGATCCTGATTGACGACCTGATCAGCAAGGGGACGAATGAGCCGTACCGGATGTTTACTTCGCGGGCGGAGTTTCGGCTGCATCTGCGGATCGACAATGCAGACCGGCGGCTGACCGAGTATGGGCGGCGGCTTGGGCTGGTGGGCGATGCGGACTGGGCGGAGTATGAGATGCGGCAGCGGCGTTCTGCTGCGTTGGCGAAGTTGCTGGAGACGCGGCGGGTTTCGGCGGAGAAGTTTCGGCGGGCGGTGCCGGAGTTGGCGGAGCGGCTGGGCGATGTAGCGGGATCGACGTATGCGCAGTTGTTGAAGCGGCCGGAAGTGAGTATGGAGGACCTGTTGCCGGTGCTGCGCGAGGAGGCGGCGGGGGATGCGGTGCTGCAGCCGTTATTCGTAACAGCGGCAGTGGCAAATGGAGAAGCGCGGCTGCCGGCGACGCTGCGCAATGAGCGCAAGGCAGTGGAGACGGAGATTAAATACTCCGGCTATCTGGATCAGCAGCGCAAGGCGATCGAGCGGTTGAAGAAGTCGGAGGAGCGGGTGATTCCGATGGATTTTGTGTATCACGGCATCAGCGGACTTTCGCGCGAAGTGGAAGAGAAGCTGACGCGGGTGAGGCCGCAGACGCTGGGGCAGGCGAGCCGGATTCCGGGGATTACGCCGGCGGCGCTTTCGCTGGTGAATGTGCATGTGGAGATGTATGTGCGCAGCGTGGCCGCGGACGAAGCCTGAAGCGGGAACGGCGCTCGCAATAAAACCAGAAGAGGATACGGCGTTGTGCTGAGGGCAATTTCAGATTGCTTCAGCGGGGGTCGCGGTGTGTATTTCAGGAAGGCGAATACGCCACTGAGTGTCACTGCTCCCAGGAGATCAGAAATGCATAGCTTCCTTTGCGCGATTGCTTTTATTGCCATGGTTGTGGCGCCGGCGGTTATTGCCTCGGCGAATGCCCGGGGAATGTCGGAATAGTTTGCGGGAACGGGATTCCCTTCTGCTTACTGCTTCGGCGTGCTGTCGTGGGGCGTGCTGTCGTGGATTAAGGGAATCTTAAACGGCAGCTCCCCTTTGCCGGATTTTTGCGCCTTGGGCTTGGTCAGCACCTGCTCGACGACCTGAGTGCGCTGCGAACTGACGCATAACCAGCCGGCGCGCGAGTGGGTGAAGACGTGGGTGAAGATTCCCTTGTCGTCGCGCTTGGTGCCCTCGACCTTGGTGTGAAACACGTAGGTGCCGTTAACGACAGCGACGGCTGCGTCGGCGAGATAGCGGACGCTGATGACTTTTTGCTCGAGCGAGAGGATGGGCGAATCCTTTTTGAAAAGCGCGACGATCTGCTGGTTGCGGTTGGTGACATCTCCGGTGGCGGCGATGTCGACCAGTTGCGGCGCGAGGACGAGTTCGAGGCCGTACTGATCGCGTTTGGTGACGGCGTCGCTCCAGCGGTCTTCGACTTTTTGCAGTTCGGAGTGATCGGGTGCAGCTTTTGCCGGGGCAGGAGGTGCGTTTTTTTCCACTACTGCGTCTTGCGCGTGGGTGGGGAGCGCGGTTTCTTGCGCGGGCATGGCGGGGGCTGCGAAGGAAAGGGAGAGAAGCAAAGTTAGAGCAGTTTTCATGCGATTCCAGCATGATACTCCGGCGAGATTGCGGCGATGTCACGGCGGCATGCTTCCTGTTTGGCAAAACAAGAGGAGGCGATTCTGGAGCTACGTAGGAGAGCGGCCTGGGGCAGCGTGGAAGGCGCTTCGCGCCGGTTTAATGTGCGGGCTGAAGCCCGCACATGCCTCAATTAACGCTAGCTTAATCAGGAGAGCGGCTCTTGCCGACGCTGTCTATGCTTGCGATCCGTCAATGGATCACCTCGATGGCTTTTGCGAAGCTACATTCAAAACTGTAATGGATTACCGTACCGACCAAAGACACTTTCCGGAATCGGGAAGGACCACCCTCCACGTTCCACGCTTCTAGTGTGGTGGGGCCTTGGCATTTCGCCATTACTTCATCCGGAATCAATCGGCTATGGTCGAAACCTTCTTTGAGGTATTTCGGGATATCACAGACATCACAAGCGAACAGTGTTATTTGAAGGGTCAACGTCTTACATCTAAGATTGCCGACCTGCTGCTTCTTGCTATTGCATTCGTGCTCGATAGTCATTTTTTGGATTCTCTTTTATAAGTATCCGGATACTCCTACAATTTCTTTTTCTTAAAATGCAAGAACTTCTCTAACGCAATAAAGTGACTGCGTTGGAAAACGCAGCGTGGCTCTAAGGGATGAGATACGATCCGGGAATCTTTTCGTCCAGAGTCGCTAGAACCGCTCCATTCACGCTCGCCAGCTGGACCAGATGACCGCCCGTGATCTGTTTGGGAGTCTTGACCCCGGCGGGAAGATGCGAGATATCGTGACCGTCGGAGATGAAAGTGAAGGGTAGAAGATGGGTCTTCTTCAAGCGGAGCAATGAAGTCCGCGCTTGCATGACGGGAAAGCCGTAGGCCGGAGCCTGCGAAAGCACTCTCACGAACCCCAACTCTGTGATGGAGCATGTTGCCAGTGGTGGGAACTGTTGCGCTTGCACCCAGGCGGCCATGCGGTGATGAAATTCGTGGTGGATAAATCCGAGTGCGACGAGAGCATTCACGTCGAGAAGATATTTCATGGAAAGTTGGCCAGAATCTCTTCCACTTCTTTGCTGCTCAACGACGGCGCATTCGCTCCTGCGCTCAGGACGGGGAGGCCGGTAGCAGGATCGACGATGATCCTTATCTTTAGGCGATGTTTCTTAGGGGGCGTCAAAACAATGCGCCCCGCATCAATGTTTATGTCGAGTGGATCGCCGGGTTGGATGCCAAGCTTGCGGCGAAGAGGTCCGGGAAGGACGATCTGACCTTTGGTGGAAACTCGGGTGTGCATGGTAAGACCATCTTACCGTCATTCTTTCCTTGCTGCACGAATTTGCGCTTCGTGGATATCGACATTATGTTCCGCAAAATCTCAGCGGCCTACTTAGCATCGCGAAGGTAGGGCACCCGCAGTTCTTGCGAATGAGGATTGGTTCTGCGAGACGGGAGCTCGAAACTGGGCCTACGCTGTTTTCGCGGTGCGGCCCCGGATGAGCCGGTAGATGACCAGCAGCAGGATGGCTCCCAGGAATGACATGATGAATCCGGCGGATTGGCCTTCTCGATACCAGCCGATCATGCGGCCGGCGTCGAACGGGAAGAAAGCCCCTGCGTTGTTGACAGGGGCGCTCTATTCTCAACGTATCAATTTATGAAGCTCTATAAGGTGGATGATGATAGCCAGCGCTACATTTACGCCGTAGAGAATCGCCGGTACCCGCTTCCACTTCTGGAGGTGTTTCATGAGTCCTCTTTCTGAAGTCCGCGGACACTCATACAATTTTTTCGGGTTGCGCCAACAAATTTATTTTGGGGGGTCTGTTCCACGGTCGCCGCTGCCAACAAACGGAGGGCAATCTTGCTGCGCGAGGGGCAGGGCATTCTTCAGGCTGACAGCGCATAGACGGCGGGGATGCCAGATATCAACAGAGACGGCCCGTAATCCTCAGCGACCGCCTCGGGCAATGTCGCCTACACTTAGCCAGCGAATCTATTCATGGCGACTACCCAGACAGACATCACGCTTGATCGCGGGCTTCCGGCCAGCGTCGAGGCGGAGCGCACGATTCTTGGCACCATTCTGCTGGACAATGTGCTCTTTAATGAGGCGGCGGAGAAGCTGACGGCGGACGACTTCTCGCTGGATTCGCATCGCCGCATTTTTGCGCGTATGGCGGAACTGGTCGATGCGGGCCGCAGCGTGGATGTGATTACGCTTGCGGAGGCGCTCGATCGCAAAAAAGAACTTGAAGCCATTGGCGACCGGCCGTATCTGTGGTCGCTGACGGAGAGTCTGCCGCGGCGGCTTTCGATTGAAGAGTATGTGCGCATCGTCAAGGACAAGTCGCAACTGCGCAGCCTGATGACGATCTGCAACACGGCGATGGCGCGCGCCGCGGACCAGAGCGAAGACGCGGTGGACGTGATTGGCTGGACCGAGGGCGAGTTGTTATCGCTGGCCGAGCGAGGAATTAATAAGGGCTTCACCAGCGTGACGGAGATTGTGGCCGGGTCGTTTGGCACCATCGACAACCTGTACAAACAGGCCAAGGAAGTCACCGGGCTCGAAACGCACTATGCGGATTTTGACCGCATGACCAGCGGCCTGCAGCCATCGGAGCTGATCATCATCGCGGCGCGGCCTTCCATGGGCAAGACGGCGTGGGCGATCAACATTGCGGAAAATGCGGCGGTGAAGGGCGGCAAGGTGGTGGCTGTCTTCTCACTCGAAATGTCGAAGGAGTCGCTGCTGCGGCGCATGCTCGCTTCGCAGGCGCGAGTGAATTCGCGGAATATTCAGACGGGATTTATTCCGCGCGCCGATCATGACAAGCTGATCGACGCGCTGGGGCGGCTGCTGGAGGCGAAGATTTATATCGATGACACGCCGGGCATTTCGCTGTCGGAGATGCGCGCAAAGGCGCGGCGGTTGAAGCAGCAGGCGCGCGGGCTGGATCTAATTGTGGTGGATTATCTGCAGTTGATGAGCACCGCTCCGCCGGGGCCGGGGTCGAAGCGTTTTGAGAATCGAACGCAGGAAGTGTCGGCGATTTCTCGCGGGTTGAAGGCGCTGGCGAAGGAGTTGCAGGTGCCGGTGGTTGCGCTGTCGCAGTTGAGCCGCGCATCGGAGCAGCGCGGCGGGGATAAGAAGCCGATCCTTTCGGATTTGCGCGAGTCGGGTTCAATTGAGCAGGACGCGGATGTGGTGGCGTTCATCCACCGTGACGCATATTACAATCGCGACGATGTCGATCCGGATGAGGCGAACAAAGCGGAGATCATTGTTGCGAAGCAGCGCAATGGGCCGACGGGCTCGGTGCATCTGGTTTATATCTCAGACTACACACGGTTCGAGAACCTGGCGCGCGGGGATGCCGGGGCTTTCTAGGCTGCTTTGCCGTCGCGCACGCGTCAACTACGGGTCGATGTTCTGCGACTAGCTCAGTCCCACCCTTGCGATCGAAGGATGGGCCCCCCGACAACTGCGGATCGAGCTAGTAGAAAAAAATAGCCGCCTATTGTAAGGAAATTATTGGTCTGCGCTTTAGGTCAATCCGGCGGCCAGGCGTGATCTGAAGAGATCAAAACCGAGAAAATGCGGATCCTTCGTCGGCCTACCCCAACGCTTTGCGACGGGGCCCCACGGCGCCTCCTCAGGATGACAAGGGTGGCGGGCGTAGGGGTTACTGCCGTCGCGGGCTCATGCTTTATCGCGGCGACTTTACGAACAAGGCGGTCACGTTCTTTGCCGCAGAGGCTGGCATGGCGGTAGGCGTGGCGGGGATTTTGATATTTGGCGGAAAGAGCGGATCGGTGGAAGCGACGACGCTGACATTCACATCGGCAATCGAGGTGTGGATGCTGGTGTTCAAGGTGTCGATCACCTTGTTCGCGACCAGCGCGTAGGCGGTGTTCGTGGGGTGGATGCCGTCGAGGGTGAACAGGCCGCCGAGATAATTTGCCGTCGCGGGAAAGCCGTTGATGGTGATACCGGTGGTCTTGATTCCGTTGAAGAGCGCGTTGATATCGACTACTGTGCCGCCGACCGACGCCGCCTGCGCGGCGATGGTGGTGTTGTAGGCCGCGACGTTTGCCTGCGCGGTCACGACCTCGGCGGCGCTCAGGAAACCGGCGTCGTCAATCGGTCCGGCTGCTTTTCCTGAGAGCACGGCGTTCAGAATGACGGGAATCTCGGCGAGTCCCGTCTGGTTGACGAAGTCGCCGGCCTGGATGCCAAGGATGTGGCTGAGCACGGCGACCGGCTGACCGGTCTGTGCGGCCGCCCCGGCCAGCACCGTCGCAGCGGGCGTCAGATAGGGCACGGCCGTGACGTCGGGGATGTTGAGGAAGACAAGGTATGCCCCGGAAGCGGCCAGCTTCGTGGTCAGCGCCGCGTACTTGGTCGCAAAGTCTGCGGTCGGCGTCATGGTGGAGGGCTTGCCGGTGAAATCAGCGATCAGTGCGTCGTTGTTGCCGATCCAGACGAAGACTGTGGTCGGCTGCAGCGCGACGGCCTCGTCCACTTGAGTGCGGGCGGTTCCGAAGCCGAACTGGGGAAAGCCGAGGACGAGCTGCGTGAGCTGTTCCTGGCCCGGGGCGGGAACGACCTTCGGAGGGGTATTAAGGGCGTCATTTAAATTATGGCCGGGGACGGCAAGATCCGTCGGCTGCGCGGCAAAATCGTCGCGCCCCGTGGTGGTTCCGGGAGCTGTGCCCAGCGTCAGAGGATTCAGACTGACCAGCGTCAACACATTGGGCGCGCCGGGAAAAGCAATCAGCGGCAGCGTAATGGGGAACTTGGCTTGCGTGGCGACGAGGGGCGCCCAGCCGTGAATTTGCTGCGTATCGAGCAGGGAGCCGCTCTGATAGCCGGCGGTCAGCGAGTCTCCGACAAAGATGGTTTCGCTGAAGTTTCCTGCGTTCTTCTGGCCGGCGGATTGGAGCTGAGTGCTGCTTCTGCCGCCGCAGCCGGCGAGTGCGAGCAGTGCAACGAGGGCGATGCCGCGGCGTAAGAGTGAAGCTTCATTCATAGGCATGGATCGACTGCTCCCTGGCAAAATCATTTATGGCGCTCTGGCTGGCGAGCGTCCGGCGTGCCAATTGCGCTGCTGCGTGAAACACCGACTTTTATCACAACGCGCATAGGACTGGGAACCGCGAAGCGAGAGTCGCCGCGATACCATGTTTGGTTCATGCGATCTGGAAACTTTGGTTCATGCGATCTGGAACGCCAATCATGACGGGTTCGCGCCTGACGATGACCCGGCCGATCTGGGCGGAGGTCTCGAAAAGCCGCTTGGTGGCGAATTTCGCGACCTTGAAGCGGCAGGCGGCGGGACGCGCCGAGTTGCTGTGCGTGGTGAAAGCCAATGGCTACGGGCATGGCATGGTCGAGACCGCCGGAATGCTGGTGGAGGCGGGCGCGAAGTGGCTCGGTGTCACTTGCGTGGAAGAAGGCATCGCGCTGCGTCACGCGCTTCCGGAAGCTGAAGCCAAGATTTTGGTGCTGTCAGGAATTGCCCTCACGGACGCAGGGGAAGCAGAAGCGATGGCGCTGGTGGAGCATCGGCTGATTCCGGTGGTGTGGGAGTTGGCGCAGCTGCGCTGGCTGGCGCGGGCGGCGGCGGAGCGCGATAGGGCGCCGGGGTCGGTGCCGGTGCATCTTGAAATCGAAACCGGAATGGCGCGGCAGGGAGTGCGCTGGAACGATGCGGCTGCTTTGGAAGCCATGGCACGATCGTTTATGCCGGAAGGCGCGCTGCGGGTGAGTGGCGCGATGACGCACTACACATCGCCTGAGCGGTTTGACGATCCGATGAATCAGCGTCAGACGGAGCGGTTTGCAGCGGCGCTGGCAACGCTCCGCGGGCTGGGCATCGTGCCGCAGCTGATACACGCGGGAAATTCGGACACACTGTTTGATGCGCGACAGATGGATGAGCTGCATGCGCTGGCCGGCGAGCACGATGCCGGGCTGATGGTGCGTCCGGGGCTGGCGCTGTATGGGGGCGGCGGCGATTCCGCCGGGCGGGCTCTTGCGCCTGTACTGGCATGGAAGACGCGCGTGCTGTCGGTGAGGACGCTCGAAGTTGGCGACACGGTCGGGTATGGATCGATCTTCACCGCGACGCGACCAACGCAGATTGCGCTGGTCGCGGTTGGATATGCGGATGGGTTGAGTCGCGCACTCTCAAATCGTGGCGAGATGCTGGTGCGGGGAAAACGTGCGCGCATCATTGGCCGCATCTCCATGGATCTATCGACGATCGACGTGACGGATATTGCGGGTGTGATTCCGGGAGACGAAGTGGTGATTCTCGGTCATCAGGGCGAGGAACACATTACCGCCATTGACATCGCCGCGCTGACAGGGACGATTCCGTACGAAGTGCTCTGCGGAATCGCAGAGCGGGTTCCGCGCGTGGCCGTGACATAAACCACGCCGCCTGCGTTGCTACCATAAGAAGTAGATGCCTTCTGCCCTGTACGGAAACTGGATGACGCGCTGGGAAACGGCGCTCACCACCCGCGATACCAACCGTGTTGTGCGCCCCGTTGAATGGGGACTGGACTGGCTTCGAGACTGGATTGAAGCGCGCAATCTTGCGCTCGGTGGCATGACTGAAGTCGAGGCGCTGCTGGCGATCAACCGCGACATCGTTGCGAATGCGGACGCGTTTTATGCGTATCGGACGCCGACCGATTTCCGGTTGGAAGAGCGGCACCCTGAGCTTTTCCCGACCAACGTACGGCCGGAGACGCTGGCGCAGGATGCGCGCGTGAAGCAACTGGCGGCGGAGGGCAAAGCGGAGATGGCGCGGTTTCTGCGGTTCACGTCGCCGATTGCGACTCCCTACCCGGAGAATGACCAGGTCAATGCGCGCTGGTATCCGGCGCCCGAGCACAGGGAGGCGGGGCGGCCGCGCCAGGCGATTCTCGTGCTGCCACAGTGGAACGCGGACGCGTTCAGCCACAACGCGCTATGTACGATGTTCAACCGTTTCGGCGTTTCGGCGCTACGGTTGTCGAAGCCGTATCACGACATTCGCCGCCCGGCAGAGCTGGAGCGGTCTGACTACGCAGTCAGCTCGAATATTGGCCGCACCATCGCTTCGTGCCGCCAGGCGGTGCTGGATATTCGCAGCTGCCTCGATTGGCTTGAGGCGCAGGGGTATCAGCACTTCGGGATCCTTGGGACGTCGCTGGGTTCTTGTTACGGATTCATCGCGAGCGCGCATGATGCGCGACTTCGCGTGAACGCGTTCAACCACGTCTCCACATGGTTCGGCGATGTCTGCTGGACGGGGCAGAGCACGCGGCACATTCGCGCGGCGTATGAGCAGGAGGGCATCGATCAGAACACGCTGCGCGAACTGTTTCGCGGAGTCAGCCCGATGGCGTATATGGATCGCTTCGCGGGTGTCGCGCCGGAAAGCGAGGGTTGGCCACGCAAGCGGGCGCTGGTGATCCATGCGCGCTATGACCTGACGTTTCTGCGGCGGTATTCGCTGGAGGTGATCGCGAATTTTATTCGGCGCGGCATCGATTTCGAAGAACACTGTTTACCGTGTGGTCATTACACCACCGGGGAAACGCCCTATAAGTTTATCGATGGGTATTGGCTAGGGTCGTTTGTGTACCGCGCCTTCAAAGCGCTGCGGGCGTTCCCGAACGCTGCGGTGGTTACCGAGTAGTCGACTAACTATTGAGTAACGTCTTCTATTACGAAATCCCAATTGGGGTGAATACCGCTACATTGGAGTCTTAGCTGTGTGCAACGAATTGCAGATATGAAGTTGCATCGTGACACAGCTAAGACCTGCAGACCAAGCTCGTCTGCAATCCCGATTATTAAGGCCTCTTTTTATGTTGGACTCTCTGCAAAGTACCAAGATTCCCCCCTCTCGTGAAATGGACGGTAAACGCGCGACTCTACCCGCCTTTTCGATGGCGTTTCAACCGATTGTGCACGGCGCCCACGGCGGGGTTTTCGCGTATGAAGCCCTGGCTCGTGGACTCAACGGCGAGTCCGCATATGCTTTGTTTGAGAAAGCGGGGACGGCAAACATCTCCGCGCTCGATGAAGCATGTCGAATTGCGGCGATCGAGCTCTCAGCCAGGCTTGGCTTGGTGCGCAAGGGCGGATTTCTGTCGGTCAATTTCAGCCCGCTGTGTTTCTCTCATTCAGAGGAGTTTCTCGAGGCGACGATCGAGGCGGCGACGCGGGTGGGTCTGCCGCTGAACCGCATTATCGTTGAGATTACCGAGAACGAGAGCATCTCGCGGGAGCAACTGGACGGCATCCTCGATGGCCACCGACGCTATGGTTTTGCGACGGCGATCGACGATTTCGGCGCGGGATTTAACGGCTTGGAATTGCTCTCGCGTTTTCAGCCGGACATGGTGAAGATCGACATGCATCTGACGCGCGGAATCCATCTCAAC
Organism: Terriglobales bacterium; assembly: GCA_038199445.1. Taxonomy (GTDB): domain Bacteria; phylum Acidobacteriota; class Terriglobia; order Terriglobales; family Acidobacteriaceae; genus JBBPYY01. The sequence continues at coordinate 9,016 of JBBPYY010000019.1, read as the reverse complement.
ACCCGAACCCAGAAAATTATTCGCCGCATGGTCGAGCTTTGCCAAGAACTTGGCGTGGTGGTTATCGCCGAGGGGGTGGAAAACGAAGCTGAGTTTCGTGAGCTGCAGCGAGCGGGCATCGGCCTGTTTCAGGGCTATCACTTCTGCAAACCGGCGTTTGAGCAACTATTACCGGGGCCGTTCGGCGGAATGGGGGCGGTGGCCTAACGCGGGCTGTTCCGCTTCGACTGGGGCATAGCAAGGGAGCTACAATTTCGCTTATGCCGCCAGAGAAAATGTCGCTGTCTTTATCCGCCGCTGACCCTGATATAGCCGCCGCTGTCCAACAGGAGGAGCGGCGCCAGCACGAAGGGCTCGAGATGATCGCGTCTGAGAACTTCGTGTCCGAAGCCGTGCTGGAAGCAGCCGGTTCGGTTTTTACGAACAAGTACGCCGAGGGCTATCCGGGGAAGCGCTATTACGGCGGCTGCGAATTCGCGGACGTAGTCGAGAATCTGGCGCGCGATCGGGCGAAGCAGTTGTTTGGCTCGGACCACGCGAATGTACAGCCGCACTCCGGCTCGCAGGCCAACGCCGCGGCGTATATGGCGATCATCGAACCGGGTGACACCATTCTCGGACTCGATCTCGCGCACGGCGGCCATTTGACGCACGGACATCGCCTGAATTTCTCGGGCAAGCTGTACAAGGTCGCCTCGTACACGGTGCGCCGCGATACCGAGGTCGTCGATTATGACGAGCTGGCGGATATCGCGAAGCGCGAGCAGCCGAAGATGATTATCGGCGGCGGCAGCGCCTATCCACGCACCTTCGATTTCGCGCGCATGCGCGAGATTGCCGACCAGGTCGGCGCGAAGCTGCTGGTCGACATGGCGCATTTCGCCGGACTGGTCGCGGGCGGAGTGCATCCCTCGCCGGTGCCGCATGCGGACATCGTCACGACTACGACGCATAAGACGTTGCGCGGGCCGCGCGCAGGACTGATCCTTTCGCGCGAGGAATACGCGAAAGATATCGATCGCTGCGTCTTTCCCGGCCAGCAGGGCGGGCCGCTGGTTCACATCATTGCGGCGAAGGCGGTGGCGTTCAAAGAGGCGCTGCAACCAAGCTTCCGCGAATATGCCACTCAGATTGTTACAAATGCGAAGGCGCTGGCTGAGGCGATGGCCGGGCTGGGATACCGCGTGATTTCCGGCGGGACGGACACGCACCTGATGCTGATCGATGTCTTCTCCAAGGGCATGTTCGGCTCAGAAGCGGAACACGCGCTGCATGCTGCGGGAATCACGGTGAACAAGAACGCGATTCCATACGACACGAATCCGCCGATGAAGCCCAGCGGGATTCGCATCGGCACGCCCGCGTTGACGACGCGCGGCATGAAGGAACCCGAGATGCGCACCATCGCGAAGTGGATTGCAGAAGCGCTGGAGCATCGCACGGATGCGGCGCGACTGGGGAAAATCCGCGGCGAGGTACTGGAGATGGCCGAGCGGTTTCCGCTGTATGCTTGGCGGCGCGCGCATGACATGGTGTCGGCGGGTTGAGGTGGCCCTCAGCGGTCGAAGCCGCGAAGGGCCGAAGTCATAGATAGATTCCCGAAGGGCACCAGCTTCTGCTGTGCTCTTCCTCAACCCTCGATGCAACGTCTTCAAAATCAGCAAGCAGGCCTGTAAGCCGAATTCTGTCTCCGCTTGCGCGGCGACGGCCATTCCTCTAGGCGGCGCATCGCTGCGCCGCTCAAGCAGCCTACCCGGAGGTTTGTCGCACTTCTTGCGAAGTGCAGTGCGCGCCGGGCCGGCACGCTCCGTGCTCGTTCTCGCCGAGGCGAGTGTTTGCGCGGATTCCCTCCCTATTTGGCCTTGCTCCGTGTGGGGTTTACCCTGCCATCTGCCTTACGGCAGACGCGGTGCGCTCTTACCGCACCTTTTCACCCTTACCCTGCGCGGCTTACGCCGAGTGGGCGGTACATTTTCTGTGGCACTGGCCGTATCGCAGCCTTGAAGCGGCGACCCCGGACGTTATCCGGCACACTGCCCTGCGGAGTTCGGACTTTCCTCTCCTGCCGCCCGCTTGCGCGGGGAGCAGCAGCGACCGTCCGGCCTGCTTGCTAAAGTGATATTACAGCAGGGAGAAGTACCCACCCCCCGGTGGGGTACTTAAAGTCTCAAAGTCTTCAAAGCAGGAGCTTTAAGTCTGGACTTGATCTGCAGACCAAGTCCGCAGGTCCCACTTAAAAAAGACGCAAGCCGAGAGCATGGGGCTTCTCGGGCGTCGCGTTTGTCAAGGCCGCGGGCTGAATTCTTGTGGTCTCGGCATTGGTGCCTCAGCCAGCTGACTTAGCCGTGACCCTCCTGACCTTCTTGAGTCGCCTTCGGCTGGGGGGCTGCGTTTCGGATCGATCGCGGTGTCGCGACTTTGATCTGTGACGGTACCGGGTCCTGGGATCGCAGTCCACCCGCAGTGCCAAGCTGACGCCAAACTTCTGCTTCGGTCTGGTGGCCGGCTTTTGCGAACAGAGCCACGGATTTCTGGACCTGCTCGACGGCCTGCACGATCTCGCGGACTGCGCGCTCTGACGGCGGGTCAGGCCTGTTCTTGAGGTCGGATAGTTTCTCTGTCAGATACCAGAAGGTGTCATTGATGCGTGCGTAGAACGGATTGCACCGCCTATGTGCTTTTTTGGTCTCTTCGCTCGGTGTCCATGTGACGGTCGTCAAGCTGACGGACTCGTCCGCGGTCGCCTCCGCCTCACCGGGTACGGCCTGTTCGCGCGCGGCCGCGGTGACTTTCAACTCACCATTGCCGTTCGAGTTCACCGTTTTCAGATACAAGGCGCTGAAGTTCCATGCGTTCACGATGACGTACTGGAACGTGACCTGGTTGGCCACGCTCGTTGTCGTGCCGTCGGGATTCTTAATGGTGAGTGGACTGTTCACCGTTACATTCGCTCCCTGGGAGACAAACGGCAGTTCCACGCCCTCGATCGTCCAGCGGAATGCAGCATTCGCCATGCCGCGCGCATACGCAAACACCGGCTGCTCTATTACATGAGTGTGGCGAAAGTAGTCATACGGGGCCTTAGGGCACAGCAAACCCTGCTTTACTTCCCAGGAAGTGGGAGTTGCATCTGGAAAGTCCTGATCGATGGGATCACGCTGAGTGATTTGAATGCTGCGAAACTGCGGCGCCAGCAGCGGAAAGATATTGTCGTTGCGCATATTGTTCGTCGTTGACGAACCGATGTGTGCCTGCAGCAGCGCGTTGATCGCGTTATACGCGCCACTCTGCGGCTGCTTGGTAACGCGTGCGTAGTTTTCTGCGAGTGACGAACCTGAGGCGCGAATCACATCCCTCAGCGGATGCCCCAACTGATACACGAGGTAGTTGATGAACAGAATTGCGCAGCCGTAAGAGAAGATGTCCTGGTCAGTGCCCTTTGTGTTTGCCACGAAGTCAGCACGGGGAGGATTCACCGGGTTGGTGCCTCCGCCGTTGAGCCACTGGTTGATGCGCGGCCCCTGATTGGTGCTGTAGTACCCCGCCGGATGCAACAGGGCACCGAGCAGATTCGAGAGGCCCTCTCCCATGCTGTTGCCGGCGTTCCAGCCGTAGCCGGTGAATCCCATCAGAATCTCGGCAAGCTCAGCGACGAATACAAAGCGCGGAAACTCAATGACCGCGGCGTTGAGGTTGGGTCCGGGCAGTGGCGCGGGGTCCGGCGGAATGGGAGGCGGCGGCGGCGGCGGCGGTGGAGTGAATGCGCGCGCAATCCAGATCTGGCTGCTCTCTTCGGTTTCGTAGCCGTGGTTAACGCCATTGAAAGTGGAAGCAGGGTTGTCTTTCAGGACGACGACCCAGATGCTGTGAGGCGAGGTATTGCCGGCTTCGAAGTTTGTACTGAACAGGTCGTTCAGGCGGGAGAGATCGTATTCGCATGTAGCCGCGATGTATTGTGCGCGTTGCCGCGCGCCGGAATCGTCTTCACATGTGACTAGAAAGTTTTTAGTGCTCGCGACAATCTCATAGCCAGAAAAATAACTTGGCATCATGCCCCCTCTCGAATAACGCCTGAAGAATCGGGGCCCAGCGGCGAGCGAGGATTATATGCCGAGGGCGAGCGCCGAAAACTGACAAACCGTTGACATTCGGATGACACAGCGTCAATCGCGGAAAAATATGCTGAAGGTTGCGGGCATGAGCCGCGCGCATTGCCCACGAGCGTGGCCCGCCGACAAAACATCATCTTCTGCCAGGCCTAAGCGACGAAGCCTGGCATTTTTTGTCTTCAGCGGGCTGAATTTTTCGGGCTAACTCACATTCGCGTCAGAAGTGGAACACGAGTCCCGTTGAGATGCGGGCGTTGTTGTGTGTGGCGCTCAACTGGTTGTCGCGGAGCGCGAAGCCGGTATAGAGATACTCGGCTTCGCCGCGGACAGCGAAGCGGCGCGTGAGTTGATAGTCCACACCACCGCCGACGAAGGGACTGCCGGAAGTTGAAACAGAAAAGCAAAGAGTGCGACGGGGTGTCCCGCTCCTGTCGTTCTTAGGATCATGCTCAGGTCGGTCATCATTTTTAACTGAACTGCTGATGCGATGGCCCGATACGCTACCATGCCTTTGCATGATTGATGAACCTGCTGGCACCGCTCGCATACGAGTGTCATCACCGTCGCGCTCTTTCGGTTGCGGTTGGCGGTTTACGCGGCGGGTTTTAGGATGACCTTGGTCCAGCCAGCCTTGCGGGCGTCGAAGTTTTTGTAGCCTTCAGGAGCCTTGGAGAGTGGCAGTTCGTGCGAGATGATCACCGACGGCTTGGCTTTGCCGGCGTGGATGAGGTCGCGGAGCTGGCGGTTGTAGGCCTTCACATTGGCTTGGCCGGTGGCCATGTGCTGGCCTTTCATCCAGTATGTGCCGAAGTCGAAGACGATCTGGCCTTTCTTGGCGAGCTTGTCTTTGGACTTGGGATCCTGGGGTACGAAGACACCGACGACGCCGATGCCTCCGGTGGCTCGAACGGATTTGACCAGGTTGTTCATGGTGAGATTCGGCACTTCCTCCCCTTTAGGAGTGGTGCATTGATAACCGACACATTCGCAACCGCTGTCTGCGCCCTGGCCGCCGGTGTACTCGAGAATCTGTTCGCTGGGGTCGTGTTTGGATTCGTCCACCGCGATGGCGCCAATTTTGCGCGCGAGGGCGAGGCGGTCAGGATGGTGGTCGACGACCATCACTTTGCTGGCACCTTTAATGTTGGCGGAGAGCGCGGCCATCAGGCCGACGGGGCCCGCGCCGTAGATGACGACCGCATCACCGGGCTTGACTCCCGCGAGGACGGTGGCGTGCCAGCCGGTGGGGAAAATGTCAGAGAGCATGACGTAGTCATTTTCTTTCTCCACGGCATCGGGTGGCAGGCGCAGGCAATTGAAGTCGCCATAGGGCACGCGGAGCAATTCCGCCTGGCCTCCGCTGTACGGGCCCATTCCCGCGAAACCGTAAGCGCCGCCGGCGGTGCCGGGATTCACGGTCAGGCAGAAGCCGGTGAGGCCGCGCTCACAGTTCTTGCAGAATCCACAGGCGATGTTGAAGGGCAGGCACACGCGATCGCCGACTTTGACGCGGTCGACGCCTTTGCCGATCTCGATGACTTCGCCGAGATTTTCGTGGCCGAGGATCTTTCCTTTTTCGACATCGGTGCGGCCTTCGTACATGTGCAGATCAGAGCCGCAGATGTTGGTGGTCGTAATGCGAACCAGGACATCGGTGGGGCGCTCAATTTTTGCGTCGGGGACTTTGTTTACGCTGACGTCGCGTGGTCCGTTATAGACAAGTGCTTTCATTCGGAGGTTCTCCTAAATTGCCGGGGATGTGCAGGCGAGTGTTGTGACACGCACACAGGGGATTTGCTCAACATCATTAGAAGCAGACAGGGGAACGCGGGTTTGCCGGGTTACAGAATTGCGAGTCATCGGTGAACTGCGGAATCAGTTTCGGTAGCCCCATGCCTCGACAACGCGGGGCATGCAACCGACGGTGTTGGGAGACTGGGCAAACTCGTAGAGCTCCGCCACCAGTTGTTCGATCTCAGCCTGGGATGCAAAACCTTCAGTGAGGACTGCATCCGCGATAGCTTCCATCGTGAGGGGAGAGATCAGCTTGACTTCGCCTGAAGTTCCCGCTGGTTGAACGACATTCATCTGCACCCCTTCAAAAGGCGTCGCCATTAGAAGAGACGGCACGCGCGGGCCGATGTTGGGATCGGCGCCTCTGCGTTGCACCGTCTGCGTGTAGAGCTGAGCGTAACGCGAGACGGCGAGACTTTCTGGATAAGAAAAGTATCCGCGGAAATCGATGTCTTCGATTGCGATGATGCCGCCGGGGCGCAGAGCGTGGAACATGTTTTCGAGGGCGGCCTCGGGATTGGGCAGATGGGTGAGGACGAACCTGGCATGGACGAAGTCGAATTGCTGTGAGGGTCGATCTCGCGTGATGTCAGCAAAGTAAAACTCGACATTATTCAGTTGCCGCTGCTGCGCCTCGGCGCGTGCGAGTTCAACCTTTACCTCATCGAAATCGGTACCGACGACCCTGCCACTCGGACCGACGATTTCTGCAAGATCGAAGATGAGATCGCCGCCGCCACAGCCCACGTCAAGGCACGCCATTCCTGGTTTGACGCCTACACGATGGAGCAGCGCGAGAGTCGTCGGCCGCATGACGCGCGCCAGGATGCGGAGGCGTTCTCTTCCTTCGATTCCGCCGCGGATGATGTACGGAGTCTTTTGCATAACTTAGGCTACTTTCTTCTTGCAGGCTCTTGGGGGACGCCGCGATGCGGGAAATCGTAACGCAACTATGGGCAGGGCGCCAGCGCGATTGCTGTGCCTGCACAACACCGCAATGTCAGTACTCGCCGTAGCGGCCTTTGACGGAGTCGAATAATTTCTGCGAGTCGTAGCCGACCCCATCTTTGAAGACGATTTCTACGTTTTCGATGTCGCTGATTTTTTCGGCGGGATTGCCGCGCACGATGATGAGGTCGGCGTTCTTGCCGTCTGCGATGGAGCCAATCTGTTTATCGCGTCCGAGGTAGATCGCGCCGTTTAGGGTGGCGATGCGGACGGCTTGGGGTGGGGTGAAGCCGGCCTCGACGAGCAGTTCGATTTCGCGCTGGTCGCCGAAGCCGGGCAGGATGCCTCCGTTGCCGGTCGGGTCGGGGCCGGCGAGGAGGAGTCCTCCGGCGGCGACGAAGTTTCGTTCCATCTGCATGTCGTTCTTAAGATCGAGCGCCGCCTCTGAATGGGGGTGGGTCTGTCTCATGTTGCGGGCATAGAGGTAGGCTTCGCGCGCCCCGGGCGTCATGGTGGCGAGCATCTGCGGGCGCAGCACGACATGCTGCGGATCGTCCTGTTCAAACACAGGCAGCGTCGAAGTGATGGCGACGTGATGGTCGACAAGGTACTTGATCAGACTGGCGGCCTGTGAGCCGTTGGGGTCCATGTGCTCGAGGGTGTAGAAGCCTTGCGTCTCGGTGCAGGTGTCAGGCTTCTTGTCGGGGTCGAGTTCCGTGTTTACAAAGAAGCCGTGCTCGAGGTTGTCGATGCCCGCGTCGGCGGCTTCGCGATAGGTGACAGAGCAGAGATGGCCAGTGACCTTGAGGCCGCGTTTGTGCGCTTCTTCGATGGCGGCACTGAGTTCGGCGCGCGTGATGGAGGTGTAAGCCTTGAACGAGGTGGCTCCCTGATCGGCCCAGAAGTTTACGAAACGACGCGCTTCCTCGGAGCTGGCGAGTGGATGCATCTGGACGAAGATGGTGCCCACTCCGTCGAGGTAGGGAGCAGTGACGTCGATGTGCGGGCCGGGGGATGCGCCGCGGTCGATCAGGTCTCTCATGCCGAGGTCAGCGTATGGTTCGACGCTGCCGGTGGTGCGCATGGTGGTAACGCCAGCAGCCAGGTACAGGCGCGGACTGGAAAAGAACATTTCGGGAACTGAAAACGGTAGCTCGAACTTGCCGGTGGCGTCGAGGTTGGGCCGCGCGATGTAGAAGAGGTGGTTGTGCATGCCGACGAGGCCGGGCAGGACGGTGTGTCGGCGCAGGTCGAGGACCGTGGTGTTCGCGTCGGGCGCCGAGTCGGCGCCAGCGCTGATGGCGGTGATCCTACCGTTCTCAACGACGACATTGCGGTCTTCGAGGGCGGGTGCGCCGGTGCCGTCGAGGATGCGAACGTGCGCCAGGACTACCTTGCGCGCGTTCACCTTTACATAAGGCTGCACGCCGGCGGCGATGGTGCCGCCCTGGGTGATCTGGGCGAGCGCGGGAAGAGTGAGACAGCAGGCGATTAGAGCTGTGCAGCAATGAGTAAGCGACATGAATGCGCCTCTTTTTTTGAATTCCATTACGCTAACACCGTGAGTCGGGCCGGCGAATTTTGAATGATTTCCCGCCGCGAGGTTTGACGGCAAACAGGGTCCCAGCCTAGACTTTCGCGAAATCGGGTCTGTGCCGAGATGTCCCCCGTTCCCTGAAAGGTTCCTTATGTTTCGTTCTCTGATGATTGCAGCAGCGGCGACTCTGGTGGCCGCTTCGACACTGAGCGCTTCAGATGATTTCGATCGGCATCATCACAAACCGACGCTGACGGTCGAGCACAGCGGGACAGTGAATCGTCTCCAAGCAATCAGTCCGGTGAACTCGCGAGTGGTGTGGGCAAGCGGCGTCAAGGGCACGTTCGTGAAGACGACGGATGGCGGAAAGACCTGGCATGCGGGCGTGGTCGCGGGTGCGGAAGCGCTGCAGTTCCGCGACGTGGAAGGGGTGAGCGAGGACGTCGCGTATCTGCTGTCCGCGGGCACCGGCACGGACTCGCGCATTTACAAGACAGAGGACGGCGGCCAGTCGTGGTCGCTCGAGTTTGTGAACCACAATCCGGACGCGTTCTACGATTGCTTCGCGTTCTGGACACCGACGCGCGGCCTTACGATGAGCGACTCAGTGAAAGGACGCTTTCCCGTG
>JBBPYY010000018.1:0-14399 GCA_038199445.1 Terriglobales bacterium | reverse complement strand
GACGACTTCTCCACCAAACACCGAGAGTTCGCCCGGAGACACATCGAGACTCACGCGGAAGGTCGAGTCGGTCACGAGTTTCACCACATTCGATTCGTACCGCACCAAGTACGGGTGCGCAGATTCTCCACGGAGTTCGAAATAGGCCAGCCCCTGCACTACGCCGATCGCCGTTTCCTTGTCGGCAAGCGAATCGAGCGAGATCTGCGAATTCGGAGTGACGCGCACGATGCTCGCGTCCTCAAACTCGATCTCGGCACGACCATCCTCCGCGGTACGCAACTGTGTGCCCTCGAGCAAGGGCATATTTACCTGGACCTCGCCCGCCTGCTCCTTCGCTTCCTCCGCGCCAAAAACTTGAACCGTTCCTTCGAAGGAACTTAGCCGAGCCGCGCGCGGCTGTTGCTCCGCATGTACGGCGCCTGCCCATAGCGCCGACAATGCGCAGAAAGTAAGCAACGTGAATCGGAATGCGCGAACCATAAAGCAATCTCCGCGAACGGTTAGGCCAATAACGGCGTTAATGCGTGAACCAATAGACTCATCTGCGCGCCACTCAGTCGAAATAAATTTCACGAGGCATTGAAAGCGGCCTGCGTTGCAGCGGTATGCAGATGACAAATCGCCACAGCGAGCGCGTCCGCCGCATCCGCCGACTCGGGGGCTTTTGCTAGGCCTAGGAGCCGTGCCACCATGAACTGCACCTGAGACTTATCCGCCAGCCCGTACCCGGTTACGGCGCACTTCACGGTTAGTGGTGCGTATTCCGCGATCGGCACGCCGCAGTTCTCGGCCGCCAGCAGGGCTACGCCCCTTACCTGGCCTAATTTGAGCGCGGACTTTGCGTTTACTGCGTGAAAGATGCCCTCAATCGCTGCGACATCCGGCTCGTGAAGCACCATCAGTGCTGTCAATTCGGCATAAATTTGCGCAAGCCGCTGCGGCATTGGATCCCGCCGCTGCAATCGAATCACTCCTGAGACGATCGAGACGAGCTTGGCAGCGCGTGTCGAGCTTTCCAGTTCGACCACGCCAAAACCCGTAAATTCACTGCCGCAATCGATTCCCAGTACGCGCATGCTGCGAGTGAGTGTAGCGCAGCTAGCCTGCCGCTCGCACAGCTGGAATCGTATGCGTCACGTCCTGGTTCCTCATTCCCTTTCTCCGTTTATCGCGAAATCCCCGCCAACGGCGAACTCGCCGTCGCATAGAGACGCTTCGCCATGCGACCCGCCAGAAAGGATTGTCGCCCGGCAATGACAGCATGCTTCATTGCTTCTGCCATCAGCACCGGATTCCGAGCGCCCGCGATGCCCGTGTTCATCAACACCGCATCCGCCCCCAGTTCCATTGCAATCGCCGCATCAGACGCTGTTCCTACCCCCGCATCGATGATCAATGGAACATCAGTAATGCGTTCCCGCAAAATCTGCAGATTCGCCATATTCTGAATGCCGAGTCCGCTTCCAATAGGCGCTCCTAGGGGCATCACAGCCGCCGCACCCGCATCGATCAGCCGCATCGCGACTACGATGTCGTCCGTCGTGTACGGCAAGACAGTAAAACCCTCTTTCGCCAGCACACGCGTCGCTTCGATCGTCGCCTGTACGTCGGGATACAGCGTCGCCTGGTCCCCAATCACTTCGATCTTTACCCACGTCGAGAGCCCGACTTCTCTGCCCAGCCGCGCCGCGCGAATGGCCTCGTCCGCCGTGTAGCAGCCCGCCGTATTCGGCAGCAGAAAAAATCGCGTTGTGTCGATGAAATCCAGCAGCGACTCTTTTGACCGGTCGAGATTCACCCGGCGTACAGCAACCGTCACCATCTCCGCTGCCGACGCTTCGATAGCGCGTTTTGTCTCAGCGCCGTCTTTATACTTCCCGGTCCCAACGATCAACCGCGATTGGAACGCCCGGCCTGCAATCACAAGCGTGTCGTTTGCCCGACTCATGGCTTGACTCATGGCTCCATTGTAAGAGCATCCCTCTGCTCAAAAAGCGAAAGGCCCGCTGAATGCGGACCCTTCGCCGGTGTACTGCTGAAGTTGACCTGAGGCGTCCACACTTCTTACGTGGGCCTCGGCGCACACCGTTCGGGTATCGCCAGGACTAAGCGTGGAGCCTAGGCCTCAGTCACCTCACGTGTTTGACTACAACTACCATCAGAATTCTTCATGTATGGACCATCCTCCTTTCCCGTGTAGAGATAACTTACTTGCATGGACTCGTGGAAATCAAGAGGCAGATGGAAACGCTGTTTTCATCATGTCAAGCGCTTGTTCTTTCACCATCCTCGCGAACCCGGTCGAGCGGAACTTCCGCAACGTGTATTTTTTGCGATTCAACCGGTGCTCATCTGCATCCGATTCAATATTCTCTTTTGAGGAACTCGATTGTTAGTGAGAGCGGCACGCTCAACCTTGCTCGCGGCGATGTCGCTCTTCGCGCTGGTGTCAAGCCTGTACGCGCAGGAACCAGGCATCACCTCGAGTGGTACGCCTGAAACGCCCTCGGCGCTCACCATGTTCCCCCATCCGGACACCGCATCTTGGTACATCGCCGGCCAGGCGAACATCATTTTCCAAGCGCACACCCCGTTCCATTCGCCGTATCAAGGGAAAAATAGTCTCGTCGGCGCGGGCGAATACAAAACTTCGCTTCTCGGCACAGTCTTTCTCGGCTATCAGCCGTTCAAGACGGTCCGCTACAACACCGACTTGATACTCGACGTTGAATCGAGTGGTGGCCGCGGCCTCAGCCAGGCACTCGGCCTCGCTGGTTTCACCAATCTAGACGTCGTGCGCAATCCCAATCTTGGCTCAAAGCCCTACATCGCGCGTGTGCAAGTCCATCAGACGATCGGCTTCACCGGCGAAACAGTCCCAAACGCGCGCGGCCCATTCGCACTGGCAGCGAAACTTCCCACCAGGCGCATGGATATACGCATCGGCAAGCTCTCGGCAGCGGACATTTTCGATGTCAACTCGGTCGGCTCCGACTCGCACCTGCAGTTCACCAACTGGACTGTCGATAACAACGGTGCGTACGACTACGCCGCCGACACCCGCGGCTATACCTACGGCGCGGTGGTTGAATACGACGATCACGACTTCAGCGCACGTTACGGATTGATGTTGATGTCCAAAGTCGCCAATGGCATCGACCTTGTCTGGAACCTGCGACAAGCACGGGGACAGAACATCGAATTCGAGCTCCGGAAAAGTCCGCTCCCCAAGAGGAAAGGCGCTTACCGCACGCTCACCTATATCAACATCGCGCACATGGGAAATTATCGCGAAGCCGTGCAGGCGTACTTCGCCGGAATTGATCCAAACCCCGACATCACAAGGCATGAGCGCTTCGGTGCGGTGAAATACGGGTTCGGATTTAACTTCGAACAGGAAGTTTCAGAAAATGCCCGCGTGTTCGGCCGGTTTGGCTGGAATGATGGCGCTACGGAATCGTACGAGTACACAGAAGTTGACCAGACGATCGAGTTTGGGGGCGATTACAAAGGCGCGCGCTGGGGGCGCCCCTACGACAAGGCGGCCCTCGCGTTCGTGTCCAACGCGATCAAGCGCGATCATCAAAACTATCTGGCGAACGGCGGACTCGGGTTTTTGTTGGGCGATGGCAGGCTGAACTATCGCCGAGAAAATATCGAGGAGGCGTATTACAACGTGCATGCCAATCGAGGACTCTACTTCGCACTTGGCTTATCGCACATCGACCATCCCGGGTATAACCGTGACCGCGGCCCTGTGTGGGTACCAAGTGTTCGCGCCCACGTCGATTTTTGATTCAGCGTATCCGGGTTCGCAAAGAACGACCCGCGCCGCAACGCGGGTCGTTTGCATTTTTAGACCTACTTCGAGAGTGAATTCAGCTTCGGAGCGGGTTGTGGCAATCCGTCTAACTGCAGTTGGTAAGAGACGATCGACTTCGTCGTTTCGTAAGGCACAGCCGAAGAAACCGGGACCGGGCGCCCATTCACATAGAGAGTCGGGGTCGAATTCACATTCAGATCCTGAGCCAGTTTTACCGACTCATCGACCGCCGCCTTGGTTTGGGGCTGAGCGACGCACGCAGCGATTTGATCCGGCGATAATCCCGCCTTCGTAACCGCATCGTTCAGCGTCTTGGTGGCACCCTCCGGAGTCAGACCGGCCTGCGTATCGAAAACCGCGTTCGCGAATTTGAAGAAAGCATCGTTGCTGCTCTTTGCAACACAAACGCTGTATTCCGCCGCTTGTTCTGCCAAAGGATGGATCTGGCGCAGGGGAAAGTTTTCATACGCAAGATGGGCATTGGGAAAATCCTGCATGAGACGCTCGACGATGGCCTGCGCATCTTTGCAGTGCGGGCACTGGAAATCGCTGAATTCGACGAACATCAGGTCTTTATTCGCTGATCCTTTCGAGGGGCCGTTCGCGCGCGTCTTCAATATTTCGCGCGTCTCGGCGAAGGGTTGCGCACCGAATGAAATCACATCGTCCGCAATCGCATGCTTTCCGTCAGGCAGCACAAAAAATTGCGACCCTTGCACCTTGCTTGGGTCTGCGCCAGGCTGAGCGATAAGAATGGTGACGCGGCTCAGTCCGGGCACCTGCGTTTTCTGAATCGCCTGCACCTGCCATAGCCGTGCCGGGTCATAGCCCCACAGTTGCTTGAGAAATCCGTTCACCGTCGCCACGCTCGGCGTATCTGCTGTGAAGTTCAACGGGTCGGGCGCTCGGAATGGCGACGCCGGGGGGGCCGTTTGCGCGGCTGGTTGGACGTTCACGCTCTTCGCTTTATCAGCAGGGGGAGCCGTTTGCGCGGCTGGTTGGGCGTTCACACTCTTCGCTTTATCAGTCGCCGGGGCCGCGCTAGGCGTGGTCTGGGCCGATGCGCTTGCGGAAACAACCAGGCCCGCAATTGCAACCATTACTTGTTTTCTAAACATGTATCTCATTCTCCCCTTCAAATGTTTAAACTTCGATTTTCTTTGCAATTGGGAATCGGCGTCCGGTGCCAAATGCCTTTGCCGTCACCTTCAATACCGGCGCTGCCTGCTGACGCTTGTACTCGCTGCGTTCAACCATGCGTATCACTGAGTGTACTAAGTCGATCGGCGCACCGGTTTGCGCCGCGATTTGCTCCGCGGTCTCATACCGCTCTACATAGGCCTCAAGGATGGGGTCGAGAACTTCATACGGCGGCAACGAATCAGTATCTTTTTGCCCTGGCCGCAACTCAGCAGACGGCGGCTTCTCCATCGTCGCGAGTGGAATCTTCACGCCATCGCGGTTCACATACTCGGCGATGCGATAGACAGCGGTCTTCACCACATCGCCGATGACAGCCAGCGCTCCCACCATATCTCCATACAGCGTGGAATAGCCCGTCGACATTTCTGATTTGTTCCCGGTCGTCAGCACCAGGGCATTCGATTTATTCGACAGCGCCATCAGCAAGACACCGCGCGTGCGTGATTGCAGGTTCTCTTCCGTCAGATCCGGCCTCATATGACCGAGTGCAGACTCCAATGACTTCGTAAAAGCCTGAAAAATGTCTTCGATGGGAATTACCTCGAATAGGATATTCAGGTTCTCCGCGAGTTCTCTTGCATCGTCGATGGAACCGCGTGAGGAATAATGGCCTGGCAATCCGACGCCGAGCACATTTTCACGGCCGAGGGCATCCACTGCAATCGCCGCCACCAGGGCCGAATCAACCCCCCCGCTCAAACCCACAATCGCCCGTTTGAATCCACACTTCCGTACATAGTCGCGGGTTCCCAGCACCAGCGCGTCATAGATTGCCGCGTCTTCATTCTCAACCGGAAAGTCAATCGCAGTGCTGCACGAAGTGTCGACGATCATCAAGTCCTCTTTGAAAGAAACGGCCTGCGCGATCATCTCGCCGCGCTCGTTGAACGCCATGCTCGTGCCGTCGAAGACCAGACTGTCATTGCCGCCCACCTGATTCACCATCACCAGCGGCACCCGGTGTGTGCGCGCAAGATTTGCCAACATCTGCCGACGAACCGCCCGCCTCCCGCGCGAATAGGGCGAAGCGGAAATATTGACAATCAGCGAAGCGCCCTGACGCATCAGGGACTCTACTGGGTCGGTCGCATACAAGGGACGCGGCCAGAACGTCTTGTCATTCCAGGCATCTTCGCAAATCGTGATCGCCAACTTGCTCACGCCCAGCGTGAATGTCAGTTGTTGCCGCGCAGGAGAGAAGTATCGCTGTTCGTCGAACACGTCATAGAACGGCAGCAACATTTTCTGTTGCGAAAAGAGCACTGCGCCGCCCTGCACGAGAGTGGCGCGATTTACGGCAGGCTTCCCGCTGTCCTGTGGCGCGGGCGCAACGTGCCCGCACAGAATCGAAACGGGCAAATCAGCAGTAGCCGCCGCAATTTCGTGGAGTGTCTCTACTGAGCGTTCGACGAAGGCGGGTTTTTCCACCAGGTCGGCTGGGGGATAGCCGCACACAGTGAGTTCAGGAAACACAACGAGGTCTGCTCCCTCGCGCGAAGCACGCCGGCTAAGCTCTATGATTTTTGCTCGATTGCCAGAGAAATCTCCAACCGTCGTGTTGATTTGCGCCAGCGCGACCTTCACATCTCTAAGTGTAAATCGAACCGGCGTAAATCTCGCGCTAGGTCGTCTGGCCGAGATGGTGCCGCACGTCCGCACCACGCACCCAGAAGATCACGTCCTCTGCAATGTTCGTCGCATGATCTCCCACGCGCTCTAGGTTCCGCGCAATGATGATGGCATTCAACGCTTGCGCTGTATGCACAGGGTCTTCTTTAATTAGATTGGTCAGCGCAAAAAACGCTTGCTCGTTCAGTTGATCTACCTGGTCGTCCATTCTCAGCACCAACTCGGCTTTCTCAGCGTCCGCATCGATGAAAGCCTGCAGCGCTTTGCGCACCATTCCGGCAGCGACGGACGCTAGCTTGGGAATATCCACCGGCAAGTCGGTGGACGCGAATGCCTGCATGTCACAGACGCGTTCCGCTATGTTCACAGCCTGATCGCCCACCCGCTCAAGATCCGCGTTGATACGAATCACGGAAAGAATAAACCGCAGGTCTACCGCCATGGGTTGTTCCATTGCGAGCAAGTCCAGCGCCATCTGGTCGATTTCGCGCTCGAACCGATTGATCGCCGGCTCTGATTGCATCACCAGTTCGCATATTGCGGTGTCACGTGTGCGATAAGCCTCCGTCGCACGCTGAATCGCCTGTTCCGCCATCCCCGCCATGACCAGCAATTTCTCTTTTAACTCGTCCAGGTTCTGCTGAAATCTGATACGCGTCATCCGAACCTTCCGGTGATGTAATCCTCCGTGCGCTTGTCGCTCGGATTGGTGAAAATCTTTGTCGTTGCGGCAAATTCGACCAGCTTTCCGTTGAGAAAGAAGCCCGTCTCTTCAGCCACACGTGCTGCCTGTTGCATGTTGTGCGTCACGATGACGATCGTGTACTGCGACTTCAGTTGAAAGATCAGGTCCTCGATCTTCGACGTAGAAATAGGATCGAGAGCAGACGCCGGTTCATCCATCAACAGCACTTCCGGGTCGACGGCGAGGGCGCGTGCGATGCAAAGGCGTTGTTGCTGACCGCCGGACAAACTAGCACCCGACTTCTTTTTTAGATCGTCCTTCACCTCATCGAATAAAGCCGCCTGCTTCAGCGAGTGTTCCACAATCTCATCCAGAGAGCGGCGGTTGCGATATCCATTCAATCGCAGGCCTGAGGCGACATTGTCATAAATCGACATGGTCGGGAACGGGTTCGGCCGCTGGAAGACCATGCCCACGCGTCTGCGAATGGCGACAGGCGAGATGCCGCTATAAATGTCGATATCGCCCATCTTGACCGAGCCAGTCACGCGCGCGATCGGATTGGTCTCGTGCATCCGATTCAGGCAGCGAACAAACGTTGACTTTCCGCAGCCTGAAGGACCGATCAACGCCGTCGCGCGGTTAGCCGCAATATGCAGGCCAATGTCGTGCAAAGTATGCGTGGAACCGTACCACGCATTCAGGCCTGTCACTTCTATTCCAACACCCACTAGCCTGCCCCTTTCAAGACGGCGCGACCCGCGGCATAACGAACCAGCGCAACAGAGATCACGATCAGAACGATCAGAACCAGGGCGCCCGCCCATGCCAGACGATGCCAATCGTCATACGGCGAAATTGCATAAATATAGATCTGCAATGGCAGCGCTGCGATCGGTTGATCGAGCCGGTGGCTCCAGAACGCATTGCCAAACGCAGTAAAGATCAATGGCGCCGTTTCGCCGGCGACGCGCGCAAACGCAAGCATGCAGCCCGTGATAATTCCGGCTGACGCGGTCGGCAAAGTGATCGAAAGCACGCTGCGCCAATTTGGCAGCCCAAGACCGAGAGCAGCCTCTCGAATTGGATGCGGAACCAGCAGCAACATCTCTTCCGTCGTCCGGGTAATCGTCGGAATCATCATGATGCCGAGCGCCACACCCCCCGACCACGCGGAGAAATGCTTCTCCCGCATCACAATCAGCGCATACACCGACATGCCGACGACGATCGAGGGCACTCCGTTCAATACATCCGCGGTAAAGCGTACCGCATTCGCCAGCTTAGTGCCCCTTCCGAACTCTGCGAGGTAAATTCCTGCAGCGATGCCGATGGGCACTCCAATGACGCTGCCGATCCCAAGGATGATGCCCGAACCGAGGATCGCATTCCCCATGCCCCCACCCACTTCGCCGACGGGTTTGGGAATCTGCGTGAAGAAGGCCCAAGTGAGCGAGCTAGCACCCTTGAACAGTAGGTAGCCGAAGATGGCCACCAGCGGCGCTACAACTAGCACCGTGGCCAGTACCGCGAGTCCGGTTACAAAATGGCTTTGAAAGATGCGCAGGCCTCGGCGGCGATCTTCATTCTGGTACGGCCTCGGCGCGGTCGACGCCATCAGTGTGCCCTCGCCGGTGCGCCGCGCGTCACAGCCCAGACCAGAAGTCTCGCCAGCCCGTTCACAAGAATCGTCACGATAAACAGCGCGAGGCCGATCTCAATCAACGCGCTGCGGTACATATCATCCGAGGCCTCGGCAAACTCATTCGCAATCACACTTGCCATGGAATAGCCTGAATCCAGCAGCGATTTTGAGATATGCGGGGTGTTGCCGATCACCATCGCCACAGCCATCGTTTCTCCAAGAGCGCGGCCAAGCCCAAGAATTACTCCGCCAACGATGCCAATCCGCGCGTTGCGCAATACCCCCACGCGAATCATTTCCCAGCGCGTCGCTCCCAGCGCGAGTGCAGCTTCGCGTTGGTTCGATGGCACCGCCGTCATCACCTCGCGTGTGATGGAAGAGATCAACGGCAAAATCATGATGGCCAGAATTACTCCTGCCGCAAGCATGCCGTTCCCCAGGTTGTAGCCAGAAAAAAAGCCAGTCCAACCCAGCGTCTTGATCAGCACGGGATTGACACGATCCCGCAAAAGCGGCAGCAGCACGAAGATCGCCCACAAGCCGTAAACCACGCTGGGGATCGCGGCCAGTAATTCAGTCAAAAACGAAAGTGGCTGCCTCAGGAACCGGGGGCACATCTCCGTGATAAACACCGCCGTGCCAACCGCTAAGGGCACGGCAATAATCAAAGCGAGCAGCGAAGAAACCACCGTGCCGTAAATAAATGGCAGCGCGCCAAAGTCGCCGCTGACCGGATCCCACGCCGATCGAAAGAAGAAATGCCAGCCGAAGGCATGAAGTGATAACTGCGAACTGCCGATCAGCTGCCGCAGAATGAAAATTACAATTGCGAAAATCGAAAGCGCAGAGAGCAACATCAGACCGGCAAAAACTCGGTCGGTCAGCGCAGCATCGCCGCGAGAATTCAGGAATATACGGATCGGGGAAAGAAATGGCGAAGGCGGCTCCGAACCACCCTCAGCCGAGACCGCGTGTGGCATGCCTCGTGAAGTGGCTAAAGCAATGTCAGTGGCGCGTTCTGAGGTTTCCTGTGGAGTCGTATCGGCTCGTCTCGGTTCCACGCGTGGCTCATGCCTTCTAGAAGAATCAAAAAGACAACGCTAACCACATTATGTAAACGGCAGGTTAACGAGCGGCTGAACAAAGGTGAAGAAACGGTGAAGATCTGAACCACGCGGCGGTTTGGCTTAGGATTGCGTTGCAGACCGAACCGCTGTAGCAGGAAGCAGCACGCTCTCGCTCATGTGAGTCGGGACGATGTCAAAGGGTACAAGTGGAAACCCCTTATCGCGCCAGCCCTCGTACCCGCCTCGCAGTGGGCGAACTCGATAAATCCCCATCTTGCGCATCTGCAAGGCAACGCGTCCGCTCGTCTGTTCGCTCGGACAAGTGCAGAACAACACAATGTCTTTATCCCGTGGAATCTCTTTGCTCCGCTTCATCAATTCGTCCGGCAACACTCGAATTGCCCCCGGAATCGTTCGCGGATCCGGCAGGTAGTCAAGCGGGTGCCGCAGGTCGACAATGTACAAATCCTGACCTTCATCCATCATTTCTTTCAGCTCCTCAGGCTCTAGCCGTGCATTGCGGACTTGCTTGAGAAATTTACGCTGCTTGATTACGCGATAGAGCAGAAACGCAACGACCGCCGTGACAAAGAGCGCGCCGGCGAAGCGGCCTGTCCATTGCCATAGTTCGGGATGCCGTTTGAGCGCGTCGCCAAAGAATCTGCCGGCCAGCAGGAACGACCCTGACCACAGAGCAGCGCCCGCCATATCCCACAGAATGAATTCCCGATACTTCATTCCGCTTTGACCAGCGATCGGGGCAGCTACCGTGTTCAGCCCCGGCATGAACTTCGCAATCAGCAGCGCTGCCGGCCCTCGTTTCGTAAAGATGTTCTCTGTGCGCCGAACGCACGTGTCCGTCTCCAAAGAAAGCTTGCAGAGCATGCGAATAACCGACTGTCCGAAACGCTGCCCCAGGTGATACCAGATCGTGTCGCTCACCGCGCAAGCAGCCATCACGCACAGCAGCATCAGCCAGATGCTCATGCGCTGTCCGTAAGCTTGTGTGGAGGTTGCGCTGATCGTGCCGGCGGCAATCAACAATGGAATGCTCGGCACAGGAATGCCAAGCTGCTCCGCCATGACCCAGACGAATAAGACCACGTAACCGTAATGTAGGAAAAAATCGACAGCGACAGGCATCGGACTCACCCTGGTTCTGCAGAGTAGATGACCGGAGACGCAGTTCCGATGCAGGAGGCAAAAAATGAGGCCGCCAGCATCTGCTGACGACCCAATTTTAGAACCTTCGGCCTGTGGAGTTTAGTCTTCCGCCTTGATCAGGGGCATTTCGACGAGATGCTCGCTGACGAACCACACCTGCAGCTCGTTGGTGCGTAGCACATTGCTCACCAGCACATCGTTTGTGCCGTCGTCGCCTGCGTCATCCGCCTTCTTTGCGCCTTTTCGAGTTTCGAGAATCACGAATTCGTGAGCTTGCAGCAAACGCGAAATCTGCACCGGAACCTCTTCGCGACCGCGCGGTGGACGCTCGAGCTTGGTCAGTTCGGCCACATCGTGGGCCATCGCAACGCTGACACCTCCTAGCGTTTGAATTCGCTCGGCCAAAACATCAACCAGCTCAGCCTGCTCTTCGAAGTGTTTGTCGAAAAGCAAATGAAGCTGGTAAAACGTCGGCCCGCTTACCTGCCAGTGACTCTTCTTGTACAGGTCGCGCAAAGTGATCGTATCCGCGAGGACCTGGTTCAGCATTTCGACCATCTGCTGCCGCACCTTTTCGTCCAGGCCGATGGGGAGGCTCTTGATAACGGTGCCAAATTTTTGAATTTCTTTCGCTTTCTGCTTCCAATTGGGCGTAATCAGATCGCCCTTCCTTTGCGGTGCCTTCAACGCGCTGCTGCTGCTCATGCCATTTTTCTCCTTAAAAAATTTGATCGCCGTGTAGAGGGATTCAGATGTTGAGATGCAAGTTGATTCTTATGCGAATGCTTTTTACCTTACTGTCGTCTTTGGTGTGACTGAAAGCCCGGGTCGCAACAGGCGGTCGTTATTTTCGTTCTTGTCTGTGAAATCGATTCGCACAGGAATGCGCTGAACCACTTTCACATAGTTCCCCGTCGCGTTCTCTGGCGGGAACAAGCTGAGCCGCGAGCCTGTCGCGCCGCCGATTTGCGTCACCTTGCCGTGGTAATCGCGGCCGTACGCATCGACATGGATCAAAACTGTCTGCCCGGGCTGCATATATCGCAACTGAGTTTCCTTGAAGTTGGCGGTGACCCATAACTCATCCAGTGAAATAATCGTCATCAGGTTTTGCCCGACGCTCACGTTTTCTCCCAGCTCGATGTTCTTCTTGTTCACGATTCCGGAATACGGAGCAACTACCGTCGCATACCCGAGGTTCAGCCTCGCCTGAGAAACCTGTGCCTGGGCCTGCTTGACTTGACTGGCAGCCTGGTCCGCTTTTGCCCGTTGAATGGCCATCTGTTGCGGCCCGGTCTGCGCGTCCTGCAGCCGCGCTTGCGACTGCCTCAGCCGGTCGTTGGCAACACGCACTCCCGCCGCCGCCGCTACTACATTCGCCTGCGCCTCCTGCAACTGCGCCTGCGTCTGCTCGGCTGTGGCGACTGC
This sequence comes from Terriglobales bacterium, assembly GCA_038199445.1. Taxonomy (GTDB): domain Bacteria; phylum Acidobacteriota; class Terriglobia; order Terriglobales; family Acidobacteriaceae; genus JBBPYY01. Next base: position 1,752 of record JBBPYY010000018.1, on the reverse strand, counting down.
TGCATCGTATTGCTGCTTTGAAATGACATCGCGCTGCACCAATGGCGTATAACGATCGACATCGAGTTGCGCTTTCTTCGCCGCCGCCGCCGCCGAGGCAACGCGGGCTTGAGCCGCATCTAGCTGCTTCTTCGCCTGATCGATCCCTCCGGCGGAAGCCTGAACATCCGCTCCTGCTGAGCTAAGCGTGCTGCCCGTGTTTATGCCGATTACCGGCACATTCGCACTCGATGCTTCATAGTTCGCCTGCGACGCCGCCACCTGCGCTTGTGCCTGCTGCAGGGATACCTCATAGTCGCTCGGGTCGATCACCGCGAGCACTTGGCCCTTCTGCACCATCTGGTTGTCTTCCACGTTAACTTGCGAAATGTGCCCTGCAACCCGTGCGCTGATCTGATCGAGATGGCCATCGATCTGGGCGTCATCCGTGTCTTCATAGTGGCGCGAGTGCAGCCAATAAAGCACTGCGACCAGGATCAACAGCAGCACTCCGCCGATGATGAAGTAGCGCTTGACCGACCGCTGTTTGGGCGACTCTGTCTGCGTCTCATCGGTCGTCTGCTCCGGCGGAGGGACACGGTTGGGAGCACGCTCCACCGGCCTTGCACCGCCCTGTCCTTGTCCTTCTCCTCCCGCATTCTCTTCAGCCACGTTTACTTCCCTCCCAGATTACTTGCCGCTCAAATTACTTCTCACCCAGATATGTTTTGTAACTGGCGCGCGCCCGGCCCAACGCGCGTGCTAAGGATAGCTTCGCAAGGTTGTGCTCATATAGGCCGCTGACATATTGATCGTTGGCTTGTGCCACGCTCGTCTGCGCCTGCGAGACTGCGAGATTGTCTGACACCCCGGCGGCATATCGATCCTGAGCTTCTTTTAACGCTTCGGCCGTCAACTCCACATTGCTACGCGAAGCCTCCACCAGTTTTGCCGAAGCTTCGAGATCCAGCAGACTGTTGATTACGTCCGCGCGCACCTGAGCTTCGCCATCGCTCAACTGTGCAAGGCGCTGCTGTAACTGCGCATCCGCGACCTTCAGATCGCCCCGTAGTTTCGGCTCTTCAAAAATCGGCGCACTCACCTGCCCCGCTACTTCGCCGGTCCCGTGCGAATGTCCGGGCGTAATCCCGATATCGCCATAGTCTCCAGAAATACTCGCCGACGGGTACCGTTCGGCGCGCGCCGCGCCCTTCACCGCCTGAGCCGCCCTCACCTGCTCACGCAAGGTCTTCAGGTCCGCCCTCGCGTCCAGCGCCTGCTGAATGGCCGCCTGCTGATCGATTTTCGTTAACTCTGCGTAAGGCACCGCATCGCTCAGCGTGAATTGCTGATCCAGCGGCAGCCCGATAGCACGGGCCAGCGCAATCTTATCTTTCTCAAAATCGTTCTGCGCTTGAATCAACGCTTGCTGCTGCGTCTGATAATCAACCCGCGCGCGCAGCTCATCCAGTTTCGGAGCCGTCCCTGCAGCGTGTTGCGCGGATGCCTGGTCAAGGGAAACCTTCGCCGTATCCACCTGCGCTCGAACGCTCTCAACGCGCGCGGCGTCGGCGACCACCGTCAGGTAGGCGTTTCCCACCGCAAGTACGACCATGTCGCGCGCATCGTCGACGGAGAGTTTTGCGGCTTCGAATTCATGCTTCGCCGCCAAATAATTTCTCAGCGCCGATAAATTGAAGACAGCCTGGCTCAATGATGCGCGAAAGTCCACCGTCTGAAAGGGCCCCACAATCGCAGGGATGCCAGCAAAGT
>JBBPYY010000017.1:0-8240 GCA_038199445.1 Terriglobales bacterium | reverse complement strand
GTCAGCGGAGGGCGCCAGAATGGAGGCCGCCTCCGCGCTGTAAGATCCCGCTTCGCCTTGTATCCCAATCTTCAACTTAACTGCTCCCGATCGCTCATCGGCTGGCGATGGTCTGATAAATCTAAGATGCGCATCTTATCTTGTCGAGAGCATGACGGTCGGAGTCGGAGTAAGCGTTTCTCTGTGACAGAGGAAAGCACATCATAGTTGCCACAGATATCGACTCAAGGGAACTGCGCGGAACCCTGCTTGCATCAGCCGCTTCACAAATGCGTTCTGCGGTCTCGTCACTCAGCGAGGTAGGAATCCTAACGCGTCGAGAGTTATGGTCTTCCTGAGGAGAAACGCAAATGAAAAACCAGGGACTGCAGTCGATGACACTTTTCGCTCTCGTTGCCGTAGTCACAAGTTGCAGCGGTTCACAGAGGGCCACCCTTACGAAACCTTACCCCTCGTTCGCGGAAATTTCAGACACCGCAACCGCCGATGATCCAGCCGCCATTCGCGCCGTGCTGGACGCGCAAACCGCCGCATGGAACGCCGGAGATATAAACGGCTTCATGCACGGCTACGAAGACTCCCCGCAAACCACTTTCATCGGTCACACCACGCGCCATGGCTACGCCCCCATCCTCGCCGACTACAAAGAGAAATATCCGAGCAGAGAAAAGATGGGCACGCTTACCTTCACCGACATCGACGTAAGAATGCTCTCTGAAATTAACGCCGTCGTCACCGGACGCTACAAGCTGACCTTTGATAAAGCCGCGCCCCAAGGCGGAATTTTCTCTCTGGTCTGGGCAAAGACGGCGCAGGGCTGGAAGATCGTCCTCGATCACACTAGTTAGTGCCGGGCCAACCCGTTTTAATGTGCTTGGCTCTCCGCGCGTTTGATTTTGGTCGGTGAATCAGACCGTCATTACTTCTCTCTCTTTGGCCTTGCACATTTCGTCCATGCGCTTAATTTCTTCGTCCGTGATTTTTTGCATCTCGTCGAGTGAGCGCTTCTCTTCGTCCTCAGAGATTTTCTTCTCCTTCGCGGCCTTCTTAATCGCTTCATTGCCGTCGCGGCGAATATTGCGTACGGCGGTGCGATGGTCTTCGAGCAGTTTGTTGATCTGCTTCACGACCTCTTTGCGGCGCTCCTCATTCATCGGAGGAATGGGAACGCGAATCACTTTCCCATCATTCTGCGGATTGAAACCCTGCTGCACCGAACGCAACCCCTTCTCGATTTCAGCGATAAGCGATGGGTCGAAGGGCGCGATGGTGATCATGTTCGGCTCAGGCGCGTGCACCTGGGCAACCTGATTCAGCGGCATGTCGGAGCCATACGCCTCCACCTTGACGTGATCGAGCATGTGCACGCTGGCACGGCCGGTGCGAGTGGAACTCAGGTTGTTTCCGAAGTCAGAAACCGCTTTGTCCATGCGGTTCTTCATCTGGGTGTAACACTCTTTCAGCGCCGGAATTCCGGCCATCACGCTAGGTGCCATGGCTTTCTTTTACTCCTCTTAACAAACAGGAAATTTTAGCGCAATCAGCGGCTGTGGGCGTGTAATGTGAAGCTCAGAGAGCGAATGCTAGTTGTTAGAAACCACCAACCCAGGCAGTCCGGTTGAGGCAGCCTGTTCATGCGCGTGATACGAAGAGCGCACCAATGGTCCAGACTCCACATGGCGGAAGCCCATGCGCTGCGCCTCTTCCTTCATGTAGGCGAATTCTTGCGGCGTGTAATACCGGGTCATCGGCAGATGGTCGCGCGAGGGCCGCAGATATTGTCCGATGGTCAGAATGTCGACCTTGATGCGCGCCAGGTCGCGAAAGACGTCGAGCAGTTCGTGCATCTCTTCGCCCATGCCGACGATGATGCCGGTCTTTGTGACCATTGCCGGGTCCAGTACCTTCGCGAATTCGAGAAAGCGCAGGCTGCGCAAATAACGTCCGCCAGACTTGGCGACGCGATAGAGCCGGGGAACCGTCTCGATGTTGTGATTCAGGATCTCAGGCTTCGCGGCCACCACCAGTCGGATCGCTTCTTCGTTGCCCTGAAAATCCGGCGTCAGCACTTCAACACGGCAGCCTGCTGCCTGGCGGCGAATCTCATGGATCACGTCGACGAACGCGTTCGCGGCTCCGATATTGTCGTCATCGCGGTTCACGCTGGTAATCACGGCGTGCTGCAGGCCCAGTGTCGCAACCGCCTGCGCCACCCGGCGCGGCTCGTCGAAGTCGATCGGCTCAGGCCTGCCCTTCGGTACCGCGCAGAATCCGCAGCGCCGCGTGCAGGTGTTGCCCAGCATCATGAAGGTCGCGGTCTTGTGGTTCCAGCACTCCCCGATATTGGGGCACTGTGCCGATTCGCAAACCGTATGGAGGCCGAGCGAGCGGGTCAGTTTTTTTAACTCGTGAAACGTTTCGCCCATAGGCGCACGCGCCTTCAGCCACTCAGGTTTCGGAGCAGGTTTACGCGGGGCAAGATCAATCTGGACGAGTTCGATTGCGGCGGCCACTGAAACGATTGTACCGCCGTCTCATAGCCCACTTTGGCACCGTCAACGCAAGCGCACGCGAACATCTTCTCGCATCAAGTAAAGAAAAAACACGACATTCGCCGCGGCCATGACCAGCAATCGCGGCTCATGGCTGTGCAAGAAGAACCAGACGTAAACCGACATCGCGAGGAAGGCCGCCGCCAACGTCATCGCCCAGCCCCATCGCCGCAAGCGGAGCAGCCCCAGCCCAGCGACAGCGAACAAAGCGCTGAAGGCAAAAATCAGAACACGCTGGCTGCCGATGCCAAATTTTATCCCAGAATAGAACGTAGCGACCGACATCAGCAGCATGAACGCCGCGATGGCAGCAATCCCCGGCAACAGGCCAGATTTTTTAGGGGTGATTTCGTCAGTCATAGCGTCAGCTCAAGAATACTCAACACCGCCGAGGCGAAAGAATGACCACCCTAAAGCGTGTATAGATACGCCATCAGATCGTCCAGTTGCTGGTCGTCGAGTACCTTGTTCAGCGCGGGCATCATCTTGCGTCCATGAAGAATGGTGTCGCGAATGCGTTCCTCATTCGCCGGCGCGCCGCTCGGCAGATACGGCTTCTTAAACAGCGCCTGCAGCCCTGGCCCATTCAGCGGCTTGTTTTTGTTCGGATAGTGACATGAGGCGCAGCGCGTCTCATATACAGCGCGCCCCTGCGCTTCCTGTGGGGTCAGCTGATCGAGAGGCTTCGACGGCGGCAACGTATTGCAGGCCGCCAAGAACGCCGCCGCCAAGCCGACTCCCATCAGCGCGATCAAACGCTTCATCATCAGACGCGCCAGTAATCTGCACGCCACAGGACGATGGAATCTTTGATCTGCTTCGAGTCAAGGTGCTCGTCCATCGCACGCGCTGCCAGAGCGGGTGCCTCGGCGTCGCTCGCAAAACGCAGCGCGATCAGTTGCCTCTCGGTCAGCTCGCCCAGTCGTGCGCGATGCGACTCCGGCAGAACGGATGCCAGCCTGAGCTGCTCTTCTAGACGGATGACGCGGTCCTGCACTTTCAGCGAATACATACGCGCCTTCAGCGCGAGCAGAAATATCGCCAGCGAGATGAATACCTGTCCCAGGGCGGGCAGCAGATAGTGCAACAAAGCCTCGTGCAGAAATGCGTCGGCAGAAAAGTCCCCACGATGCTTAGCCACGACGAGCGCCAGATATCCTAATCGGTACAGCGTCCATAGCAGATAGATCGCCAACACCGGCAATACAAGATAATGGAACGATGGATCCATGCGCGCATGATTCGCGCGGGTCTGCGTTTGTTCTGACATAGTGCTCCTTAGTTGGCCGCGGCAATGGCCGCAACCACTTGATCAATTGCACTGCGTGAAGTGTCATTCACCGTGACATGGTTATTGCACAGAATCGAGAACGCGAGCGTTCGCCCACTTGCGGCTACCACATACCCACTGAGGGCATTTACCTCGGCCAGCGTTCCCGTCTTGCCGAACACTCGGCCCTTCAGCGGATCTCGGGTGAACCGCCCCGATAGGGAACCATCCACTCCGCCCACGGGCAAAGTCTGACGAAACGCGTCTCCCCATGGCTGCTGCGAAGCGTATCGCAGCAGGGTGGTGATCGCGCGCGGTGTCACCTCATCATCCATCGACAACCCCGAACCGTCATACATAAAGATATCGTTCGCGGCTACGCCGGCATCCCTAGAAAATTGATGCACTACGCGCACGCCTTCTTCGAGCGAACCATCGTCTCCCTGCGCTTTTCCGAGCAGCCGCAGCATTAATTCCGCGTGCAGATTCTGGCTGACCTTGTTAATGACCTTCAAGTCCTGGGCGACCGGGGGGGCGAGCCGCGTCACCAGTGTGTAGGGCGTGGGAATCGGCAGAATCATCTGCCCCTGCCCCGCAACAAATGGTTTCAGCACCAGCGGCTGCCGGGTATGCTCGGTGAAGTCCTGAGTGATTTCCGGAAGCCGATGGCGGGCGCGCGCTTTGCCTTTCACTTCGACCTTACGCGCGATCAGCAACTCGCGAAAGGCCGCCGCGGCGTACTCCGCCGGATCCTCGATCGACAAAGACAAATGGATTCCCGGGCTGCCGACGGGAATTGTCCCGTAAACCCGCACGAAACGGGAACCCGGCTGACGGTCCACTCCGATGCGCGGTTCTGTGCCCCGTGGCGACGTTCTCACCGTGTTCTGCAGCGCGTAATAAGCGACCGCTGGATCGAACTTCGTCACGCCTGCTTCGTCTTCTTTCCCCGGCGTGATATTCAACGTCACGACGTTGTCATTGAGCGTCAGAGCGGAAACGGGCGTGCCATATTCCCACTGCAGATCATCCCACGCCCAGCCGGTGCCATAGCGCTCCAGCGGATACCAAGTGTCATCGCCGATGATGTCGCCGTTGATGGTGCGAATGCCCTTGGCCTGTACCTGGTCCGCCAGCTTTTCCAGTTCGCGCAAGGGCGTCGGACTGCGCTCGCCCTTCCCGTTGTAAGGAAGTACGCGGCCCGAAAGAGAAGGGTCGCCGCGCCCGACAATTTCTAGATCTTCGCCCTGCTTTCCCTCTCTCGTAGTCGCATACCTTACCGAGGTCTCGTAGAAACGACCGACGTCGTTGATATCGGGGCCCAGAAGAGCGAAGGCGGCTGCGGTCGTAAATAACTTTGCGTTCGACGCGGGAGTAAAGAGTTCGCCGTCGTGCAGCGAAAAAATACCGCGGCCGTCCAGTGTTGTGACGGATATTCCCCAGTGGGCATGGGATGCCTCGATTGATCCGAGAATGCTCATGATCTGTTGTGTCAATGCTGGTGCATTGCCCGCGCTTCCCGGAGCGTCCACAATTACCGCTGTCGCTGGTGCTGATGGCAACGGCACGATCGACTGTTGAGATATCGGCGCGGTGGCCGGTGGTGGCTGTGTTGCCGGCTGCGTCGTGTCCTTTACGGGTTCAGCAATTACAGCCGGCGCTGCGGGTGGCGCGGCAACATGCTGTGTTGCCGGCGTCTGCGGCCACGCGGCCGGCGAAAAAGCCGCCATTGCGACAATAGACGCAATAAGTTGGACGAAAGCATTGCGGGGGCGAATGGCCATCTCGACCGGAGTTTAGCATCGGCCACTGCATACAATGACCGTAGGTATGGTCGTTACTACTCGCCCTAAATTTCATTGGAAGCTGAGAACGCGCACGCTGGCTCTGGGAGTGCGCACTCTGTTAATGGGGATAGTGAATGTCACGCCGGACTCTTTCTCCGACGGCGGCCAGTTCACAGACTCTGAAACCGCCATCGCACACAGCCTCCGCCTGATCGACGAAGGCGCAGACGTTATCGACATCGGCGGCGAATCCACGCGGCCCGGCCTGCATGAAGCGATCTCTGCGAAAGCGGAAATAGCTCGCGTACTGCCCGTCATCCAAGCGCTGCGACGTCTTCGTCCCGACAGCATCCTCTCCATCGACACCTACAAAGCCAGCACCGCACACGCCGCGGTCGATGCAGGGGCCGACATCGTCAACGATGTCAGCGGCCTGACATGGGACGCCGAGATGGCAGCCACCTGCGCGGCACTGTGCTGCGGAGTAGTCGTGATGCACACACGTGGCCGCTGGGAAGACTGGAGACAATTACCGCCACTCGCTGCCGGCGAAATCGTGCCTCTAGTCCACGCGCAGCTGCAAGAAAGAGTGGCCATTGCCTTGGCCGCGGGGATCGGCCGGGAAGCTATTGTTCTTGATCCGGGCGTTGGCTTCGGGAAGCGGCTGGATGAAAATTATCCACTCCTCGCAAACCTCGATGAATTCGCAGCGCTAGGATTTCCGCTGATGGCCGGGGCCTCGCGAAAGGGCTTTCTCGGCCAATCGATCGCCGCGCGCACGGCGGGTGAGCCACCACCCGTGGATCGCCGCCTTTACGCCACGCTCGCCGCGAATACAGCGGCGATTCTGGGCGGAGCACACATCCTGCGCGTGCATGACGTGCGTGCCGCGCTCGAGGCTGCCGCCGTCGCCGATGCGGTGCGGGAAGCGGCCCAGCAAACCGCTCACGAAGCGGCCCAGCCCGAATGAATCGCGTGCTACCATCGGCATCCTGAACTTCTTCCCCTGTCCAGTCCCTCGGAGGCTTCACTTATGCGCGTTTCTATCCTGCGCAAGTCGGCATCGCTGGCTGCTCTCGCATGTTTCCCGCTCCTCGCGTTCTCGCAGCAAGCGAAGTCGTCCCCCCCGGCGGACATCGTCATCAAGAACGCGACCGTCATGACCGCATCGCATGGAACCATCGAGCCCGGCAGCGTCTGGATACACAACGGCAAGATTGTCGGCGTCGGCACCAGCGTCAACGCGCCTGCATCCGCCATCGTCGTCGATGCGGCGGGCAAATTTGTAACTCCCGGACTTATCGATCCGCACTCTCACTCTGCGCTCGGTGACGATGTGAACGAGGCGACCAGCCCGGTCACTCCCGCGATGATGATGATCGACGCCTTCGACAACACCGACAAGGCGCTCTATCAGGCGCTGGCTGGCGGCGTCACCACAGAACTGTTGCTGCACGGGTCTGCCAACATGATCGGCGGCCAGGCTGTCGTCATCAAAAACAAATTTGGCCTTTCCCGCGACGAGATGCTGTTTCCCAACGCGCCGCGCTCGATCAAGTTCGCCAGCGGCGAAAATCCAAAGCGCGTCTATGGCGGCCGCAACGAAACTCCGTCGACCCGCATGGGAAATTTTGCCGTCATGCGCCAGGTCTTCGAAGACGCCAAGGCCTACACGGCCTCCTTTGATGCCTACAACGCCAAGCTCAAGAAGGGCGACAGAGATGCCGTCGTGCCCAAGCGCGATCTCAAACTCGAAGCGCTCGCCGAGGTCTTAGCGGGCAAGCTATACGTCCAGATCCATTGCTACCGCGCCGACGAGTTCCTGACCGAAGAAGCGCTTGCCAAAGAATACGGCTACAAGATTCGCGCCTTCCATCACGCGCTCGAGATGTACAAGGTCGGCGACAAGATCGCGCCGACAGGCACCGCGATTGCGACCTTCGCCGACTGGTGGGGCTACAAAGATGAGGCTTGGGACGCAATTCCGTGGAATGCCGTGATGAGCATGCGCGAGGGCGTGCGCGTCGCGCTCAAGAGCGATTCCAACGACCTGGTGCGCCGCTTGAATCAGGAAGCGGGCAAGATGGTCCACTACGGTGGGGCAACCGAAGAGGAAGCGTTGAAAATGATCACTATCAATCCTGCCTGGATCATCGGTGTCGACGACCGCGTCGGCTCCATCGACACCGGCAAGGATGCCGACCTCGTCATCTGGGATAAAGATCCGCTCTCGACCTACGCGCGCGTCGAGAAGGTTTACATCGACGGAGACCTTTTCTTCGATAGCGCACAACCGGGATTCGGCACCACTCATTTCAACGGCGCGATGCATGAAGCGGGCTTTGGCGGCGCCGACGACGATGGAGAATCTCAGTGAGACTGCTTAACGTATTTGCAACTATAGTTGTTACATATTGCACGTGCTCCGCACAGGAGGCGAGGCCGACGTCGCATCGTGTTGGCCCTCCGGGCGGTTTCAAGGTCCAGATGGACGGCTCCACTGGGCCAGTTGCAATTACCGGCGGCAGATTGCTGACGGTGTCGCATGGGGTGATTGAGAACGGCGTGATCGTCCTCTCCGGTGGCAAGATTGTTGCGGTTGGCGGGCCCGGCACGGCGATTCCCAAAGGC
>JBBPYY010000016.1:0-20257 GCA_038199445.1 Terriglobales bacterium | reverse complement strand
TGCGGTCAAGCACGAGGACGTGGATGAAGGCGTTAGGCGTATGCAAGAGTTTTTCGCTCAATTGGCGTGATGCATGGCAATCGAAGAGATTAAGACCTTATCGCCATTTCGTTTACGCCCGTGGTTCAGCCCACGTCCGTGGGGGTCGCGCGATCTGTCACCGTGGTACGACGTACGCGCGGAACAAGAACCGATTGGCGAAGTATGGCTGACCGGCGATGAATGTGTGATCGATACGGGCGTGCTGGCTGGGGCAACACTCGGCGAAGCCATCGCGACGCATGGATCCGTGCTGGCAGCGAAATCTGGGCGGTTTCCGCTGCTGACCAAGGTTCTTTTCCCCTCTGATAAGTTGAGTGTGCAGGTGCATCCAGACGACATCGGCGCGCAACGGCTAAGCTGTGAGTCGACAGGAAAGACGGAATGCTGGTACGTGCTCAGAGCAGAGCCGGGCGCTCATGTGGCGCTGGGGTTCAAACAGGGCGTTACTGCGGAGGTCGTCCGCCGCGCGGTGGCCGAAGGAACGTTAGAGGAATTGTTGCAGCTTGTGCCCATCGCAGCCCACGACATGATTTACGTCGAAGCCGGAACCGTGCATGCGATTTACCCTGGCGCCGTATTGCTGGAAACGCAGCAAAACAGCGACCTGACGTATCGACTGTATGACTATGGCCGTGAACGTGAATTACACCTCGAGCAGGCGCTGGCTGCGATTCGTCTTGACGCCAGAGCGGAGAAGGTGGAACCGCAAATCCACAACGCGTACGCCACGCTGATTGACGCCCAGTATTTCCGCGTTGACGCTTTTCGCGTTGCTGCGAAAGAGACGGCGGCGCCACTGCTCGACCACCTTGCTGCTCTGTCAACCGAGGCCGCGATTCTGTTTGTAGCGGCGGGCCGCTGCAGCGTTCACGTTGAAGGCGCACAGTTCTCCTTGGACCGCGGGCAGGCCGGTGTGGTGCCTGCACGAAGCGGAGGGTGGGAGCTACGCGCAGAGCAAGCTTGCGAAGTTGTCTGCATGGTGCCGCGATAGTGCGCACAGATTTCGACGGTGCGAAGTCATTCCGATACGATTGGGCTTGATGACGTTAAGTTTAGATTTTCGCCCAGTGATTCTTGCGGGCGGCAGCGGGACGCGGTTCTGGCCACGCAGTCGCAGGAACCGTGCGAAGCAGGTGCTGGCGCTTGACGGAGAGCGCAGCATGATTCAACAGACAGCGGACCGCTTGCGCGCTCTGGCACCGAATGAAGCGACCTGGGTCGTGACGAACAATCTGCTCGGCCTAACGATCGAAGAGCAACTCAGCGGGTTGAGCGCATCGCACATCCTGCGAGAGCCGGTTGCTCGCAACACGGCTCCGGCCGCGGGACTGATTGCATTTCTAATCGAGCGTGAATCACCAGACGCCATTATCGGCATGTTCCCGGCGGACCACGTGGTCAGCGATGTCGATGCTTTTCATGCCGTGATCCACCGAGCGGCGAAGCTGGCGGCTGCCGGCGAGTACACTGTTGTTCTCGGCGTACGGGCAGATCGCGCAGAGACCGGCTATGGATACATCGAGGCCGGGTCGGTCTACGGCGAAGGTATCTTGCGCGTACATCGCTTCATCGAAAAGCCGAATCAAGAGCGAGCAAACGCATTTTTGGCGCGCGAAACCTATTTCTGGAACAGCGGCATTTTTCTGTGGAGCGCGCGAACACTGGCGAACGCGATGCGCGAACATCTACCGGAGGCGGCGCCGTATCTTGAGAAGATTGCTGCGGCTTACGGAACCAGCGATTTCGACAGAGTATTTGCGGAGTGCTATCCGCTGTGCGAAGACATCAGTCTTGACTACGGCATTATCGAGCCGCGTTCTGCGAAAGGCGAGACCAAGTCGAACCTCTTTTGCATTCCAGCAGAGTTCGGCTGGAACGATCTCGGTTCATGGTCGGCGCTGTATGAACATCGGATCCGCTCTGGTGAACATAGCGTTGATGGCTCGGCCAATGTTCTGGAGTGTGGCGCTACGCTCGTACAAAAAGCGCAAGGGAATTATGTGTACGCGCCCGGGAAGTTCGTTGCGCTCGCCGGCGTCCACGATCTTGTCGTAGTGGAAACGGACGGTGTGTTGCTGGTCACCACACGCGCCCTCTCTCAAGACGTCGGGAAGCTAGTGAAGGAACTGCAGCAGCGCGGAAGCGATCACCTAATCTGAATCTTGAATCGGAAACGACGTGGGGATGGTGAGTGGAACGGCTGTGAAGTTTGGCACGGATGGCTGGCGCGGTGTCATCGCGGATGATTTCACGTTTGAAAATGTACGAGTGGCTGCCCGCGCCATCGCGGCCTACGTCATCGCAGAGGAAGATGCGCAGAGGGGCATCGCGATTGGATATGACACGCGCTTCGGTTCGCCGGCATTTGCACACGCGCTCGCGGATGTAGTCGCCTCGGCGGGAATTCCTGTGCTGCTTGCAGACCGCGTGACGCCAACCCCAGCGCTCTCGTTTGCGGTGAGGCACTTGGGCTGCGCCGGCGGAGTGATGATCACCGCAAGTCATAATCCCTACAACTGGAATGGCGTCAAGTATAAGGCAAGCTATGGTGGGGCGGGGAAACCGTCGATCATTGCGGCGATCGAGTCTCATCTTGGCAAGCCGGTTTACCGTGCGGCCCGGGCTGCGCAAATAAAACAGTGCAACTTTGTTCCCGACTATGTAACCGCGCTGCGTGCATTTGCGAATTTGGATGCCATTGCGAAATCACGTTTCAAGTTTGCGATTGATTGCATGTTCGGCGCGGGCGCGGGCGTGCTCGCGGGAATCTTCGAGAGCATTGGCACAGAGTATTTGGAAATTCGTGCAAATCCGGACCCAATCTTCCCCGGAATTAATCCTGAACCAATCGAGCCGCATTTGCGTGCATTGCAAGATGTCGTTGTGGCTAAGAAGTGTCATGCGGGACTTGTCACCGACGGTGATGCTGACCGCATCGGCGCAGTCGATGAAAACGGAAAAGTCGTAACTCCGCATATGATTTTTGCGTTGCTCCTGCGTTGGCTACTTGAACGCAAACACTGGCCGGGTGAAGTCGTACGTGCATTCAACACGACGAAGATGTTGGACCGCATCTGCGCCAAACACGAGCGCAGGTTGCACGTAGTTGGAATCGGATTTAAGTACGTCACAGACCTGATGCTTGAGAGAGAAATACTCAGTGGTGGAGAAGAGTCAGGCGGCATCGGCATTACGCGTCATCTACCCGAGCGTGACGGGTTGTTGAACGCTTTGTTGCTAGCGACCGTGATGGCTGAGGAAAAGCGCACTCTCGCTGAACTTGTGCTGGATTTGGAAAACGAGTACGGCGAACATCACTATGGCCGCATCGATCTGCACATTGACGATGAAATCAAGAAAAGCGCAATCAGCCGCGCGCGCGCAGGCATGAATGAAGTCGCTGGAATGCCCGTGCTACGGATCGAAACACTGGATGGTGTGAAGCTTTATCTTAAGAACTCAGCCGCGGAGGGCGTTGAACATGCAGCCGAAACATGGCTGCTATTTCGCGCGTCCGGGACAGAGCCGCTGTTACGCATTTATTCGGAGTCATGTACCGCAGACTCAGTAACCCGCCTACTCGAAGCTGGGCGCGTCTTCACGATGGGGGCATAAGTTGACGGAGGCGTGCGTTCGGGGGGTACTGCTCGATATGGATGGGGTGCTGGTGCGTTCTGACGGGTCCATCGAGCGGGCGTGGACCGCATGGGCGAGGCGCCATGGGATGTCGCCTGCCGAGACCATTCATGCGGCACACGGCCGTAAATCCATTGACACTGTGCGTGCTTTGCGGCCGGAACTGGATGCGGACACCGAGAACGCTTTTATAGAAAATCTTGAAGTGACCGATAACGATGGTCTGGTCAGCTTGCCAGGAGCGGCGGAACTGCTGAAGATGCTTCGGCCAGAGCAATGGACAGTGGTCACCAGCGCTAGCAGGAGACTGGCAGTGGCGAGATTAGCGGCCGGCTGTCTGCCGGTACCTAGCCGAATGATCACCGGCGATGATGTCCTCGCCGGTAAACCCGACCCGGCCCCGTATGCAAAGGGCGCTGCGTTGCTGGGTCTTGCACCTCACGATTGCTTAGCAGTCGAAGACGCAGCAGCGGGCGTGGCTTCTGCCAGGGCTGCTGGATGCAAGGTGCTTGCCGTTGCTGATCGAACGGAATGGCCTTCGCTAGCGGCTGCGGACCATGTAATTGAATCGCTCTTCGGTATGCGGGTCGATCTGGAAGGGGACCGAATACGATTTCGGTTCTAGCCCTTATCAGAGTCCGTGGCGCTCCCGCAATATCATCTCAGCGGCTTTGCGGTCGTCCTCTGGATCCACACCGATCGTGTCAAAGGGCGTCGGCGCGACGTAGATATCGATTCCGGCGGAGAGAAAACGAAGCTGCTCTAACCGCTCTGCGACTTCAAGCGGGCTTGGAGGTAATGTGGTGAACCGGGTCAACGTCTCCTTGCGATACGCGTAAATGCCAAGGTGCTTTTGATACCTCACTCCGCCCGTTGAATCGCGATCGTAGGGGATGGCTGAGCGAGAGAAATATAGAGCGCGTCCGCCCGCATCCATGACGACCTTGACGACATTAGGATTCTCGACCTGCGCTGCGTCGCAAGGTGTCGCCAGGGTTGCTACCGCGACGTCTTCATCGCGCATCCGCTCGACAACTGATGCAATGTGTTCGGGGCGGATAAGGGGTTCATCGCCTTGGATGTTTACGTAAACATCTGCATCTTCTTGAAGAGAAATTGCGTGGACTCGGTCACTCCCGCTGGAAAGGTCGGCCGACGTGATTCTTACGTCCCATCCATGTACTCGGCCAACGTCAGCGACTTCCGCGGAGTCCGTGGCAACGATTAGATGATCCAGGACGCCAGCGTCGCAGGCCGCCTCGTAAACCCACGCCAGCATCGGCTTGCCGGCGATCGGAAGCAATACTTTGCGGGGCAGCCGCGTCGAGGCGAGGCGTGCTGGTATGACGCCAACAATCCGTGGTTTGATTTTCGTCTGTGTCATGGGTGAAGTCGGTCCGAAGTTTTTGACGGTCGCGCCCGCCAGACTCTACACTGAAATGAAATACGGCAATCAGGCGGAGTAGCTCAGATGGTTAGAGCGACGGACTCATAACCCGTAGGTCGGTGGTTCGATTCCACTCTCCGCCACCAATCAAATCTACATGATGCGGCGGAATTTCCAAGTCGCTCGTTGCGCGGGGTTGCGCTTCAGCAGTTCACGCTGGAGGAGGTCAATCCAGCTCTTGCTTTAAGCAAACAAGACGCCGTTTTCGCCAGGCCGCGATTTTCGCCTTATTAAGCAGGAACATCACCATGAAAACACAGGGCACGATGAAGGCACTCATTTTTCGCGGACCGAATGACATCAGGCTCGAGACTCGCGCCATTCCTTCCGCCGGATTCGGCGAAGCCGTGGTCCGTGTCACACTCACCACAATCTGCGGCACCGACGTCCAGACACCGCGATGCCGCAAGCTGCGCGAGCGCTTCGGTCGGCGTTCATCGCGTTCAGAAAATCTTCGGTCGCCAAAGGATCCACAGCCCGGCCAATTGCGTCGCATGGCCGAGTGCCTTGATCCATTCCTGCAACGATTCCACCAGTAGGTCGACGAGTGTCTGCAATGCTTCTGCCGGCTTGGATCAAGCGTGTTCAGATCGAGCAGAAAGGCGGCATCCTCCAGCCCGTCCGCAACATCATCTGCCGCTTCCAATCGTTAGCGCTAGAGGGCAATACTTCTCAGATGACCTATCCCGACTGGGGTGCGCGCGAGACAAATAGGCCGGAGATATACGAAGACATAGACCTATACAGCGACCAGCAAGCAACTGCAGCCTTGCTCACCTGTTGGCCTGAAAGCCAAGAAGGTGCGGAGGAAGTTCATAAGTCACTGGCAAAGGTTGAAAACAATCCTGCGCGAGATCCATGCAATGCACGCGTTGCGACCCAGAGCGACGATCACGCTCGCGATACTGTCGTTTGCACTCTTCCGGCGCATGGGCCGGCGCCCACGCCCTCGCAATACTACTCTGATTTTTCGTAAAAATCTTCGCTAACCATTTCCCGAGGCGAGGCACCTTCGGACTTGGCAGAACCTTATGAAGAGGATACTTATCAACTAGCAATTCAGCGCGGACAGTCATACGATTCCGGCATGCATGGTTTAACGATTTTTCTGCAGGCGCTGGTGGCTGCATCCATTTTTTTGTGTGGGGGGTGCGCTACGCCAATGTGATCGAGGAGTTCAAGGTTTATGGTCTACCGGACTGGTTACGGGACTCGGTTGGCATTCTGAAAATGACTTTTTCGCTGATGTTGTTGATCGGGATTGAACGAGAGCCCATCGCTGTGGCGGGTGGCCTGGTATCGCCGTCTTGATGGGATGCGCTGTTTTCACGCACCTGCGGCGGAAGAATTCATTGTTCAAAATGCTTCCAAGCCTGGCACTGCTCTTCCTCTCGATAGTCATCGCATTGATCAACTATCGGCTTGTGAAGGGGCAGACCTGAAACGCACATCGCCTGAGTCTAAACAAACTGCGATTCTTGATTGACCGTGTAGAGGAGATCCAGATGTCTGCGCCCATTCCAAATAACGAGAAAGAACGCTTAGCCGCTCTGCGGGATTACCAAATCCTCGACACCGACCCCGAACAATCATTTGATGATCTTACCGATCTTGCCGCTTACATTTGCGGCACCCCCATTGCTTTGATCACGCTAATCGATTCTGACCGTCAGTGGTTCAAGTCCCACCATGGTCTGGACATATCCGAGACGCCTCGTAACACGGCGTTTTGCGCGTACGCGATTCTGGGCGACGACCTGTTTATCGTCGAGGACGCGTTGCAGGACGGGCGCTTTCAGCAGAATCCGCTGGTTCAATCAGAACCGAAAATCCGGTTCTACGCGGGAGCGCCCTTCACATCCCGAACGGGCCACGCACTCGGAACGATGTGCGTGATTGATCGCCAACCGCGAACTCTTACTTCGGAACAAATGCTGGCTCTTCGGGCGTTGAGCAGGGAAGTTGAGCGCCAACTTGAATTCAGGCATAACCTGTTGGAACTCAAATCAGCCTTGGCAGTGCGCGGCGAGTTGGAGTTGCAGAGGGAGCAGCTCATTGCGGGCCTGGAGAAATCTCTGGAAAATGTAAAGCGCCTTAGCGGGCTGCTTCCTGCTTCCTCCGCCTGCAAATTCACACTGACCATCCCAGCCAAGATAAGCGCCATCACGCCTGTTGTGGATGGCGTTTTGGAGACGGTGCGCCAAATGAAGGCTGCTGAAGGAAGAGAATTTGAAATTGAAATGGCTCTTCGGGAGGCCTTGGCGAACGCTATCGTGCATGGGTGCAAGAATGACGAAACGAAGAATGTGCAATGCTCCGTCGCGTGCGACGAGTCCCGCGAGCTGGTGTTTGTGATTCAAGACCCAGGTGATGGATTCAACCCATCAGCCGTGGCTGATCCGCTCCATGCTTCGAACAGATACGAAACGCATGGCCGCGGCATATACCTCATCAACAATTTGGTCGATAGCGTCGAGATCATGACTCGGAAGAACAGCTCAGATAGAGTCGGTACCGAAGTTCGCATGCGAGTTTCGGGATCGGCTCCAAAGGAGACGTGATGCCGACAAGAAAATACTCATCCGCTTCCAACAAGTCCTCGCTGGTCCTCCATCTCTTCTTGTCGGAACGTTCTGTGATTTTTGGCCCCATGGCCAGGTATGGTTTCTAGAAAGGAAGAGGGAGTAGAACACGCTACTCTGGACACTCTGTCACTGCCGCCTCCACTACGCACTCTTGTGATCACCGGCGCAGCCGAGAGCTGCGCGTGTTGCTCTGCAAAGCTCAATCCTGCCGATCCTCTGCTGCTGCTCCCTGTTAGCGTCTTGGCGCAATCTTGACGATGTTCGCACGGCAGTCGTGAACATCTGTGCATGCCACGTGATCAAGCTTCTTGGAAAGGCACATTGATACTCCGGTCAAATAGTTATTGCCGCAGCTTACTGCGATGTCTTCACGGCTCAAACCGTGATTTGCCTCGACGAACGCCTGTTTGATTTCCTCAGGTGTCATAGCACCCGGTTGCCGCAATTCCGAAAACTGCGGAGGGATTTTTACTGACGTGAAAGCACGGCGCAGCAGAGAGAAGTAGGCGCCAGCAGGCAGTCCGCTGCATGAGCCATGCGTCTGCCACTCATGCTGAACCAGTCGCTCGTCTGGCATGATGTCGAGAACGCTTGCAGGATCAGATAGTCCTGGTGCGTCTGAACAGTATTCCGTGTAGCCGCGCACGAACTGCGGCCAGAGTCCATGCACGATGAAACCGTAATGGCCGTTCTGGCACTCTGGACTGTCGGAGTGGTTGTGGCAAAACTCCGGAACCCATGACAGCGAGAGCAGGTAATAGTCAAATTGTCCTGACTGCCCCCCTTGTCGCTGCCTCTGGTCGGCCCGATGGTGCCGCAGCGAAGCGTTCATGAAGAACACTACGATCAACACCAGCAGAGCGAATACCGTCGCGATCGAGCTTTTCATCGATTGTCATGGTACATCGCCGAGGAAGAACTCGACGGCGTCATGAAGCTCGAGGCGGGAGGGAGCCGGGAACTGACTTTCTCGCGGAGTTGAACGAGCTGCTGCAGGCGCACTCCGTTCCGCCAACCATCTCGTTGAGAAATGAAAGGCTTGAACAAATGCAAATTTTGAATCTGCCATGCCCGATCTTCTTTGGGGTTTGCTCGCGGCCCAGACGTGGCGCTTTTCGCAGACGTGCAACCGTCGCGGGGTCGCCCATGTAAATCTTGCGTTATTCATTTCAACGACGTTAGCAAAAAGGGATCCCGCCGGTGGTGCAGCATGACCTTTGCGGCAAACAAGTGAAGATAGCCGCCTACTGGCGACATCAACGAGCGGAGAGCCATTGGTTTCCCCCTGTCGTCACGGGCGCCAACCGGCCTCAAAGGTTCAGGGCTTCCGGACCACTCAGAAAAATCCTTGTGCAATTGTTTATCGCGAGAAACGCTCCTTGCCCAAAGAGGCGTCTCCCTGCGCTCGACCGAAAGTGGATGGGTCGCAGCCGCCGGTAAACGTGTCCACATCCCCGACCACCCGATCGCCCAAGGATGGCGGACTGATTGCAGGCGCTGTCTAAATCCGAGCTCTATCATCGCGATCCGCCAGTCTCATTGAGTCAAACAAGCGTCTATATCTACTCTCGACGAGTTGCCTAACCTTTGCTACTGTTCTTCAGTCCAAGCAAGAGTATGATTTGGAATTAGCTGTTCAGCTAACGATGGAAACCTATGCCTAGAGCTCTAAAGTTCTCGATTCTCGGTGTCTCCACCCTATTGGTGGTGATGTTGATCGCCAGTGATTTCTTGCCTGCGCGCGTGCGTGCCGCCGGTCAGCAGGAGGGCGCTTATCGCCAGATCGGCGTGTACAGCGAGGTGCTGCAACACATTGAGAGCGACTATGTCGAAGCGCCAGACATCAGCAAGGTGACCGCTGGCGCGCTGCATGGTCTGTTGGAGGGTCTGGACCCGGAGTCGAGCTACCTGTCGCCCGCTGAGTACAAGGCCTACAAGGCCGCGCAGGGGACAGCCAAAGGCCAAGTCGGTTTGAACATCGCGAAAAGGTTTGGATATGCGACGGTGGTTTCGGTCGTTCCCAACAGCGCCGCCGACAAGGCCGCCGTTGCCGACGGCGACGTAGTCGAGGCAATCGAAGGGAAATCGACCCACGACCTTTCTGTCGCGATGGTACGACTGATGTTGCAGGGTCAACCTGGCTCCTCCGTTACGATTTCGCTGGTTCGGCCACGGCGCCAGGATCCCGAAAAGTTGACCCTGACTCGTACAAGCGAGGCGCTGCCTGCGCTTGCCGAGCAGCAGTATGAGAATTCCAGCATCCTGTACCTGAAGCCTTCGGAATTGACGAAGGATCGCGTAGACGCAGTGATCAACCGCATCAAAGAAATGCCAAAAAGCAACAACAAGAAAGTTCTGCTCGACTTGCGCGACGTCGCCGAGGGTGATATGCCGCAGGCTGTGCGTCTGGCAAATGTCTTTCTTGCTTCGGGAACAATCGCAACCTTGGAAGGACAAAAAGTTCCCAAGCAGACTTTTACCGCAGACCCAAAAGTGGCCGTAACGCAGGCGCCCTTGGTCGTACTTGTAAATCGTGGAACCGCAGGGGCGGCGGAATTGGTTGCCGCGGCGATTTTGGATAACAAGCGCGGAGATGTGGTCGGTGATCACACCTTTGGCGAAGGCGCGATGCAGAAGCTGATCGAGATGCCGGATGGTGCAGCGCTCATTCTTTCTATCGCGAAGTATTATGGTCCGAATGGCAAGGCCCTTGACGAGACGGCAGTCATGCCGAACGTGCAGGTTGCGGCAGCAGACGACGACGTGCCGAGTGTAGACGAACTTAATCAGCAGCCGACGACACCTCCGCCGGTGCAAAAGGTTCCTCATCCAGACGACCAGCTGAATAAGGCGCTCGAGGTACTGCGGTCCAAGTCTGTGGTTTAATACCGCGTCTGCCAGTTAAGACGCGTAAACGACGCGGTTTTCACGTTGCTTCATGCTATGTTGAGGCTTCCTGAGAGGCCAGCTTGAGTAACGTCGTAACTCCAGTCTCCATCCCCTCCGCCGCCCAGCCTCCTCTCACGCGGTGGAAAGTAACCCGTCGTTTCACGCTCATGGTCGCGCTGGGAATGTCGGCGATCTTCGGGTCACTGCTCGGGTTGGTGCTGGTTTACTCCATCGATCTGCCGCAGATGGATGATCTGGTGCGTTACAGGCCCGACAGCACCACGGTCCTTTACGATATTCATGGCCAAGTTTTTGGCTCATTCGCTCTTGAGCGCAGAATGCCCGTGCGGTATGAGGACTTTTCGCCGCTGCTGCGTCAGGCAGTTATCTCAATCGAAGACAAGAATTTTGAAAAACACTGGGGAGTCAACCTGTTCCGCGTAGTGGCCGCCGCGTATCGGGATATGACGTCAGGGGAGCGGGCGCAGGGTGCGTCGACCCTGACGATGCAGTTGGCCAAAAATCTGTTCCTTTCGTCTGAGCGAAGCTTCGGTCGCAAAGTGCAAGAAGTATTTCTTGCGATCCAGATCGAACATACATTCACTAAGGACCAGATTTTCCAGATTTACGGAAACCAAATTTACTTGGGGCACGGCGCGTACGGCTTTGAAGCAGGGGCGGAGACGTACTTCTCGAAGCACGCGAAGGATTTGAGCCTGCCAGAAGCAGCTACGCTCGCTGGACTGCCAAAGGCTCCCTCGTCTTATTCGCCTATCAGCAATCCGGATCGCGCCTTTCGCCGGCGCAATACGGTGCTCAACGCGATGCTGGAAGATGGAGCGATCACGCAAGAACAGGCAAACGCGTCCAAAGCGGCCCCATTGGGCTTGCGCCTGCAGCCGCCGGCAAATGGCGTCGCTCCATACTTCGTTGAGGAAGTGCGGAGACAGCTCGAGAAGCGGTTCGGAACGGAACAGGTGCACGAAGCCGGCCTGCGTGTCTACACCACGCTAGACCTTGATCTACAGCTAACCGCGAACAAAGCCGTGCTCGACAATCTAGCCACATACGAGCGTCGCCACGGCTGGCACGGACATCTGCTGAACCTAATCAATGGAGGAGCCACAGTGGCCTTGTTCCGTCATCCAGATTGGAGTCTCCCCGCCGCAACCGGGGCCTACCTCCATGGCATGGTGACGGGCGTGGCGCCGAATGAGGCGACTGTGCAGTTGGGGCCCTTGCCGGTCGTCTTGACGCCTGACAGTTGGGCCTGGACCCACGAAGGGGCCGCAGATACTTTCCTGAGGCGCGGAGATATTGTTTATCTCCACATCACGGCAACGGAACCGATGCTGAAGGCTACGCTGGAGCAGGATTCGGGTGCCCAGGGCGCATTGCTTGCGATGGAAAATGACACCGGGGACGTGCTGTCACTCGTCGGCGGCCGCGACTTTAACCTATCGCAGTTTGACCGGGCGACACAGGCGGAACGGCAAACCGGTTCTTCTTTCAAACCCTACGTTTACACTGCAGCCGTCGAGGCCGGTGCGAAGCCGGAAGACATGATTCTCGATTCGCCGGCTAGTTTCCCGACCCCGTCCGGACTTTACTCGCCACACAACTATGACGAGAAATATCTTGGCAACATCACTCTGCTTCACGCGTTTGCGGACTCGCGGAATATTCCCGCGTTGCGGCTTGCGGAGAGGGTCGGCATACGGAAGGTGATTGAGGTCGCGCATCGTTTTGGGGTGAGCGAAAATATTCCGGCATATCTGCCCATCGCGCTCGGAGCGGCGGACATTACGCTGAGCGAACAAGTGGCTGCGTACAGCAGTTTTCCAAATGATGGGGTACGAATCGCGCCGCGCTACATTCGCCGCGTGACGGATGCTGATGGAGTCGCATTGTCAGAGGACACACCGGAAGTGACCGAGGCGACGAACGTCAAAACAGCACGAACCATGATGATTTTCCTGCAGGAAGTGACCCGCAGCGGGACGGGAGCAGCCGTGCGGGCGCTCAATCATCCGCTAGGGGGGAAGACCGGGACGACGAATGACTTCACAGACGCATGGTTTATCGGTTTCAGCCCATCGGTGACGTGCGGAGTGTGGGTGGGCTACGACGACCGTAAGACTCTGGGGGAAAAAGAAACGGGCGCACATGCCGCGTTGCCTGCCTGGATGGAATATATGCGCGGTGTCATCGCGGCCAATCCGCAGGAGAAGTTCGCGGGGGCGAAGGCTGAGGATAGTACAGACAAGAAAGCGGCTGCGGTGAAAGCGGCGAGCAACGCCGCTGGGGCCGCACCGAAGGCAAAGAGCCAAACGACTGGCAATGGGGCCGCGCCGAAGACCGGCACTAAGGGAGCCGCAGCGGTCGATGCTCCGAAGGTCGTGTCCAAGCCCGGTTCGGTTACCGCTCCAGCGGTTGCCGCGAGACCTCAGCCGTAAGCGCTGCCATCAGGCGAAAATAGCGGTTTGCCCGCTTCACATCGAAGCCAATTTGAGCCTTCAAGGCATTGGGTGTTTCCCACCGAATTTCTTCGCGCAGTCTTGCGAAAAATGTAAGACGCAGGGGAGTAGTTGCGTACAGGCTGATTGGATGAAAATTCAGCAAGTGCGACTCGATCACGACCTCACCCTCGCCGAAGGTCGGCCGCGTTCCAACATTCGTGACTGCTTTGAAGGGCTCGCCCGCGACTTCAAGGCAGGTGATGTAGACGCCGTTCGCGGGAATCAGCTCAGAGTATGGCGCGAGATTGATCGTCGGTACGGTGTAGCGCGTTCCATATCCTCGTCCTGCCGCGGGCGTCGATTCGATAGCAAACGGCGCTCCCATCAAGGTTCGCGCTCGCGATACGTTACCGTTTGTCAGCAGTTCGCGAACGCGGCTACTCGAAATAGCGTCTCTGTGGACATGCTCGGCGGGATGCACATGAACTGAAAATCCCAGCTCGTCGCCAAGTTCCTTTAGCGTGTTCAGATCGCCCGATGCCGCGCGTCCAAAACGAAATTGGTCCCCTTCATGAACCGACACTGCGTGCAGAGCATCGCGCAGGATTGTCGCCGCGAAATCGCGCGCGCTTAATTCAGCCAACTCACGGGTGAAGGGAAGGATCAGCACAGCGTCGAGCCCAGTGCGTTTGAGGCGAGCGATGCGTTCGCCCGAAGGCGTAATCAACAGGGGGGCCTGCTGGGGGCGAAGGAGGCGCATTGGGTGCGGCTCAAACGTAAGCGCAAAGGAAGCCGCTCCTCGAGCGCGAGCTTCCTGTATAACCTCGCGCAGGATACGCTGATGGCCGAGGTGTACGCCGTCGAAGTTGCCGACCGTAAGGACCGTTCTCTTCAGATCCGCCGGCAGGCTCTCGACGTTTGTGTAAATCTTCATGCGATTTCGATCGGTATGCGCAAGCCGTCGTATGACATGCGAATGTTGGGCGGCAGTTCCGCATCCGTGGCAGAATGGCTGAGTTCGTGAGAGATGTGAGTGAAATATGCGATTCGCGGCTGAATCCGTTTGATGTACTGGACCGCACGCTCCACATTGGCATGGCTTGGGTGCGGGGTTTTCCGAAGGGCGTCGAGCACAAGCACCTCAATTCCCGCTAGCATCTTAATGCTGGCCTCGGGAATGTCGCTCATGTCAGTCAAGTAGGCTGCATTTCCGAACCGGAATCCCGAGATCATCTGGCCACCATGTTGAACAGGGATCCGCGTAAACTTCGCTCCGAAGAGGGAGAGCACTTCAGGAAGTTCATGCAGATCCACACGGGCCTTAGTCGGGTAGGTGTTTGCTTGCGAAAATGTGTAGTCAAAAATTCGGGCCAGAACACTGGCCGTCTCAGGTTCAGCGTAGAGTGGGATGCGGCCCGTCTTGAAGCTGAGCGGACGCAGATCATCGAGGCCGAGAACATGGTCGGCATGGCCGTGAGTGTAAAGGACAGCGTCCACGCGAGTCAGATTTTCACGCAGCGCTTGTTGGCGAAAATCCGGTCCCGCATCAATCAGCACGACGTGGCCGTCCCATCCGATAGCTATTGACGGACGGGTCCGCTTGTCACGGGCATCCGCCGAAGTACAGACAGCGCAAGCGCAGCCCAGGGTGGGCACTCCCATCGAGGTGCCGCTGCCGAGAATGGTCAGTTCTGCCTGCATCCTTCGCTTCAGCGAACGATTTTCGGGCCGCTGCCCGTGGCTCTGCTCGCAGTGGCTGAAGCCTTTACGGTGGCCTCGTTTGAGATTGCGGTTGCGAGTCGTGTGAACAGCATTCGCAACTCGAACAACGCACTGTCGAGCATTTGTGTTTCTTCGCGCGTCAGATTTCCGGCGGTCTTTTGCGCAACGACGTCGAGCATGTCGACCGATTGTCGTGCGCCAAGGATGTCAACGCGCATCTGCTCACCTTGTGGCGTGCCGACACCAAGCTGCATGAGAGCCGTCATATACAGCGACTGCACAACGTGGAGAAATGAAACTTGCGGCTCACGCGGCGCCCCGGGATTCTGCGCCCGCACCATGTCCTCAATCCGCTCGGAGGAGGAGCGATATGCGGA
This sequence comes from Terriglobales bacterium, assembly GCA_038199445.1. GTDB lineage: Bacteria > Acidobacteriota > Terriglobia > Terriglobales > Acidobacteriaceae > JBBPYY01. The sequence continues at coordinate 5,100 of JBBPYY010000016.1, read as the reverse complement.
CATCTGTTCTGCTGACTCTGCTGTCGTCGGGCCGGTGGGCAGCTCTGGCTCTACCGTTTCTACCTCACGCGTCGCGGGAGAAGCGGCCGCGGGCTGAGCGATCGGAACGACCGGCTGAGGAGCAGGTGTGGGTGGGGCTTCCTGTGCGACGGTCGCGCCTTCTCGTAGATCGCCTTCGTAATTGAATTTGCGGCGATCGTTCACTACGAATTGCGGTTCTTTCTCTGACATCGTTACTTCCTATTCTGGAGAGAGTTGAAATGGGAGTGACGCGGTGTGAGCTACTCCGCCATCGTAGTCGAAAGGAATGGAGCGCTCGCTCAACTCGCGCCGCGCATATCCCAAAGCGATCTGGCGGCCATCCGGCAAGGTCGCCATGCTTGTGAGCTCTCCGACCGGCTTTCCGTCAACGCTCAAAATCGCGCCTGCCGACGGAGTATGCCCGGTGAGAGCGAAGCCTCCAAAGCTGCGGTGGACGGTGCCTCGCGAGCGAATGCGCTCAACGATTTCCTGTCCAAGATAGCACCCCTTCGCGAAGTGGAGCGCGCGGGTTTGGTTCGTTTCCTGTGGTAGATCGCGACCGCGAATATCGACGCCATATCGCGGGCTTCCGGAAAGAATGCGCAACATCTCGACGGCACCCGACCCGCATGGAACCGCACCCGCTGCTATAAGAGCCGACCAAAGCGACGCGACCCCTCTGGGGCTTATCCATATTTCGTAGTGAGGAAGAATCGAATCGTCTGTATGACAGACCGTGATCTCAGTAGAACCCAACGTAGCGGCCGTAAATGTTCCTGCGCTTAGATCTTCAATCGGAATGCCCACTTTCGTTATTACGGAGGCACTGGTTGGGCCAGCCACGCCAATTGCGGTGAGATGTTCATCAAGCGACGTCAGTTCCACGTCATCCATGATGATGTAACGGTCAAACCAGCTCATCAAAACATCTCGCTGATCCCGAGTCGTTTCCAGCACAAAGTCGTTCGCTCGGCGAAACGCGTGCAGGTCACCCTGAATGCGACCCTGTGCGTTCAACACGAAGTTGTAGTTGCTCATTCCTTCCTGCAAGGCTTGCGCGGAATTCGTAATCATGCCATTGAGCCAGCGAACCTGATCCTCCCCGCTGAGGCGAATTCGCGACGTATAGCCGAGGTCGAAGAGGCCGCATGCCTGGACGAGTGCGTGCGTTTCGAGGGGAGTGCCGTCAAAGTAAGGGACGGTTAGGGCACCGCAGTATTCGTCAGTGACGGTTAGGTGTAGCGATTCTGTGAGCGGCGTCGGCTCCAATAACGCAACGACTTGTTGAGGGCTATCCACGGGCAGGCGATACACTTCGATTATAAATCGCGATTTACAAGCAACACTCAGCGTTGCCGGCTGAGAACATCGGCTCTCAGGAAGGAAGGCAGTTGCGAATACTTCGAAGTCATCTCGTTTTTGGATTGCTGCTGTCTCTTGCCACCATCGCACGGACACAGACGGGGCCTACGTCACCGCCGCCAACGGCGTCGCCGCAGAGCGCAGAAACCCGCATTACACAGCAGCAGGCTAAAGAATTGTTCCGCTCCGTGGACGACATTATGCGGTTCGCGAGTCAGGATTCAAAGCTTGCCGTCCATCACGAAGTAAAGCGGCGCCTGACCACACGCGACAATGTCGAGAAGTTTCTCGCACAGAAATTTAGCGAGGACGAGAGCTCCAAACGGCTGCAGCGCTCCGAAATTGTATTAAAAAAGTTCGGTTTGCTGGATCGCGACTTTCAACTTGGACCATTCCTCCTTTCGCTGCTGCGCGAACAAATTGCAGGGTTCTACGACAACAAGACGAAGACAATCAATCTGCTCGACTATCTCCCGCCGGATGCCCAAAAGCCTGTCCTGGCTCATGAATTGACACACGCGCTGCAAGATCAGCACCTGGATCTCACGAAGTGGCAGAACCAGAGCGCGAACTCAATCGCGAAGAACGTCAAAGAAGACAATCAGCACATTGAGCGCGACGAAGACGACACGGCTCGCGACGCAGTTCTCGAAGGCCAGGCAATGGTTGTTTTCTTCGATTATGCGTTGCGTAACTCAGGTAAGACGCTGCAACGCACGCCTGAAAACCTGCCCGGTATTGAAGCGTCAATGGGAGACAGCTCTGACTCGCCGATTCTCGCGCGCGCCCCGCTCGTTCTGAAAGAGTCTTTGATATTTCCATATCGCGAAGGCGTCGGGTTTGTCGGCACTATCCTCGCGAAGTCAGGTCCGGAAGCGGCATTTGCGGGTACTCTGGACCGCCCTCCGTCTTCCAGTTTTGAAATTCTGCATCCCGATGCTTACCTCGGGCATGTCAAGGTGCCAATGGTGCAGCTACCCGATCTCCATCCGCTGATTGAAGCGGACTACGATCCTTATGACGTGGGTGTGATGGGGGAAATCGACGTAAGAATGCTGATGGAACTTTTCGCCGGAACTGAGACTGCGCAACAACTCTCTCCGAGCTGGCGCGGCGGCGTTTATTACGCGGCTCAGCGGAAGAGCGCGGTTACCGCTGCGGCTCGTGGCGAGACGGCCTCCCTGGGACTCGCATACCTTTCACGCTGGGATAGTTCCGCGTCCGCCGCCAAATTTGCCAAGATATATGCGTCGCAGTTTGCGAGAAAGTACCAACACGCAAATCGCGACGTCGCGGCGGCGACCGGTGAGTCAGAGCAGATTTACAACACGGAAGAGGGGCCGGCGATTGTCGTAGTCGCCGGAAGGAGCGTGTTAACGCTCGAAGGATTTGAATTGCCTCTGGCGCTCAAGCTTGAATTGACAATGTTGGCGAGTGAGCCGGATAGCGGGTCGAGGGTGGCAGGCCTGAGGCCTCGTGGCGAACTTACCGGAGAATTACGCGGCATGTTTGCATACCCAAACGCCATATTAGCCGTCCCTGGCGTATTGAGATCCGCCGCCGCCCATCCGCCCCAGCCTGCTCGAGCGATACACTGAAGAGCGCTTGTATACTCGACGAACGAGGCACTGCACCAAGTTCTCAGACTTTTTCCTCATCAACGCCCTTCTGTCAGCGCATAGGAGCGAATCGTTTTGCAACAAGCAGAAATTGGAATTATCGGCGGCAGCGGCTTGTACAACATGCCCGGCCTAACCGATGTAAGGGAAATTGCTGTAGATACTCCGTTCGGTCTGCCGTCTGAGAACTTCATTCTCGGAAAACTTGAAGGCCGCGATGTTGCGTTTCTATCGCGCCATGGCCGCGGGCACCGCTTGCTGCCGTCAGAAATAAATTTCCGCGCCAACATCTTCGCGATGAAAAAGATCGGTGTGGAAAGCATTCTCTCTGTTTCGGCGGTGGGCTCCCTCAAGCTCGACCACAAGCCGACAGACTTCGTAATTCCAGACCAGTTCATCGACCGCACGACGCATCGCCTCTCAACATTTTTTGGCGATGGAATCGTAGCGCATGTTGCCTTTGGCGATCCTGTCTGCGCGACGACGGCGGTCACATTTCGCGACGCATGCCGCAGCGCGGGGGTGGTCGGGAAACATGGCGGCACGTATGTCTGCATGGAAGGGCCGCAGTTTTCAACACGCGCCGAATCGAACCTCTACCGTTCCTGGGGAGCAGACGTAATCGGCATGACGAATCTTCAGGAAGCGAAATTGTCGCGTGAAGCTGAGATCTGCTACGCGACGCTAGCCATGGTTACTGATTACGATTGCTGGCACGACGGCCACGACGATGTAACGGTCGATCAAGTCATCGCGGTGCTGCATCAAAATGCGGAGAATGCGACCAAGGTGGTGCGTGCGGCGGTCGCTTTGTTGCCACGCAACAGCAACTGCGCCTGCCGAAGCGCATTGCAATACGCAATTTTGACAGACCGTGCTGCAATTCCGCACGAAGCACGCCAGAAGCTCAGCCTGCTGCTCGACAAATACTTGAATAATTAGGAAAGACAAATAGAAATGGCAATTTTAGTGGTTGGATCTGTTGCGTTTGACAGCATAGAAACTCCGCATGGCAAACGTGAGAATTGTCTCGGCGGCGCCGCCACGCACTTCGCGCTGGCGGCGAGCTTCTTCACTCCGGTGCGCGTAATTGCCGTGGTCGGAGAAGATTTTACGGCAACTGAAGAGTCTGTTCTTAGGCAGCGCGGTGTCGACACGCAGGGGATCGAGCACCTGCCCGGAAGGAGCTTTCATTGGAGCGGCTCCTATCTGCGCACTCTGAATGAAGCCGATACACTTGATACAGAGCTAAATGTTTTTGAAAAATTCGAACCGAAGATTCCCGCCGTTTACAGCGACAGCGAATTTCTCTTTCTCGCGAATATAGATCCCGCCTTGCAGAGTAGGGTTCGTGCGGCGCTGCCTAAAGTAAAGATGGTGTGTGGCGACACCATGAATTTTTGGATAAGCGGACAGCGTGAGAAGCTGGCAGCGGTTCTGCGCGAGCTTGATGTGTTGCTCATCAATGATGGCGAAGCAAAAATGCTCGCGAACGATCAGAACCTAGTGGGTGCCGCTCAGAAGGTTCTGAAGATGGGGCCGAAGACTCTGGTGGTGAAGCACGGCGAATTTGGGGCGACAGCTTTCTTTAGCGAGCGGTCTTTCGCAGACGGCAAGAAGCGTGTGCCATTTCGCGCACCTGCGTTGCCGTTGGCAGAAGTCGTCGACCCGACGGGCGCGGGCGACAGCTTCGCCGGAGGCTTTTTCGGCTATCTAGCCGCGCAGCCCGAACTGACCCCGGAGGCATTTCGCACGGCCATGTTTTATGGTGGCGTGATGGGTTCGTTCTGCGTTGAGCGTTTCGGAACCGAACGCATTCAATCCCTGACGAAGGCAGAGATTGATCAGCGCTTCGCATTGTTCCGGGAAATTTCTCACCTTGACTGAGCCAGCTTCGCGATCGCAGGAGTACGTCCTGGTCGCGATACTTGCGCTCGTATTCGCTGCCCTCTCACTTTCCTATTGCTATGCGCATGGACTATTGCTGCTTTACGGTGATGCCGTCGCCCATCTGCATATCGCGCGGCGTTTGTTTGACTCGCGCCGGCCTGGTTTTCGCCAATTGGGAACCGTCTGGCTGCCCTTGCCGCATCTGCTG
>JBBPYY010000015.1:0-26612 GCA_038199445.1 Terriglobales bacterium | reverse complement strand
TTAGCCGAGTCGTAATCGCGACCGCCAAGCGCGGCGCCATATCCAGCAAAGTGCTTCACACACGCCAGCACACTGCTTGAATCCTCCAGACGATCGCCCTGAAAGCCGCGCACTTGCGCTTCTGCCATCCGCGCTCCCAGGTACGGATCTTCGCCCGCGCCTTCCATAACCCGCCCCCACCGTGGATCCCGCGCGATATCGACCATAGGTGCAAACGTCCAGCGAATGCCGACGGAACTTGCTTCCCGCGCGGCCATCCGCTGCGCCGTTTGTGGCACCGACGGGTCCCACGACGAGGCCATCGCCAGTGGAACGGGGTAGATCGTGCGAAAGCCATGAATCACATCGAAACCGAAGAGGAGCGGGATGTGCAGACGCGATGCCGACACCGCAATCTTCTGCAGCCGGTCGATTTCGGCAGGATCTGTGACGAACAGGACAGAGCCGACCTGCCCCTTGGCGATGCGCTCTTCAAGCCCCGTCCGGCCGTCGGAGTTGTACGCCGTCTGGCTCATCTGGCCGATCTTTTCTTCAAGCGTCATCTGCTTCAGCAGTCGATCGGCGAAGCCAAGCGCAGCCGGATCGATTGCCGGACCCGACCCAGGCTCGACCTGTGCAGTTTCCCTCCCGTGCTCCAGAGCGCTCGCTTGCGCGAAGGCAAAACCCTGCGCGAGTACGGCGAAGAAGGCGACGAACAATGTCGCAGCTTTGGCAAAGCTGGATGGTGGCATATGCGGTGTCCTTTGGTTGCAACAAGCCGACAGCTGGCTGGCGCTTATTCTTTCGCAAGAAGTGTAGTCGGAGCCAGACGATCGAAAGCGTTTTCAGAGACTGCCTACTTGGGAGCCTGGGTATCGACTGGCTCATTCACTGTCACGAACTGGTTTCCGCGAACATTTTTTAGCGTCTGCTTAATCCCGCTTGGCCAACGTATCTCGACGGTCTCCGCACTTGATTGCGTGCCGAGCCCGAAATGCAAGCGCTTATCTCCTGAAGACATATAGCTCGAAGTGGTCGACACTGTCTCCCATTGCGAGCCTGCAGGTGTCACAACCTTTACCTCGGCGCCGATCGCATCACGGTTGCTCTTGTGACCAACCAGGTTCAGCCCGAGCCAGTAATTGTGCGTCGGCGTTTGGTTGCGGATGACATAGGCGGGACCGTCATTGGCGGTGACCACTGCGTCCATCATGCCATCGTTGTAAATGTCGCCCAACGCCAGGCCGCGCCCGACCCAGGCTTGCTTGAACACATCGCCCGACTTAGCCGACACATCCACAAATCCTTTCCCGGTATTCCGCGCCAGTAGCATTGGCTCGCGATAATGAATGGATGGAAAGTTCAACTCGATGGTGTCCAGATCGTGACCCTGCGTGATCAGCAGGTCTTTGCGGCCATCGTTGTCGTAATCGATGAAGCGTATGCCCCAACCCGAATGAAGCAGCGTCATTCCGCCCAATCCGGTCATGTAACTGGAGTAGGTGAAGCTGCCATCGCCATTGTTGGTGTAAAGCGCGTACTTCTGGTTCGCGAGATTCGTGATCACCAGATCAGGCAAGCCGTCGTTGTTATAGTCGGCGAAATCGACGCCCATGCCCGCATACGTGCGACCGTCGCCGTCGACTGCGACCTCAGCGCCCAGACCCACTTCTTCAAACGTTCCATCGCCCTTATTACGATACAGATGTTCGAGCATGGAATCGTTCGCAACAAAGATGTCGGTTTTCCCGTCGCGATCAAAATCCGCGAGGGCAATGCCAAGTCCTTTGCCCGGAACTGAAATGCCGGTCTTCTTTGAGACTTCCGTGAAGTGCCCTTTGCCATCGTTGTGATACACCAGCGGCGCGATCGCCGGGAAAATATCGGGATGGCAATACGACCGGTAGCCTTCGCGATGCTCGCCGCACCATACGTCGTCGAAGTCCCACCTCACATACCGAAGCACGACCAGGTCAAGCAAGCCATCGCCATCGAGATCGACCCATGCGGCGCTGGTTGACCAGCCACTGCCGCCGGTGCCGGACACTTCGGTCACGTCGGTAAAAGTTCCATTGCCGTTGTTGTGATACAGGTGGTTGCCGCCATAGCCGGTCACGTAGAGGTCTTCGTAGCCGTCGTTGTCGTAATCGCCGACTGCAACACCGAGGCTGTATCCAGCGCCCTGCAACCCTGCTTTTACCGTCACGTCTTCAAACGTTCCATCCTTCTTCTGATGGAAAAGCCGATTCCAATACTTACTATCGGTTTTCTGAGGGATGGTTCCTTTCGGTGTCGGATCTGTCAGGGGGGCGCCATTGGCAAAGAAGATGTCGAGACGCCCGTCATTGTCGTAATCGAACAGCGCGACCCCTGAACCCATCGTCTCAAGCAGATATTTCTTCGACGTATGGGACGCTGCATGGTGAAATTTGACGCCGCTCTCTGATGTGACATCGACAAACTTGCCGGAAATATTCTGCGGGTCGTCGCCAGGAGCAACCGCGGCTACTTCAGACGATTTCGTCTGACCGTACACCGAAAATGGAAGGGCCGCCATTATGGCGAACGCGGCGACGACGCTCCAGGAAGCTGCACGACACACCGAATAGTTCATCAACGAGAGACACCTAAAAATCGCTTGCAGGCGAGGATTCTACATTCGGCCGGCTTATGTTGGAACTAGCGCTTTCGCGAATCAAGCAAGCGCTCGCCTGTGCGTTCCGTTGAGGTGTCCTCTTGCACTCCCATCTGACCGGTCGGGAGAACGTGTTGCCTCAGCGGCCTGTGCGTGAAGGCACGGCCCACAGAAGGCTAGGTCGTTCGGACGCTTCCGAAACTCATGAGTGCTCTGCCATCTTCAAAGAAGGTACTACGGCGCACCCGCCTTCGTGGCGCCTTCTACCTCAATCAACGATCCGTTCGTTACGTCATATACATATCCATAAATAGGGATCGAACGCGGAACGAGTGGATGGTTCCTGATGCGCAGGACATCGTCCACGACAGCCTGCTTCTGATCCGCAATAGTCAGCCATTCGATGAATTCGCCTGCGCGCGAGCCTGGACCCTTGCCAATATCTCTGAAGCCGGCGGCGGTCAACTCTGCGGTTTCCAGACTCTTGTCGAGCAGGCCCCGCATGACTTCGTTGGTAAAAAATTCCATCCCGCAATTGGTGTGATGAATGACGAAGAACTCGTGAGTGCCAAGCAGTTTGTAGCTAATGACAAGCGAACGGATGGCATCGTCGCTAGCCCGCCCGCCGGCATTGCGGATGACGTGCGCATCTCCTTCAGCCAGACCGGCGAACTTGGCTGGATCGAGGCGAGCGTCCATGCATGTCAGGACGGCGAAGCGACGAGCGGGTGGCAGTGCGAGATGGCCTTTGTCGCCGAAGGATGCGCTGTATTTTTGATTGGCCGCTAAGACTTCGTTGAGAAGAGTGCTCATAGGTTCGCTCCTTTTTATGGACTACTGGAATAACTTGGCTGCGCCAAGTGGGTCTGGTTTCCCCGGCCGCGAGGTTGGGTTCCTGGATTGGTTGTGGAAGATGCTCAGCGAGAGTTGGTGGACTGCTCCAGATCCTTCGTAACAACTCTTCGTTACACTGCAGTTCTCACGCAGCTACTGGACAAGGGAGCGGCAACAAAGACGAAGAGCGATGCTGGACATGCCCATTAAGGTAGCGAAGAGGAGTTGGGGGGTCAACCGGCTCTGGACAATGGCTTGAAATCTCGCTGTTGAGTAAACTTTCGACTATGCCCTTTTGCATCAAACTACGCATTGCCGTTTTGTTGTTGTTTACCTTCCTCTCAGCTGCTGGGCGCGCGCAATCGACGCTCGATCAGCAGGCGGAGAAACCGCATGAAGGCGCGCAGCCGTCAGCGACCAGCGGCGTGAATACCGGTGGTGCCCATGCGCCCGTGCTCGATGCGGAACACCGTCCGATTACCGCCGGCGGTTTCGTTAAGAGCGGCCCCATCGTCTTTCAAGACATCGCAGAAAAAGCCGGGCTGACGAAGTGGCATCACCAGATGGGTTCGCCAGAAAAGCAGTTCATCATCGAGACCGTGGGTTCAGGCGTGGGCCTAATCGATTATGACAACGATGGCTGGCTCGACATCTATCTGGTAAACGGTTCAACGTACGATGCGCAGAACGGCAAGACCACTGCGCCGCACGCCGCCTTGTTTCACAACAATCACGACGGAACATTTACAGATGTGGCGGCGCAGGCGGGCGTTCAAAACGATCGTTGGGGATTCGGCGTCGCGATCGCGGACTACGACAACGATGGCTGGCCTGATATTTACGTCAGCAACTATGGCAAGAACCGGCTGTACCACAACAAGCACGATGGAACGTTTACCGATGTTGCGGAGAAGGCGGGCGTGGCCTTGGGTAACTGGTCGACCGGCGCCACCTGGGGCGACTATGACGGCGATGGCAAGCTGGATTTGTTTGTGCCGGGATATGTTCACTACGACATGAGTAATCAGCCTGCTCCAGGCTCGAAGAGTGTTGCGTTCAGCTTCTGCACGTTTCGCGGCGTAAAGGTGATGTGCGGGCCGCGCGGTCTGCGCGGTGAGCCGGATCATCTCTTTCATAACAACGGCGATGGCACGTTTACCGACGTCAGCACCAAGGCAGGCGTCTCCGATGAGAAGTCCACTTACTACGGCCTCGCATCCGTCTTTGTCGATGTAAACAACGACGGCAAGGTTGACTTACTCGTCGCCGACGATTCGACGCCAAATTATCTCTATATCAATAAGGGCGACGGCACGTTTGAAGATGCCAGCTTCGCGTCGGGGTATGCGCTGAACGAAAGCGGGCGCGAGACGGCGTCGATGGGTATCGCCGTTGGAGATTACGCGCACAACGGGCTGCTCGATCTTTACAACACCACTTTCTCTGACGACTACAAGCCGCTCTATCGCAATGATGGCGAAGGCAACTTTACCGACATCAGCTATCAAATGGGCATCGCGGAGCCGACGATTCCCTTTCTCGGCTGGGGCACCGCCTTTTTTGATTATGACAATGACGGCTGGCTTGATCTCTTTGTCGTCAACGGACACGTCTACCCACAGGTGGAGCAGCTGAACTGGGGCACGACGTGGCAGCAGCGTCCGATGTTATTTCACAACGTCGCGGGCAAGCTGGAGCTGGTGCCGCCGGTCGAAGGCACCGGTCTCGCCAAGCTCTCCGTCGCTCGCGGCATGGCGTTCGGAGATCTCTTCAACGACGGCGAGATCGACGCGGTCGTCAACAATCTTGACGGCACTCCGTCGCTGTTTCGCAATGTTACGGCCACCAAACATCACTGGATCGGATTGCGGTTGGTTGGTGGTGCGAAGAGCCCTCGCGACGCCGTGGGCGCTACGGTCTACGTTACGGCGAATGGATTCAAGCAGCGCGGCGATGTGATCAGCGGAGGCAGTTTTGCTTCTTCTCCCGATCCGCGGCTGCATTTTGGTCTGGGTCCTGCGACCAAGGTCGACAAGATCGAGGTGCGCTGGCCGAGTGGGGCGGTGGAGCAGGTCACACTGCCGGGAATCGACACCATTTTTACTGTGGCGGAAGGCAAAGGAGTGCAGCAGGAAAAGCACGCCGCAAAGTAGTCCCCCAATTGCCGATGCATTATGGCGTTTTTCCATCTTTCGGTATTTCACTCGCAGTATCCGTTCGCGGAACTGGGGCTGTCATCGCGACGCCCACCAGCGAATCCGCGCACCCGTAATAGATGATCCAGCGATTGTGGAAGTAGACGAGGCCTTCAACAAACGTTGTGCCGGCGGCGTACTGGCCGCTCTTTTCGAATGCCATCTCCGGTTTGAAGAAGGGTAGTTCGGTCCGGTCGAGTAGCTTGGTCGGATCATCGGCTGCGAACAGCGCCTGGCCGGCCGCGTACGCATTCGGATCGAGCGCGGTGTCGCGATCCGCGTCGGTCGCGTTCTTGCCGTTGTAGAGGAATACGATTCCGTTTTTTGTGAGCACGGGCGGGGCACCGGTCTCAGGAAAGTGCGAATCGAAGTGACCAGGCCGGGGGCCGAGAACTGTTATAGCGTTGCCGGCGGCGTCTTCGACGGGCTGCCAATGGATGAGATCGGTTGACGTAGCCACGCGAACTTCGCCTTCACCCCAATACATCCAGTACTTGCCGTGAATGCGTGTGGCGATGAGACGGCCGTTGCTGAGACTGGTAACAATGGCACCGGACTTGTACTTCAGGGTGCCGTATTTTCCTGTAGTACCGAGAGCCGGGCCATACTTATGCCAGGTGAGTAAGTCGCGCGAAGTTGCGATGCCGATGGAATAGGTGACGCGGTTCCATTGCGTGTAAGTGATGACATACGTGCCGTCTTCTGACTCGACGATGCGCGGGTCTTCTACGCCGCCTTCCCACTCACGCGCAGTCTGATCATCGGGCGCGGGAAAAAATACCGGCGCCGGGCGGCGCGTGAAGTGGATTCCGTCTTCGCTCTCGGCCAGCCCCAGGCGGGAGGTGTGCATGCCGATCGCCATGGCGCCGGAGTCGTCCTCGGCGCGATAGAGCACAACGACCTTGCCATTACGCACGATCGCAGCCGGATTGAAAGTGTGCAGGGCTTCCCACGCGACTTGTTTCTTGCGCATGGGATCGAGAAATGTCGACTTGGGATTGGGTCGAATGACCGGATTGCCGTCTGCAGGACGAACGAAGGGGCCAAGTTGCCAGCCAGATTTGACGGTCGGGGCAGTAACAGTTTGAGACGTGCCGGTTGACGAAGGAACAGTTTGGGAAGTGCAGATTGACGAAGCCCCGAGGGCGGCAACAAACGCGAATACGATTGCTTTACGGATGGTCGCGAGCATAGGCGGCTATCGTAACGCTTTAGCGCGAGTGCTGCGCAACTAAGGCTTCGTCGGTTCCGCAGGCACTTGCCATAGCGGTGACAAGAAGTCGCCCAATAGATCGCCTGCAGGAGGTGGCTCGAGAGTCGTTGTTGCAGACTCTGCCGCACCTTTCGCACTACCCGCCCGGTGGTACGCCTGCGTGAGCAAGCGGCGCCCCTGTAGGTTGTCCGGGCTGAGACGAAGTGTCTCCTCGAGTTCTTTGACCGCTTCGCTAGCACGGCCGAGCGCCAACTCAGTCTTGCCCAGGCCGAGCCGGGCTTCGGCGCTCATTAGTCAGAGTAGAGTTGACGGCTGAACAGTGCCAGACGACAGGAGATGCCGCAGTTGTTCCCATGAAGGATTCCGCAAGGCGTTTTCCAACTGAAGACCGGCTCGGCCGAGCTGAAGAACACGATATTTGGCAATGGAACGATTGACTTCTACATCGGCTTCGTTAGGCACGGTATCGTGGGGATCAAATTCCGTCGGCAGGACCAGGACAATGCGGATGTCTTCTACACGCGACCGCAGCCAAATTGCCCAACCTCGCCCGATTGCATTCAGTACATACCCTTGGAACCCGGAGCATATAACTGGGATCTCTTCACAGTTTACTCTGGCGCTGCGAAGTCTAGGGTCCGAGTGGCTCCATGTCAACGGCGACTTTGAGCGTATGAGCGCCGCCTCCTAGAATTAAGCCGTGCAGAGGACTTACATCGCCGTAGTCGCGGCCCCATGCCAGCGTCACGTGTCCGTCTGAAGGGATCAGGTTGTTAGTGGGATCCATGTCAAGCCAACCGATTCCCGGACAATAAGCGGACACCCAGGCGTGAGAAGCATCGGCGCCTACCAGCCTCAGTTGTCCAGGCGGTGGATAGGTTCGAAGATATCCGCTTACATAACGGGCTGCGATATTCACCGAGCGCAGGCAGGCGATTTGCAAGTGTGCGAAATCCTGGCACACGCCCCGACGTTTCCGAAAGACCTCTTCCGTGGGCGTTCGAACATTCGTCACCTTTGAATCAAATCGAAAGTCCTTATGGATGCGTGCGGTCAGATCTACCAGTGATTCCGGCATCGACCGCCCGGGTGTAAACGACTCCAGCGCATAAGCCGCAAACTCCGGTCGCACCCGCACGCGCGGCGACTCAAATCCAAACTGGTAGGCCTCAAGCCCCGCGGAACTTTGATCGTCAGCCAGCGATCTGGCTGCCTCTTCCCATGCGACTGAAGGTTGCGGCCATGCCGCCGCATGCCCCTTCACCGTCACTTCACTACGCGCTTCCACCACCAATTCCTTGTGCGGCTCCTGAACGGTGAAGAAACAGAGAAGGTTCCCAAAATAGTCCACCCGCTCGGTACGAGTTGCTGGGGACGGTGAGATGAGCAGTTGGCTCCGCGCCGACTGATGATCCGTCAAAGACCGCGGCGTCAGGCACGCGACGTGATTTCCGGCAGAGACAGAATATTTGTATTTGTAAGTGGTTCGGTGAACGATTCGATAAATCATTGACCTATGGTGATCGGCAAGGTGCGAGCGTGGCTGAAGTATCTGCTCGATAAGTTATTTGACCATGAAGGTAGCAATCGTTCCAGCTCTTTGAGGAAACCGTCAAGGCGAGGGAGTTCCCCAGAGCGATTCGCCACCATTGCGGAACCCGGCAGTGGGTACTTCAACTCGCGCAAATCAAAACCGCGTAATAATTCCAGCGCGTCCCGCATCGCGTGCAAGTCATCCGGCAGGTGGCGGGGAAGCTTCTGATAGAGATCCGCGAGGTGGCTTAGCTGAAAATCCAAAGAGCGGGGATTGGTCTCATCGGCCATCAGCACATCCAATACGGCCACAGGCTGCAAGGTCGTGTAATACCGTGTCCTGTAGGTCATGGAACTGTCCGCTACCTCGAGCATGCATTCTAAAAGCGACCAGTCCTGCTCAGCGAGCGGCGTGGTGATCTCGCGCAATTGCCTGGTGAGATAAATTGCGCGCTCGAGACGCCGGCCGAGGGTCAGAAACAACCAGCCCGATCCCCGATTGATGTTTTCCCGCTCCATCCCAGAAAATGCCGAGAGCAGTTCCAGGCAAGCCGTCAGCATGGTCGGATACTCGAGAAACGGTGTCGCATGCCCGATCTCGATTGACTCTCGCAGTTGGCCGATGAGGACCATCATGTCGGCCGACAAGCGTTCGCGAACATTGCCGCCAATCCTCGATACCTCTTTCAGCGTGCGAGTCAGACTGTCCGGCCGTTTGGCGTCGGTCAACATCGAGATCATTTCCTGTTCGAGCTCAGTAGCAGTCGGCCGCCTGTTCTTGGCCTTTGGCAACTTGCTATGCCGGGATTCAAGGCAACCGTGAAGGCGGATGAGGCACCCAAGCTCTCCCTCTTCGGCACGCCGTACGCGAGGGATCATCGATCGTAAAATCCGGGCAATGTTTTCCGCCCTCTCGACATATCGGCCCAGCCAGAAAACATTGTCGGCAACGCTGCTGGGAACCACCCGCGAGACGCGCCGCAACTCCACCGGCTCACTCTTCGGACGCAGCATGCTGAACGTATCCACGGGGGCATCCGACAAAACCCATGCGTCTTTGCTGTGGCCGCCTTGCTGCATCGAGACCACCGATCCTTCCGCTTCGGCCACACGCACTAACCCGCCCGGAATTGCGATCCACCCGCTGCCGGTGTTGAGCACGTACGTGCGCAGTACTACGCTGCGTGAGTTCAGGCCTCCGTCGTTCCACACCGGCGCGGTGGCCAAAGCGATCTGCTCCTGCGCCACATACTCATGCGGGCGGGCTCGCAATTGCTCAGCGAATTTGCCCTTTGCGGTTTGCGGCAGCTCGGCCCCGAAGACCGGCTCCATGCCGCGTGATGGAAATGCCGGTTTCACCACCACGCTGTCGAGATGCTCGAGCACCCAGTCGAGCGCGGAAGTCTGCCCGCACCACCAAGTCGCTACAGAAGGAAGCTTGAGCTTTTCGCCAAGCAGATGGGTGGAGAGGCCAGGAAGAAATGGCATAATCGCGGCCGTCTCAATCAGGCCGCTTCCCAGCGCGTTGG
The DNA here is from genome assembly GCA_038199445.1 of Terriglobales bacterium. GTDB lineage: Bacteria > Acidobacteriota > Terriglobia > Terriglobales > Acidobacteriaceae > JBBPYY01. The sequence continues at coordinate 16,694 of JBBPYY010000015.1, read as the reverse complement.
CAACCTTCACGTTTCCGGCGACGATAGCGTCAACCATGCCGGGCACGCCCAGGAGTGATTCGCTCCGCAACTCGAGAGGATCGCAAAAGCTATCGTCCACCCGGCGCAGAATGACATCGACTTGCTCCAACCCGTCGACCGTCTTGAGGTATACGCGGCGGTCGCGCACTGTCAGGTCCGCTCCCTCGACCAGCGTGAACCCGAGATATTTCGCGATATACGAGTGCTCGAAGTAGGTCTCGTTATGCGGTCCCGGGGTCAGCAAGACGATGCGCGGATTGTCGCACTCTGCCAGGCGGGTAAGCGCTTCGCGTTGCGCGCGGAAAAATGGAGCGAGGCGCAATACGTTCGAGGTACGGAAGAGATCCGGCAGAACATCGGAAACAATAGTGCGGTTCTCCAGTGCATAGCCGCTGCCTGAAGGCGCCTGCGTGCGATCCGCCAGCACCCACCACTGCCCGTCTCGCGAACGAGCAAGGTCGACGGCCATCATGTGCAGATAACTCTGCGCAGGAACAGGCACGCGTACGAGGGGTCGAAGGAATGCGGGATTGGCGTAGAGAAGCGCGGCGGGAAAGCGGCCCTGCGCCACCAGCTCTTGGGGCCCGTATAGATCCTCGAGGAGCAGGTTCAACAACTGGGCGCGCTGAATGATGCCCGCTTCGATGTAGCGCCACTCATCCGCCGCAATCATTAGGGGCACGATATCGAGCTTCCAGGGCCGATTGGCCCCGAGCGGATCGCTGTAAATGTTGTATGTGATCCCATTCTCGCGAATGCGGCGCTCGGCGCGGCCCCAGCGTCGCTCCAGCTCCTCAGGGCCGATCGCCCGCAGCGAATTCATCAGGTGGGTCCAGTGCGGCCGCGGAGTAACGCCATCGGCCGACAATTCGTCATAGGCAGCGCCGAAGCGGAGTGGAGTCTGATAGAGATCCACGGTCATGGGACAAGCCTCGGCGTTCTGAGCTGGGTATTTTCCGGGGACCCCGGTAACCGCAGATCCAGAGTCATAGGGCAGACCGGGTTCGTCTCGTTCTGCGGCACTGCCATCGGAACGGACGGAGGCTTCGCCTGTTGAAAGCGTTCCTGCCGGCGGCCTTCGGCCTCCGTTGCATTAGCTGGCCGGGCCGTGTCGATGCGGCCGTCGGGTGGCCCAGTATGGTAGGTGCAGCGGCCAATCGAGCGCTCTTTCCACACGTCGATCATGTCGAAGACAAGGGGAGCGTGTACCGGGATAGTGGGGTGTCGCGCCTCCGACAGGCGTCGCGCGCGGTACCGTACGCCTGCGACCGCCTTTCCAGGCTCGCCCGTGGGATGGAGCGGCACCCTGCGCCCATTGCATGCCACCACGTAGCGGGAGTCTGTCGTGAACCCGGCCATCATCACCTGGATCCGTTCGAGCGATGAGTCGACGCTCCGAACTGTCCGCCCGGAAGAAGTATCTTCCGCAAGCACATTCCAAGGCTCGAGCGCATGACGTAGTTCGAGTTCGAGTCCCTCCGCAGTGATCGACCCGATCTTCGGAAAGCGGAACTCCAGCTGGGCAGCAAACCATTTCTCCTCGAAGGAGTAGCCGGCCCGGCGCAACATATCCAGCAGATCGGAAAAGTCGCGCTGCACAAAATGCGGCAGCATGAACCGGTCGTGGAGCATGGTGCCCCAACGGACTAAGCTGCCTTCGTAGGGCTGTTTCCAAAACATGCAGACCAGAGCGCGGATGAGTAGCATCTCTACAAGTCCCATCCTGACATGCGGAGCCATTTCGAAGGCACGCATTTCGAGCAGGCCACTACGCAGCCCGAGACCTTCCGGCGGATAGAGCTTGTCGATGCAGAGCTCGGCGCGGTGTGAGTTTCCCGTCACATCCACCAGCAGATCGCGGAACAATCCATCCACGACAGACGGCGGGCAGTCGCTCGCCGGCAGGTGCCGGAATGCGATCTCCAACTCGTATAAGGCATCCATGCGCGCCTCGTCCACACGTGGATATTGGCTCGTCGGCCCGACATACATGCCGGAAAACAAATATGACAGCGACGGATGGTGCTGCCAGAACGTGACGATGCTGCGCAGCAGGTCCGGGCGGCGCATGAAGGGACTGTCCAGGACGCTCGCTCCGCCGATCACGATATGGCTGCCGCCGCCTGTAGCGATATGACTGCCGTCGTAGGCGAATTTCTCGGCGGTCAACCGGTGCAGGCGCGCTTCCTCGTAGAGCACGGTGTGGATCCGTTCGAGCTCGTCCCAGGTGCTCGCGGGCGGGAGGTTGACTTCCAGCACGCCAGGATCGGGAGTGACGCTGAACGATCGCAGCCGCGGATCGGAAGGCGGAGCGTAGCCCTCCAGCCATACCGGCTTGTGCAGATACTCGCACGTGTCTTCGACAGCCGCGAGCAGGTCGAGATAATCTCCGAGCTTGGATGCATACGGCAGAAACACATGCACGCGACCCTCTCGCGCCTGCACGCATAGCGATGGCCGGATCAGTTCTGTCGCTGTTTCGGATGGGCTCGACAGGGCGGGCAGCGGATCGACCCCGGGGATTCTCTGGAAAAGATCCACGCGCCGGGCCGGGCGTAATGGAAGTTTTTCCCGGTTTGTAAAGGGCGCAGCCTCGAATTCGTACTTCAGTTGATCCGGTGCCACCCACGGCATCGACTCGGTTGCTATGCGAAAGCCTATGGGCGAATCGCCTGGCGTCAGCAGCAGGCGCTCCGGGCGATGGAACCACAATTGGCTCGACCAGCACAACTGGCCGCCGGGCTGCTGCCGCCGGCGAATCGGCAAAATGTAACCAGCCGGCTCCGGCGATTCGGCTTCGGCGTTGTAGGCAAGCAATATGTTTTCGACGCTCACCTGAAGACGGCGAGTGAGTGCTTCCATAAACTCAAGAGCATCGGCCGCGCCGAAGCCGTAGTCCTGATCTTCGCGGGCAATGAGATCGATGTTCTCCCAGACAGGAACGCCATCCCCGCGCCAGAAGCAGCTGAGCGCCCAACGCGGAAGCGGCTCGCCGGGATACCACTTGCCTTGTCCGTAGTGCAGCAGCGCGCCGGGCGCCATCTTCTTGCGCAGGCTTTGGATGAGCGCCAGACCGCGGGTTCGCTTCATCGGTCCCAGGGCATCAATGTTCCATTGCGGGCTTTCGGGCTCGTCGATGCCGACGAAGGTCGGTTCGCCTCCCATGGTCATGCGTACATCCTGCGCCTCCAGGTCAGCGTCCACGCGATGCGCAACCTTTTCGACCTGCGCCCAATCCTCCTCGGTGAAGGGCTTGGACGGCCGTGGCGCGTCGTTCAACCGGCGAACGGACATCGAGTAGTCGAAAGCCACATTCGCCGGTTCGACCGTGCCCTCAATCGGCGATGCAGTCGAAACATTCGGAGTGCAGACGAGAGAGATGTGACCCTCGCCGGCGAACAGCCCCGAGGTCGGATCCATCCCGATCCAACCCGCGCCCGGCAAATACGCCTCCGCCCAGGCATGGAAAGCCGCGGAGTCGTTTTGCGGGCCGCCTAGATCTTCCGGCGCTCCCTCGTCCGCCGCCATCTGAATCAAATATCCCGAGACAAAGCGTGCCGCAATTCCCAAATGCCGGAGAATCTGCACCAGCAGCCATGCGGAATCGCGGCACGACCCCATGCGCTGTTCCAGCGTGTCCTCGCACGTCTGGACGCCTGGATCCAGCCGCGTCACATAGCCGATTTGGTCTCGCACCCTGCGATTTACATCGACCAGAAATCCGATGGTTCCGCGCTTTTCGCAGGAAACGTTCTTGAGAAAAGTCTGGAGGAATGGACCGGCCGGCTCGACCGAGCGATAGGGCTCGAGATCCTTGGCCAACTCCGGCGTGTATTGGAACGGATAATCTTCAACTCCCGGTTCCAGAAAAAAATTGAACGGATTGAAGGGCGATAGCTCCGCGACAAGGTCCACCTCCACCACGAACTCATTCGTCTTGTCCGGAAAAAAAAGGCGCGCCACATGATTGTGGTGGGGGTCGAGCTGCCAGTTGAGGACATGCTCGGCCGGAGTGACGTTTAGCGAGTAGTTCAATATCGGCGTTCGAGAATGCGGTGCGGGCCGCAACCGAATCGTCTGCGGACCGAGCGAGACCGCCCTGTCGTACCGGTACCGCGTCTGGTGATTCAGAGCAACCTGTATGCCCATTCCCCCTCGTGCGGCCACGCCTGAAGTCGCCGGCTCCTTCTCATTTCGCCGCGATAGCCGATGAAGGTGCGAAGGGTCTCGCGGAAGCTGTGTTGTAAAGCTACCGTAATGAACGTGTTCATGCTGCGATTTCTGGTCATTGCCGCGAAGCTTCCCGCAATGAGAGGCGAATGCAATTCAGCGTCATGACTGCCCTAGATGGATTTCGTCACCGGCACCGTGGACCATTCTTCCCCATTCTGAAACACGATGGCCTCACACGGATAGTCATCCTGAGAAGGTGTTTTGGAGCCCCCTCGGCAAGCGATGGGGTAGGAAGACGAAGGACCTGCATCTTCTTGATCTTGGTTCCGATCTCTGCAGCGTCACCACGCCCGAGTGCGTCCATCCTTGCAAGCGACGCTGGCTCTTCGCCAACAAAGATGGTTGTCATCCTGAGGAGGCGTTTTGGGCCCCCCTCGCATAGCGATGGGTAGGCCGACGAAGGACCTGCATCTTCTTGGTCTTGGTTCCGGTCTCTGCAGCGTCACCACGCCTGGGTGTGTCCATCCTTGCAAGCAACGCTGGCTCTTCGCCAAATAAAGATGGTTGTCATCCTGAGGAGGCGCTTTGGGGCCCCACCGCACAGCGATGGGGTAGGCCGACGAAGGACCTGCATCTTCTTGGTCTTGGTTCCGGTCTCTGCAGCGTCACCACGCCCGGGTGTGTCCATCCGTGCAAGCAACTGTGGCTCTTCGCCAAACAAGATGGTTGTCATCCTGAGGAGGCGCTTCGGGGCCCCGTCGCAAAGCGATGGGTAGACCGACGAAGGATCTGCTTCTTCTCATCTTCCCTCCACGACCGCGTGAACAGCGAGATCAGCCCCTCTCTTCTCCCGCAACCGCCGCCGAACAAACCATCGGGCGCAGTCCGCACTGCATCCACCGTATATACGCCCGCGCCCAACAACAGTCGTGTGTATCTGGACTTAGTTTAGTCCGCGGCGCGAAATCGTTTCAAACACGGATAAATCATTCCCACCGAATCTCCCTGCAGACAATTAAGGTTGTCATCCTCAAGAAGTCGCCTTGGGGTCCACCGCATCGCGATAAAATAGTAGATTCGAACGTACCCTGAACCTAATGCCTCGGCTGCGTGAGCATGTATGCATCCCTTAAACTCTTATGTTCTGTGCTTAGGTATGAGTAACAAAAGTCCTGCCGGCTCTCCTCTGGTTGTTCTTCCCAATCTAATTTCCCACCGCTAACCGTTCTAAATACCAATCTCTTTTTAGCGTTCTCCATCTGTGGTTGATCCTCTAGGTAATAGGAAAACCTAACAACTAGGTCCGCACAGACGATCTTTCCGTTATCAGGCAGCCTAAATGCGCTTAGGCACGAATCTGTTTGTGCGTCGCCATGCGCCCTTATAGGGAATGTCGGTGCCCAGGGGACAGGGGCAAAACTTCCTCGCACGATCCAGTTGTTATCTACATGAGCAAACATCACTCCCTGTATGGTCTGCTGCCCGTCCCCTACAATCAGATTTACAAGACAGGAAATGCCGTGCCTGTCCGAGATAGCAAAACCACTGTTATTTTTCACCGTAAAAGTGGAACGCAGAACATCCCCTTCGCCCATCTCATATTTGATTTCTAGATGAGAGGAAACCTGGTCCCTCTCATATGTGAGCTTGCTTGTGTGCGTCCACCACAGAGCGCCACAAGTTAGAAGGAACATCGCCAAAATTCCGCCCCAGTTCCACCGCCTGTAATCCCGGAGAGCGAGCGCAAAACCCTCTTCGTCTTTGATGACCTTAGGCCGTTTCAATTCCTGGCGTTTCGCGACTGTTAGATCGGAAAAATACCAATGACCAATGGCCCAAATTCCAGCGACGGTAAAGAGGAAATACCCCATAGAGAACTGACTTAACGCCGCCACGCTAACCGCTCCCCCGATGCAAGCCGGAATGCATACACCGGCATAGGGGAGGCCAAAAATGAGCGCCGCAAGTGCCTGCGCATTAGTTGGTTCGGTCTTAAATACCGCCATGGTCTCCGTTCAACAGAAGCTGCTTTACGCCCTGGTTGTTATCGGGGCGAGTTATTAAGCGGTTGAATTTCAAGAAATGAATCGGTGACTTATACAAGCATGAAAGTGCAGCATGTCTTCCGACGTTCATTAACCAAGCTAGAACCGGAGTCGGCGGAAAATCGCAACTTCTGATTAAAAAGAACGCATCTGATATACACGCTCCCACTTAAATCAGCGTCAAACTTCCGAATCCTTCGGCAATCCCCGTAGCAGATCCCCAATCGTCCTCCCCAAAACCGGATGAACCATCCTCGAAGCAATCTCCGCCAGCGGCTCCAGCACAAACCGTCGCAAATGCATCTCTGGGTGCGGCAACGTCAGCGCAGCCGAAGACAGAATGCAATCCCCATACAACAGCAAATCCAAGTCCAGCGTCCGCGGACCCTTCGCCGGCCCGCTCCCGCGATCTCGCCCCGCCGCGCGCTCGATCTCAAGCAACGCGTGCAGCAAAGCCACCGGCTCCAGTTCCGATTCAAGCAGAGCAGCGGCATTCAAAAACAGCGGCTGATCCGTGTATCCCACCGGTTCAGTCTCATAAAATGAAGAAACCGCCGTCACCTCGCCGAGCCGTTTCAAACCGGCAATACCCTGCCGCAGATTCGCCTCGCGGTCCCCGAGATTCGATCCCAGCCCGATGGCCGCGAGCGTCACGGCTTTATCCCGATCTTCGACCCGGCGTTGGCCCCCGCCAGCTGGTCGCGCGTGCTCTCATTCCATTCCACAATCGACCGCGGCAACTCCGGCGAAACAATGCCCGGCTCAACCGACTCCAGCAGCTGCTGGGGAGGCACATTGCCTGTCTTCAAGTCGCGAAACAGCGCCTTCACCCAAGCGGTGGTCGCCAGCCCCTCGCGCCCGTAAAAATTCTGTTCGATATAAAACCAGCGCTCATCCCAGCACCGGATGCGGGTATCGAGCGTGTATCGCTCCCACAAATGCAGCGAGCGCCGGAACGTCATCAGCACTCCCCCGACCAGGGGAGCCCATCCCTTACCCAGCGCGCGGTCCATCACCCCGCACCGCGCCACCGCGCGAAAACGGCCGTAGTCCATGTACGACTGATAGCGCGAATTATTCATGTGCATGTTCCAGTCGATGTCCTGGGGCCACACGCGGAACATCACGCGATCGGTGTCCATGATGCGCATGTGCGGATAGGCGCGGGCACGATGCCGCACCACCATCGCGGGCACCCGCACGAAGCTGTTGAAGAGTGACATTGCGGGGGTCTAGAGGAACCGGAGCCGGAAATGCATCAAACGCGCGCCGGTTGCAGCCGTCCCGCATGGGTCGCAGACTCGCGCGCGCCCTCGTCCCTAGCGTGGTCCCTCACTTTTTCGGCCTCGCTGTCCCCAATATCCTGGCTGTCCCCGAAATCCCTGGCCAGCTCCCACGCCGTGCGATCCCGCAGCAGCCGTGACACCAGCGCAGTGTGCATCGCGTGGCCGGCACGTTCAGCGACGATGCGGCCGATCAAACTGCGCCCGGCCAATGCGAGGTCGCCAATCAGGTCCAGCACTTTGTGGCGAACGAATTCGTCAGGGAAACGTAGCGGGCCGTTCTCGACGCCCTTGCGCGTCAATATGATCGCGCTGGTGTCGCTGACACCCCGTATCAATCCCATATTGCGCAGGTTCTGCTCATCCTCTTTGAATCCGAAGGTCCGCGCTGGAGCGATCTCTTTCGCGTAATCTCCGCCAGCCAGGTCGACCTCAATCGATTGCGCTCCGATGGGAGAGGGAAAATCTATTGCGTACGACACGCTGTAACCCGATGCGGGATATGCGCCGATAAACTTCGTCCCCTCGCGCACTTCCACCGGCTTCAACACCCGGAGATATTCGCGCCGGCGGCGCTGCTGCTTCAATCCCGCGCGGCGAAAAGCATCCACATATGGCGCGGCGCTCCCGTCGAGAATCGGCAATTCCAGGTTATCGATTTCGACGACCAGATTATCTACTCCGCAGCCGATACACGCGGAAAGTAAATGCTCCGTCGTGGAAATCAGTACGCCCTGCTTCATCAGGCTGGTCGCGTAGCTGACCCTTGCGATGGTCCGGTGCGTCGCGGGAATTTCAAAGTTATCCAGGTCGGTGCGGCGGAAAACGATGCCCGATCCCGCACTGGCCGGCAGCAGCCGAATCGACACCGGTGCCCCACTGTGCAGGCCGACTCCGGCCAGCGCGAAACCGGCGCGAATTGTCTGTTCGTTAGGCGTAAACCATCTCATTCACCATCGAGCACCGCAGTATAACCATCTAAAAGTGCCGGTGCCACCATAAGCGTAATCCTCGCCGCGAACACTGCAATGTGGTAAATAAACCACAAACCGTGGTGCCAACTCGCGCGAAATACTTGACACTCTAAACCAGCAATCCGGTATAACTGTCCCCATGCCAACGACTTGCGACATACGCGCGCTGCAGAGCGCGGCAAAAAGAGCTCAGCCGAGCACCCTGCAATTGTTGGCTGATCTGGTTCGTCTAGAGTCTCCCAGCGACGACAAAGCGGCCGTAGACACCGCCGTTAATTGGCTGATGAGCACCGCTAAATCCCTTGGCTGGGGCGTTCGCCGTCACCGCCAGACCACCCACGGCGATTGCCTGGAAATGCGCATCGGACCCGGGCGTTCACCGCTGAAACCCTTGTTATTGCTGGGCCATCTCGACACAGTGTGGCCAAAAGGCACCCTTGCATCGATGCCATACAAGATCGAAAAGAAACGCGTTTCGGGCCCGGGAATTCTCGACATGAAAGCCGGAATCGCCATCGGCCTGCAGGCGGTCAACTTGCTCCAGTGGAATGGGTTAGCCCGCCCCGTGCGCATGCTATTGGTCGGAGATGAAGAGATCGGCAGCCCAGCCTCTCGGCCGCTTACGGAACAAATCGCGCAAGAATGCGAAGCGGTTTTTGTGCTCGAACCCGCTCAGGGCCTGCACGGCGCGTACAAAACCGCGCGCAAGGGCGTAGGCCAATACAAACTGCACGTCGAGGGCATCGCGTCCCACAGTGGGGTCGATTTCGAGCGCGGCCACTCGGCCGTACTGGAATTAGCGCGGCAGATCGAGTCCATCCGCCATTTCGTGGAGCCGGAACGCGGCGTGACCGTAAACGTGGGCGTCATTGGCGGCGGAACGAAATCGAATGTGGTTCCTGCAGAGGCGTGGGCCGAAGTCGATGTCCGCATAGCGCGCTCCGCCGATGGAAGGCGCATCGATCGCCGGCTTCGCGGCCTGCGCGCGCACGACAAGGCCTGCAAGCTGACGTGGGCCGGCGGCATCAATCGACCTCCAATGGAACGCACTCGCGCCGGCGCCGCGCTTTTCGAAAAAGCTCGTGACCTCGCAGCGCAAATCGGGTTGACGCTCGAGAAGGCTGCCACCGGCGGCGGCTCGGATGGAAATTTCACTGCGGCACTTGGCATCCCCACCCTGGACGGCATGGGAGCGGTTGGAGAAGGCGCGCACGCCCGCAATGAATCTGTTTTGCTGGAACAGCTTGCGCCCAGAACCGCTTTGCTCGCCGCAATGATCGCCGACTTCTAGATTCAAACCGCTTGTACAGTTACATATTCGGACTATTCTTTACCTACTTGTAACAGTGACTGTGTCTTATTCAACAATTTAGCGACCGCAGACAGCGGCAAGCCGACCACATTGAAATAGCAGCCTTCGATGCGGGGAATCCAGCGGCCTGCGCGGCCTTGAATCGCATAAGCGCCTGCCTTGTCCATGGGCTCGCCACTCGCAACGTAATTCAGAATTTCTTGTTCTGAAATCGCGTCCATCGCAACGGTTGTTGACTCTGCCGTTGATTCCAACCCAGATGCACTCGCAACCGCCACACCGGTAATGACCTGGTGTGTCTTCCCACTGAGTAGATGAAGCATGCGCACGGCGTCCGCCGCGTCGACGGGCTTGCCCAACACCTCATCGCCCACCAGCACGATGGTGTCTGCGCCAAGCACGACTAGAGGGTCGGGATCGTCTCCACGATCCCGCTCCTTATCGCGAAACACCGCCTCTGCTTTTTCGCAAGCGAGGCGCGTCGCAAACGCAACGGGCGCCTCTCCGGCATGCCGGTGCTCGGGGATATGCGCCGGAAGCACATGAAAGATATATCCCGCTTGCGCGAGCAGTTCGCGGCGACGCGGCGATGCGGAAGCAAGAATCAGCATGCACAGATTGTAGACAGTGCACGCTTCGGCAGAGAGAAAGAGGACCTCCAGCAACGAGGTCCTCCGAGCCGAACCGATTGTCTCGACTAGAACGAGAGTCTTGCGCCGAACTGGAATTGCCGCGGGTCATATGCGGCTGTCGGCTTGCCCGCCTGGTCGAAGAGCAGGTTCACATCGAGCACATTGAATTTATTAATCAGGTTGAATCCGTCCGCGAGTAGATCGAGGTGAACGCGATCGGTAAAGTTGATCGCCTTGCCCAGGCGCAAATCAGTGAAAACAACATATGGGCGGGTCCCAGCATTGCGGCCAAGCGTGCCGTTCACGTTCCCATTGAAGGTGCCGTCAAAAGGATTGTCATCGATCAAGCACGGCAGGTTGAGGAAGCCGCTGGGCGAGTACTTCGACGCAACCGGCGTGGTGCCGCAGTTGTTTGGCGTCGAGGTGCCGGCAACCACACTCGGACGATCGGTAAGTGGAGTGAAGTTGAAGTTGGTATCGACACCAGTCAGGATATTGAACGGGCGACCGGAAGAAAGCTCGATAATTGGGGCCACCGTGATGTGGCTGAACGCCTTGGAGACGAAGCCGTCGCCCGCGACTCTTTCAGAATTGTAGATTCCGCTCAGCACGAAACGGTTCCGCTGATCGAAGCTGGAGTTCGCGCGCTCGGCATTTGCTGCAAATTCACTCTGCGGGCCTTCAGAGACTGAAACCACATCGGTCGAATCGTCGATGGCATGCGACCACGTGTAGCTGGCGAGATATTCATAATGGGTCGAGAATCGCTTGCGCAGATTCACCGAGAGGGCGTTGTAGTTCGAGGTGCCATTGGTGCGGTTCGGAGTGACATCGCTGAAGTTCACCGGCACTCCCACGCCGAGCCCGTCGGCCGCGATAATTTGCTGCGCCAGCGCCACGCATTGTCCAGCGCCGACAGCGGTCAGGGCGTTGGAGAGCGACGTATTCAGGCCGGCACGGCGGAAGAAATTTACGACCGGAGGCGCGATGTATGGCCCGGCTGGCCCAAAGCCGCAAGGGATCGTCCCCGCAGCGGTCGCGACTGTCAGTGGGTTGACATTCAGCCCGGAGACCGCTGATTGGGGCGTGCCGGGAAAGACGCCTGCGGTGCCGGCCTGGACCGCGGCGTTTGCGCGCTCCCAGTTGTTCAACAGGAACTGGGGACTGACCGGATCGGCGTTAATCGGCCGGTTCAGATGGCGCCCACCGTTGAAGGTGTACGCAACATTGAGCGACATATTGTGGCCGAGATCGCGCTCGACACCGAACGAACCCTGGATCGCGTAGGGCGTGGAGAAGTGCGAGTCTGACGGAAGACCGGAGGGCAGGATCGCTAGCGGAAATCCGGCGGCCAGGTAGTTCTGATTCGTGAAGAGCGAGTTATTGTTGTTGGCGATGAATCGTTGTTCGCCAGCCAGATATCCCAGGCCCGCACTCGCCGCGGCGCCGATACAGTTCGCGTTGCCCAGCGTTCCCTGAAAGGTATTGGTCGCGTTCAGATTGGTTGGGCTCGCGGCACCGCCAGCGATAGGACAAGGATTGCCACCTGCGAGGATGACGATGGGAATGTCGTTCGTGTTGAACTTGATGGCCTGCAACTCGAGACTGCCGGGGATGCGGTCGAAGTAGATTCCATAGCTGCCGCGAATCACCGTGCGACCGTCGCCGTGCGGATCGAACGCAAGGCCGAGGCGAGGCGCGAAGTTATTCAGCCGGGTGGGAAATCCCTCGCCGACGCCGAAGGCTTTCTCTGCCGCGGTACTATTCGCATTGATCGGTGTGTGAACCGGGTAGCCGGTTACGTCATAACGTAAGCCGTAGTTCGCGGTCAGCTTCGGCGAGATCTTCCACGAGTCCTGCGCGTAGGCCCCGATCGTTTTGAGGCTGAGTCTGAGGCTGGTCAAGCCAACGGACTGCACGAAGGATTGCGGGATGCCGAGACCATAGGCCTGGACGGGCGAGAAGTCCGGCAAACCTTGAAGCTGCGCGTTCAGTGAACCGGCGGAAAGCGTACCGAAGCTGTAGTCGCCGCCCGAGTACAGCTGACCCTGTTTGAAATTGATTGGGATGTAGCGCCCGTCGACGCCAAACTTGAAACTGTGCCCGCCATGAACGAGCGTGTAGTTGTCCTGCACCTGTACCTGTTTCTCGATGCGGTCGATGACGGAATAGGGCGTCTTGCCAAAGTAAGAGAAGCCCGGGATGTTTACCGCGACGCCGCTGCCACCGGTGCTATTCGCGTTTGCAAACTCGATCGGGTGACGGGAGTACTGAATGCGAAGCTCATTCACTTGACTCGGGGTCAACACCCAGGTGTGTTGCCCAACCAGCGAGAAGTCGTGAAAACGCTGCTGCGCGGTGCGGGAGGCGGAGTTCTCGCCGAAGTTCTGATTCGCCGCGTTCTCTTCAATCCCCGTGATCGTGCTCGGGCTGACATTGGCGCGAACAAAAAGCTGTTGGCTCTGCGTCAGCTTGTGGTCAATGCGCAAGGAGTAGACCTCAGTCTTCTCGCTGATGGGGAAGTTGCCGATCAGCGATTGCAGCGGCACGAAAGATGCGGGCGTCGCTGCACCCGAGGTTGAGAAATTTTTGGGACCGAAGATCGGCGCCAGGAAAGCGGGATTTGCGCCGTTGACTGCCAGGGATGAGCTGGAGCCGATCAACGCGGCATATTTCTCAAACCTGGGCGCGATGGCGGCGGGAACAGAGTTGAGAAACGCCGCTTGCTGCGGTGTTCCCTGGATGGTGAGGGCGCCGGGCGGGGCGCCGAAGAACTTCGACGCATCGATATTTACTAAACCAAAGTTGTTGTTTCCGATGTCGGAAAAACCCGTCTCTTCGCGGCGCGTAATCTCTGTGCCGAAGAAGTAGAAGGTACGGTCCTTGAGGATGGACCCGCCAATGGTGAAGCCCGCCTGGACGCGCGTGTAAGCCGGGTCTTTCACCGTCGAGAAGGGGTTGGTCGCCTGGATATTGCGATTGCGCAGGAAGCCGAACGCCGACCCATGCAGATCGTTCGCGCCGGATTTGGAAACGATGTTTACGACTCCGCCAGAGGCGCGGCCATACTCCGCTGGAAAGCTGTTGGTGAGAATCTGGAATTCCTGGACAGCCTCTTGCGAAAGCGTGGAGCGATTTCCGTTGCCGATGTAATCCGTGTTGTCTGCACCATCGATATTCACTGCGTTGGAACGGGCGCGTGCGCCACCGAAATTAAGCCCGGTGGTCGGAATCGCGCCGACACTCGGCGCTGCGTCGCGCGTGACCTGCGAATTCGTCAAGGTGAAGTTGATGTAGTTGCGCCCGTTGATGGGCAGGTTTTCAATGCGCTGCTCATCGACCGTGGTTGACTGAGCGCTTTTCTCCGTCTCGATAATCTCCGCGTTTGCGTTGACCGTGACTTCTTCAGTAGCGCTGGCAATCTTGAGGGTCAGCGCGAGATCCGCGTTCTGACCGGTGGTTACGTTCACGCCGCGATTGATCAGCTTGCCGAATCCCGGTGCCGAAGCGGTTACCGTGTAGTCGCCCGGCGGCAGCAGCAGCACCTGATAAAAGCCAGCGCCGTCGGTGGTGACAGTACGCGAGAATCCTCGATTCGGGTCTTCGACGAGCACCGTGGCATTTGGAATGGCCGCGCCCTGCGGGTCGCGGATATAGCCGCGCAGGTCGCCGCTCGCGGCATTCTGTGCAAGAAGGTTGGGGGCGGGGCCGAGCAGAAATAGACCCATCATCAAAAAGGCCGCTGCGACGCGGCTGATTGCAAAATTCTTCATCACAATACTCATCCTTAAAACCCACTCGCGAGGGAACTCCGACTGATTTGGGCGAACGCTGGTTTATAGATGAGCGGCGATTCATTTGTCCAGCGCGTTTTGCGGGGACTAAGCCGGCAGAAACCCTTATCGCAAATTTTTTGACGTTTTTATCCCGCGTTGAGGCGGCGATGCTGCCATCGGATCAACAACACATAGCAGCCGCAAGAGCATAAGGCGAAGAGCTCCGGCCAGCCGTAAAGGCCAGGGAAACGACGGATCTCTCGGAAGACCATCGATGGACGGTCCCGCTCAATGATCTCCTGGAAGAGGGGGGGCCAGAGCATCGCGACGCACAGCATCGCGTACCAATGCTTCGGCTGCGACAATGCTGGCCAAAGCAGGACGAGAGGAACAACAAAAAAAATGTATGTCGCGAGAACAGCGATTCCGCCAATGATCCCAACGTAACCAACGACCTGCATTTCTCCACCGTTGAACCATTGAAGGTCCGGCTCGCGCCAGAAGTCCCTGATAGTGATCGAAACAATCGTGAGCAGCAAAGTAATGACCAGTGCCGCAAACCCGAATAACATACGTTGCCACCACGCAACAGTAATTCCTAGCCCCATACAGGGAACTTACGCCAAAAGCCGATCCACTGCGGGTCGGCTACTGAAACGAAGACCATTGTGACGTATAGGGGTACCCGTCCCAAGAAGGGCCGGATGCTGCGTCGAACGTCTAGAAAACTCTGCCACCGAGCGGGACGTTGCGTTCCGCCTCGAGCAGGACGATGTTGCCGTCAGCGTCAGGGAGGCCGAGAGTAAGAACTTCAGACAGAAAACCGGCGATGTTGCGGGTGCCCAGGTTCACGGCACAGACCACCAGGCGTCCCGGCAGAGTCTCGACCGGGTAGAGTGGGGCAATCTGGGCGCTCGACGTTTTGGTGCCTAACTCCGGTCCGAAATCGATCCATAGCTTGTGCGCGGGCTTGCGTGCGCGTTCGTTCGGTTCGGCGCGCACGATGCGCCCGACCCGCATGTCGAGGACGCCGAATGCGACCAGTGGCGTGGATTCTTTGCTGTCTTCCATTGCAGCTACTCGATGCGAATGCCGACTTCGCGCGTTTTCTCATTGCGCACGCCCCACGCCATGCGCGGCGTATTGTGCGCGAAACCGAAACGCCCGTCGGGCCCGAGCAGAATCATGCCGCCGTGTCCGCCGAGCCGCGCATGCAAATACTGGATGGCGTCGGGCGCGGCTTGTTCGGGAGAGCGCCCGAGTTCCACTCGGTCGGTCGCCCACTTGCCGAGCACGAGTTTCATAATCGGCTCGCCCCAGCCGGTCAGGGAAACAGCCGCGGAGCGGTTGTCGGCATAGCACCCGCAACCGATCAGCGAGGAATCGCCGACGCGGCCGGGCGCTTTGTTCAGCGTGCCACCTGTCGAGGTGGCGGCGGCGAGGTTGCCGTGGGTGTCGAGCGCGACCGCGCCTACGGTGTCGTGCGAATTCATCGCCGGCACGGCTGCGCTGCCCGCGAACGTGCGGTCCGGTTTCCCCGCGGCTTCATCGGCGTGCGCCTGCTTCAGACGCGCGAGTTCGCGCGGGATGACGAGTTCGGAGTTGGCGATGAGCGGCATGCCGTAAGAAGCGGCGAACTCTTCTGCGCCTTGCGCGACGAAGTAGACATGCGTGCTTTTTTCGAGGACCAAACGCGCCGCGCGGATGGGATTGCGCAGGCGTTCCACGCAGGCGACTCCACCAGCTTTGAGCTGGCCCGTGCTGCCGCCGTCCATCAGCAGCGCGTCGAGCTGCACCCGCCCATCCCGCGTGAGAAAGCTGCCACGACCCGCGTCGAAGGTCTCATCATCTTCGAGGACGACAACTGCGGCTTCGACAGCGTCGACCGCGGTGGCTCCACGTTCGAGTAGCGCGTAACCAGCGTCGAGGGCCTTGGCCACACCGTGCTGATGCGCTTCGACGTCGCTGTCAGGAATGTCCCAGGCGCCGCCGTGAACGAGAAGTGTGGAGGTGTTTTTTGCCACGCTTGAGGATAAATGGAGGATGAGTCGAGTCTATGTTCGCACGAAAATCGTGTACACTACTTTCGTATGAAAAACATTACCTTTAGCGCCGATGAAGAGCTTATCGAGCAGGCGCGCATCATGGCTCGCGTTCAACACACAACCTTGAATGTCGCCTTCCGCGAGTGGCTCCTTCAGTTCACGGCTCACTCGGGCAATGTTCAGGAATACGACCGTCTGATGAAGCGTCTGAAGAAAGATGTGAATGCGGGGCGGACGTTCACGCGAGACGAGATGAATGAGCGATAGATATTTTCTGGATACCAATGTGTTCGTTTACTCCCTGAACACCAGCTTTCCATCGAAAGCGAAGATTGCGGAAGCGTTGATACGCGACGCGATTGCGACCCGCAAAGGCCTGGTCAGCTATCAAGTTGTGCAGGAATTCTTCAATGTTGCCTTGCGACGATTTGCG
>JBBPYY010000014.1:0-5142 GCA_038199445.1 Terriglobales bacterium | reverse complement strand
CGATCTCAATTGATATGAAGCCCTTTTGCTCGCCTGATTAATGAGATGGCCTACCGAGTATTGTCCATCCCGTGCGGGACAGGCTTGAGGTTAAGATTTGGTCGAGATAGCCTGAGAAGCGCAGCCGTTTCGACGAGCAATCACGCTAACCCCTGCCGAGGATACCTCAGTGCTCTGAAAGGAGCCCGCCTGACTGCCGAGTTACGTTGATGGCGCTTCACGGTCTCGGACCGGTCGCGGGTATCCTTCGTCGCATCGGGCAAACTCTCGAGGTTTTGCTGTCTTCTTGCGCCAAAGCGCTCCTAAAGATACGGAGCGTCTTATTGTGCAGTTGACGGCCGACGGAGCGCTGACTTGTGCAATGCCAGCGTAAAGCTAGCTAGTGCCACTCTTGGTGCCGCTTTGTACGAAAGAACGATGCAGCGTCATGCAGTCTAGTGCAATTTTAGATTGTGTGTATTGCTCTATAAGTGAAGCACTTGCTATACGTATGCGACCGCATGCGGGCTTGTGCAAGAGGGTTCATAACGGTTTCCTAAACCGCAGGTCGGAAGTTCGAATCTTCCCAGGGTCACCACTCCGATACACGGCCGAATGTTATGGGTTCTGCTCTTCAAAAGTAAGGTGAACATGCGTTGGGAAAACCTTCGTAACATCTTCGGAGAACGCGGCGGCGAGGTTATAGACGAAGTTCAGAGCATCGAACCTCGGCCGCTGACAGAGCGTGAGATGGGCTGGGTGCGCGACATCCTGCAGGCCAATGACGAATGGCGAGATGCCGATATCAGCCGGACTAAGGTCGTCGCCGAAGGTCCATGCGGGGCTAATGGTGTCAGCCTCAGCCTAATCCTGCAAGCACCCGAACCGGAGCATCCTAATCCGAAATCGCAGAGGGAGTCCGTCGGAAATCTCTGGATATTTTTGGATGACGGCAGCACTATCAATATTCAGCTATCCCAGTTCGAGGGGCGACTTCAGGAGCTGTACGTGCTCTTCGTCGATACCAAGCATCCGAAGCGCAAGCTTCCCGAAACGTGGATAGAGGTGTCGCGCGAAGCAGCCAATCTTTGAGCGGCCTGTGGCCGGCATACCGCAGGTCGGAAGTTCGAATCTTCCCAGGGTCACCACTCAGAGCCACAGCAAGCCGCACAGCCTTCCACATGCACGAACGAAGCCGGGCGACAAATTGAGTCCGCTATACTCAAGCGGTGGAAAAGACTTTTTATCTCGAAACCTTCGGCTGTCAGATGAACGCGCACGACTCAGAAAAAGTCGTCGGCACGCTGGTTGAGAGCGGCTACCGTCAGGTCGAGGAAGAGTCCGATGCCAGCCTGATTCTCTACAATACCTGCTCGATTCGCGATAAAGCGGAACAGAAAGTCTTCAACCGGCTCAACGACACGAAATTTCTACGCAAGCAAGGCGCGAAATTCGGCGTCCTCGGCTGCGTCGCCCAGCAGGAAGGCGAGAAAATCTTTGAGCGTGCGCCCTATGTGTCCCTGGTCTCGGGCTCTGCTTCCTATCGCAAACTGCCCGAGATGCTCGCCCGGCTGGAAGCAGGGGAGACGCGCGTCACGGGCCTCGATGACCGCAAGACCGATCAGACCTTCGAGACGGAATTCACCGCTCGCACCAATCCGCATCGCGCCTACATCACCATCATCGAGGGATGCGACAAGTTCTGTGCCTACTGTGTCGTTCCGTTTACGCGCGGCAAAGAGCGCAGCCGCACCGTCGCCAGCGTGCTCGAAGAAGCGCGTCGCATCGCCGGGCTGGGGTATACGGAGATTCAGTTGCTGGGGCAGAACGTAAACAGCTATCGCGACCCGGAAGGGAAGCAGTCGTTCGCCGAGTTGCTGACTGCGGTTGGCGAAGTCCCCGGCATCCGCCGGGTACGTTTTACGACTTCGCATCCGCGCGACTTCACCCGCGATATTGTTGAAGCGATCGATGCATCGCCGACGCTCTGTGATCACGTGCACCTGCCTATTCAGTCGGGCAGCGACCATGTGCTCGCTGACATGCAGCGCAGCTATACGCGCGCGCAATATGAGGAGCGCGTCGCTTGGATCAAGTCGGCCCGTCGCCCCATCAGCCTCACGACCGACATCATCGTCGGCTTTCCCGGCGAGACGGCCGAAGATTTCGAAGAGACGATGACGCTGCTAGAAGAAGTCGGTTACGACGCCGTCTTCGCGTTCAAATATTCTCCGCGCCCGAACACGCCGGCGCTGACCATGCTCGACAGCATTCCCGATGAGGAAAAAAGCAAGCGCCTGCAGATTTTGCTCGACCGTCAACGGGAGATTCAGCGTGTCAACTATGCGAAGCGCCTCGGGCAGACGATGGAAGTGATGGTCGAGGGCTGGAACGCGCAGCGCGGGCAGGTGATTGGCCGGTGCTCGCAGAATATTCCGGTAAACTTCTCGACGCCGCAGGCGATTCCTCCGTCGCCGGGCAGCTATCGTCAGGTGACCATTACCAAGGCATTTCCCAACAGCCTGGCGGGTGAAGAAGTAGCCCTTCACGCCGCAGCGAGCGTCTAACCGGATATGGACATCGAAGTCAAAATTCGTGGGTTGATGATGGACCCAGTCCAGAACATGCCCATCGTCGTGCTGAAGGATGTGAACAGCGATGCGGTGCTGCCGATCTGGGTAGGCGTATTTGAAGCCAACGCCATCGCGCTGGAGATTGAAAAGACCGAAACCCCTCGGCCGATGACGCATGACCTGCTGCGGAACCTGGTCCATGGGTTCGACGCCGTGGTGAATAAGGTCGTCATCACCCAGCTGAAAGACGACACGTTCTACGCCACGATCTGGATGCAGCGAGACAACGAGCCGATCGTCATCGACGCGCGACCGTCTGACGCGCTGGCGCTGGCGCTGCGGGCAGACTGTCCGATTTACGTCAGCGAAGACGTCCTGCGGATTTCAAAGCTGGCCAACGCCGGCGTTGAGAACATCACCGCCGAAGAGCTGCGCAAGTGGCTTGAGAACCTGAACGACGAAGACCTCGGCCGCTACAAAATGTAGCTGGATTGTTCGGGGCACTGACCGCAAGGCAACACATATAGAGCAGTCAAATATTGGGTCAGCGGTCGGTGACAGGGATATTTGCGGTCATTTTAAACGGACAGAATATGTGTTATCAGACATGATGCGAATAACGAGGGCCTTGGGTTTAACATGCTAATATTTACCCTAATTATTCAAATTCAGCGATATACAGCATATTCCTGCACTGACACATTAAGTATTTTCAAGTTTGAACCATTGTGTACAACATCAAACGTTTTAATGCTGCTACATGAAGTGTTCATTTTTCCTTGCTCATTTTACTCAACTTAGCGACGGATGATTGAGACAGCACCAACAGTGTAGACCTGAGGGGCTCAAAGAATGAAATCGAACTCCGCTGAAGGCCATGTACTGGAAGCCACCTACCCTGAAATTGTGGGCAATCTCTGC
This sequence comes from Terriglobales bacterium, assembly GCA_038199445.1. Classification (GTDB taxonomy): domain Bacteria; phylum Acidobacteriota; class Terriglobia; order Terriglobales; family Acidobacteriaceae; genus JBBPYY01. The sequence goes on along the minus strand of JBBPYY010000014.1, from coordinate 1,669 downwards.
TTCGGGTGTGGAGCTGGAAACCGGAATGGGCTCCGCCTGAAGTTCACCGCCGATGAGGTCGCCCGGACAGTGGCTTGCCAGGTGCGGGTACCCAGGAGGTTCGAGGGACCGCCCGGCCACGTCCACGGCGGCATCATCGCCACCATCCTGGATGAGGCGATGGGCAAAGTGAACAAGCTGTACGGGCTGGTAGCGCTCACCCGGCGGATGGAAATCGACTACCTGCGCCCAGTTCCCCTGGCGGTTCCGCTGTTCATTTCGGGCCGCGCCGCCGAGGGGGTCGCAGACGGACGCAAGCACTTCCGCGTAGGAGAAATTCGAAGCGAGGCTGGCGATCTGTTGGCAAGCAGCACTGGACTTTTTATTGCGATTGATCCGGCGGCAATGTTTGCCAAGCACTTAGGATCGCCCGCCAAGCGCTAGGGCAGGCGTTTTTTGCGGCGAATGCAGCGCAATCGGCGTTAGCCTTCTGAAAGTCGACACAGCGCTTACAAAATCGATACCGCGCCTAACTGTTAAACTTAGGGGTTCGCGGCGCTTCGTTTGCCGCAAGCGTGGAGACCGAAAATGGCAAATGCAGGACAGCACGGAAGCAACGGTAGCAATGTTAGCGGTACCGCGGACCCCCGTCTGAAACTGGGCCTGGCCGAGATGCTCAAAGGCGGCGTCATTATGGATGTGACGGACGCGCAGCAGGCCGAGATCGCCGAACGCGCTGGAGCGGTCGCGGTGATGGCGCTCGAGCGCGTGCCGGCGCAGATTCGCGCCGAGGGCGGCGTGGCCCGCATGGCATCTATCAAGAAGATTCGCGAAATCATGGCTGCGGTTTCGATTCCCGTGATGGCAAAGTGCCGCATCGGTCACTTCGCCGAGGCGCAGGTGCTGCAGGAACTCGGCGTTGATTACATCGATGAGTCGGAAGTGTTGACTCCGGCCGATGAGCTGCACCACGTCGACAAGCACGTGTTCAAGACGCCGTTTGTGTGTGGCGCGCGCGATCTGGGTGAGGCGCTTCGACGCATTTCTGAGGGCGCAGCGATGATTCGCACCAAGGGCGAAGCCGGCACCGGAGACGTCGTGCATGCCGTGAAGCACATGCGCCAGATCGTGAAAGATATGCGCGCGCTGACCGTGCTGGGTGAGGAAGAACTGTACGCGGCGGCCAAGGAACATCGCGCTTCCTATGACCTGGTCAGGATGGTTGCTCGCACCGGCAAGCTGCCTGTTCCAAACTTCTCTGCCGGCGGAATCGCGACTCCGGCTGATGCGGCGCTGGTACGTCAACTTGGTGCTGAAGCCGTTTTTGTCGGCTCAGGAATTTTCATGAGCGATAGCTACACCTTCGCCCCGGCCGCAGAGGCGGAGATTCGCGCACGCGCGATCGTGCGTGCGACGACCTTCTTCGACGACGCAAAGGTGCTGATGGAGACGAGCGAGGAATGCACCGGCGCAATGAAGGGATTGGCCATCGCGGCTCTGGATCAGTCGGCGCTGTTGCAGACTCGTGGCTGGTAGCAATCTGCCGCCGCGTGGCCCGGTGCGCGTGGGAGTATTGGCAATTCAAGGAGACTTTGACGCGCACGCGGTCGCTCTAAAAAAAGCCGCCGCGGAGCCTGTCATGGTGCGCGTGGCCGAGCAACTGAACGGGCTCGACGGCTTGATTCTTCCT
>JBBPYY010000013.1:0-42633 GCA_038199445.1 Terriglobales bacterium | reverse complement strand
TTTGCGCTCCAGTCGTACCCCATGGCATTCCACTGCACGGTCTTGAGGCCAAGTTCCCGGGCGGCGTGAAGAACATCGGGACGGCGCCCCCCATGCGGTGGGCGGAAGAATTTTACCGGTTCGCCTAGCGCATCTTCGATAGCGGCGTTGGCGTCCCGTAGTTCCTGCCGGACTACGCTGGGCTTTCGCGTTACCAGCAGCGGATGCGTCATGGTGTGATTGCCGATAAGGTGTCCAGCGGCGGCTATCGAACGGACGATATCGGGCCGTTGCCGGGCGAATCTGCCGATGACGAAGAACGTCGCGCGAACATTGTGCCGCGCCAGAACTTCCAGGAGGCGGAGCGTGTCGATTCCATTGGGGCCATCGTCGAAAGTTAGTGCGATTTCGAGTGGGTTATTGCCGGCAATGATAGTGTGGCCGAAAATCTGGGACGTGGGCCACATCGCGGCATAGGCGTACCCGCCCGCTGCGAGCCCTGCCACTGCTGCCGTCGATGCGATCGCTGCAAACATTTTCACGAGTTTAGCGGAGCATGCGTGAATTTGGTGGAGCACGCAGGGGCACTTGCGCCGCATTCGGCTCCATGCTAACTTCGATTTTTCTTCGCTATGGCAAAGCTATTTGATCTACCTCGCTGGATCGCGGTTGAGGGGCCGATCCGGGCCGGCAAATCTTCGCTCGCGCGCATTCTGGCGGAGCAGATGGGTGCGCGGCGCATCACGGAACCGGAGAACAATCCGTTTCTCGACCGCTTCTATGGCGGGGAGCATGATGCCGCCTTTCCGGCGCAGATGTGGTTTCTGCAAGAGCGGCACGAGCAGATGCTTCGCGAAAAAGCAGAGAAGCGCGATGTGCCGGTGGTCTCGGATTACATTTTCGAGAAGGACAAGCTCTTCGCGTACGTGAACCTGTCGGATGCGGAGCTTGATTTATATAACCGCTACTACAACCTGTTTCGCGCCGATGTGCCTGCGCCGGACCTGGTGATTTATCTGCAGGCGACGCCTGAGGTTTTGAAGCAGCGGCTGAAGCGCAAAGACGCGCCGACCGAGCGGGCGATCAGCGAGACGTACCTTGAGCAAACAGTTCGCGCATATGAACATTTCTTTTTCCACTACACGTCGTCTGACCTGCTCGTTGTGAATACTTCAGACATCGATTTCGTGAACAACAACAGCGACCTGCAACTGCTGCTGCGGCGGCTGGCGGAGCCGGTGAAAGGCACGCAGTACTTTTTGCCGCTTGGGGCTGAGGCGCGCTGAGCTTACTCAGCGCACGTCGCCGATCGCGAAGACGACGCTGATGGTCGTATCCACTTCGACAGACTCGCCATTCAGTTTGAATGGTCTGTAGTGCGCGCGTTGAATTGCGTCGAGGCAGCCTGGCGCAACATCATCGGGCCGCTGAGGACCTGCACCTTTTCGATCGCTCCTGTGCGCGACACAATCGCTGCGACGATTACAGTCCCTTGCATGTGAGCGGCGCGGGCCATCGAAGGATAGACGGGGAGGATCGGCGAATCGAGTTGGCCCTGCATCACTCCGCTCGAGATGCGCACGGGGCCGCGCGCTGCAGTCGATGCTGGACGGACGGTACTAGATGTTCCGCCGCCGAGTTTATCTAGCAGATTGCCGACGCCCGAGCCAGTGCTATCTGGGGCGCTGTTCATGACGCTTTGATCGCCGACGGAAGCGTCGGGGTCAGGCTCGCGTGGATCGTCAATTCGGATGCGCGAAATTGTGCTGGGCGCTACCAGCGCTTGCGTAATTGCTTGCAAAGCGGACGCCGTGGTCACTGGGAGATGCGTGGGAAGTTGGAGCATCGGTATCGGCGGCGGTGGTGGCGCCGTGAGAGTCATCAACAACACACGCTGCGGCAACCTCGCAGGCGAAAACAGCGGAGCGAGCAGTAGTCCGCTGAGTGCGATTCCCTGCACCACTGCCGCGATTGCGATGCCGCAGCCATTCTTTGCTCTGATGCGTCCCTCTGATTCGAACAAACTTGCTTCAAACATGCGGGCCTCCGCAGGTCTGAAGGAATAGACACCGCCGAGATGGACGAATGGTCCACCTGTGCGTGGCTGCGAGCGAGACACCAGAGCGGCTGCCAGAGTTCCCTTACCTACTGTTTTTTTTCACGCTTGCGCGGCGTATACTTCGCACTGGTTCGGGCGGCATCCAGCCAAAGCCGGGAGCTCACTTCCCCGGCGCGCGGCGGAGCTGCACTGGAGACACCCAAATGAGCGTTACCCAGTTGCGCGATCCTCTCGCGCCTGCGAATAAAATCACCTCACAAACTCTTCTCGCAAAAAAGCAGGCTGGCGTTCCCATCACCGCGCTGACGGCGTACGACTACGCGACGGCGCGCCTGGTGGATGACGCGGGAATCGACATGATTCTCGTGGGCGACTCGCTCGCACAGGTCGTGCTGGGATACGAGAACACGCTGCCGGTAACGATGGAGGAAATGCTGCACCATACGCGTGCGGTGCGACGCGCGGTGCGGCGCGCCATGCTGGTCGCCGATATGCCCTATGGGTCCTATCAGCTTGAGATGGCCGAGGGCGTGCGGAACGCTGCGCGCTTTTTAAAGGAGGCGGGCGCGGAAGCGGTAAAGATCGAGGGCGGCAGCAGCCGACTTGAGCTGATCGAGCGGCTTGCGGATGCTGAGATTCCCGTGGTCGGACATATCGGGCTGACGCCGCAGTCGGTGCATCGCATGGGCGGATACCGCGTGCAGGGCAAGTCAGTGGCGGCGATTCGGCAGCTGCGGCAGGATGCGCTTGCCCTCGAACGTGCCGGAGCAATCGCGATTGTGCTTGAAGGAATTCCGCGGGAAGTCGCGGCGCGCATTACAGGTGAAGTCGGGATTCCAACGATTGGTATCGGCGCAGGCAACAGTTGCGATGGGCAGATTCTGGTGCTGCACGATCTGTTGAACCTCACATTTACTCCGCCGGCGAAATTTGTACGGCGATATGCTGACGTGGCCGAAGTAATCAGCAGGGCGATCGAGCACTATCGCGAAGATGTGCAGTCACGCGCCTTTCCATCGGACAGCGAGAGCTATCATCTGCCAGCGGAAATGAGCACAGCGCTGACGGAGGAGACGAGGGTTGCAACGCGAAATGTCGTCAAGCTGCCCGCGCGTCGTAAGGCCTGAACTGTGCGCGTATTGAAAACGATGGCGGAGATGCGCGAAGTTATTGGCGCGGAGCGACGGCGGAACAGCGGAGCGATTGTCGGCTTTGTACCGACGATGGGCGCGCTGCATGCGGGCCATCTTGCGCTGGTACGAGCCGCGCGCGAACAATGTGATCGGGTGGTCGCTTCGATCTTCGTCAACCCGCTGCAATTTGGACCGACGGAAGATTTCTCGCGGTACCCGCGGACGTTTGATGCGGACTGCGAAATGTTGAGCGACGAGGGCGTGGACTTTCTTTTTGCTCCGACAGGGAAAGAAATGTATGCGGACGATGCGGCGACCACGGTGGATGTCGGGCCGATCGCGGATCGGCTGGATGGCGCGTCGCGGCCGGGACACTTTCGCGGAGTGGCGACAGTGGTGGCGAAGCTGTTTCATATCGTGACGCCGGATGTCGCATATTTCGGACAGAAGGACGCCGCCCAGATCGCTGTTCTGCGCAAGATGACGCGCGATTTGAACTTTCCGCTACGCCTTGCGGTTTGCGAAACGGTGCGCGAAGCGGACGGGCTGGCGATGAGTTCGCGTAATCGCTATCTATCGGGGGAGGAACGACAGCAGGCGCTGGTGTTGTCGCGAGCACTTCAGCGTGTCAAGAATCTGGTTGCAGCGGGCGAGAGGAATGCTGAGGTTCTCGCGCAGTCGATGAAAGACACGACCGGGGCGGAAGATGCGGCACGCCTGGACTATGCGGCAGTAGTGGATGCGGATACTTTGTTGCCGGTGGAGCGTGTCGCGGCAGGAACGAGCACGCTGGTAGCCGTCGCGGTATGGATCGGGAACACGCGGCTGATCGACAATATTCTGCTTTAGCGCGATACACAGGTACTGCCTTGCAAGAAAAATCGTAGCGGCCGATCCGCTGCTTTGCGGATGCCGACGCGTGGCGTCACTTGTATACCGCTGGGTTCAAAGCCGTCTTCGATGATTCGAAGAGCGGATCTGGGGAGGGTCATGTCGCAACCGTTCTCGCGGCGAGTGATGGCAAGTGCGCTGCATAGCTTGCCGGGGCCACCGGTAAGCGCGCGGCCATTTGCGCCGATTTTTAGATGACGATTTTTGTTCATCGAATCGAGACCTGCGAGGGGCTCAAGCGCACGAATCAGGACGCAGCCGGCCTGCCCTTCAGGTTCACACGAGACGTTGAGGCAGTAGTGGACTCCGTAGATGAAATAGACGTATGCGTATCCGGGTGGGCCGAATAGGACAGTATTGCGCAGAGTGCGCCCCGCAGCGGAGTGCGCCGCAGCATCATCGACGCCGAAGTACGCTTCCGTCTCGACGATGCGGCCCGCGAGGAGTTCGCCGTCGAGTTCTCGAATGAGAGCTTTGCCCAGCAATCGGCGAGCCACTTCATCGGGTGGCGCGTCATAGAAATTGCGCGGCAATGGCGTGATATTTATGAGTCTTCGGGCTTCTGATTTCGTCAAAGAAAGAGCAACCTCGCAACATTCGGGTTCATCCTTAGACCACCGAGGGCAGCGTCGTACCAAAGCCGCCGCACACCCTCTCCAGAGGAGAAAGATTCTAATGCAATTAAAACTGACTGCTAAGTTTCTTGGCCTGTTGACTGCCCTCACGCTTTCCGCCGCTGCGGCGCCAGCGCAAGACAATGGGCCGGTGACCACGCAGAACGAAGCGCCGATCACGACCAGCCGCAGTGAAACGACGACCAGGACGACACGAACCAATCTGCCGTCGGGCACGAAGGTGATCGTGCGGTTGAATGCTGAACTCGATTCGGGCACGGCGACACAGGGCCAAGCGTGGAGCGGCACGACGGCGAGCGACATTCTGGTCGGGGAAAAGGTTGTTGTTTCGGCTGGTGCGCCCGTCAACGGCGTCGTCACAGATGCGAAGTCATCGGGCCGTCTCCACAGCAATGGCGAACTGGCCTTGCAAGTGACATCCGTGAACGGCATCGCAATCGCGACGGATACGTTGACCCGCGATGGCACAGGACACACCAAGAGCAATGTCGCGAAGATCGGTGGAGGCGCCGCAGCCGGTGCTATTCTCGGCGGTCTATTTGGCGGAGGCAAGGGCGCGGCAATCGGAACGGTGGTGGGCGCGGGCGCGGGAACGGCGGGGGCAGCCGCTACCGGCAAGCGTGAGGCGAACATTCCGGCAGAGACGGCGCTGACCTTCACGGTGCAGTAGGCAGCGAGCACGCCAAAGATTGGACGGCCAGAAGTTGCTGGGCCGTCCTTGCTGTTGATACCCCTACGTCGTGGTCTTGATGGCCGCCAGCACTTCTTCGGCGTGGCCTTCGGGTTTTACTTTAGGGAAGATTTTTGCGATGGTCTGGTCGGGACCGATGAGGAATGTTGTGCGCTCTATTCCCATCACTTTTTTGCCGTACATATTCTTCTCTTTGAGCACACCAAACTGATTGCAGACAACTTCGTCTATATCTGCGAGCAGCGTGTACGGCAGTTCATACTTTTCTTTGAATTTTTTCTGCGCCTTGGGCGTGTCGCGCGAGATGCCGAGCACGATGGCGCCAGCGGCTTGCAGCCTGGCAAACTGGTCACGAAACCCGCATGCCTCGATGGTGCATCCGGGGGTATCTGCTTTCGGATAGAAAAACAGCACTACAGGTTTGCCGGCGAAGTCAGATAGCTTCACTGGATTGCCGTCTTCATTCTGGAGAGTAAAATCAGCTACCTTGTCATGTTCCTGCATCGCATCCCATCCCTTCAAAATTGTCGCGCCGCGCGTTCGCGGAAATTGATTCGATTATTCAATATTGGCGCCGCCTTTGCTTTTTTCGCCATGGCACTCGGCCTCCCCGCGGCGGCACAGTATCCCGGGCAGATCAGTCCTGCGAAGCATTCGGTGAACCCAAGAGCGGTTGCGGTATTTGAATTCACAGGCGACCCAGCGAAGCCGACGGCAAGCAGACTGATTCCGGTCTCATATTTTTACGCCGATGCATATCAAGATGCGGGCATCTACATGGCGCAGCCGGCGCCCGTTGCGCTTCTGACGGGCACGGAGTATGAGTTGCAGCACGCGGGCATGCCAACTGGGCTGTATGACGTCGAGACGGCGGGGCGCATTGCGGATACCTGGATTGGCTTCGGTGATTTCAAGTCACTGCAGGTGGCGCGCACCGCAAAATCCGGGCGATCGAGCGCGGCTTCCGCGTCCAATACCGCTCCGCAAGACGATGACGCACGTCCGCATCTGACAAAAACGGCGAGAGCGAGTTCTCCTGACCCCGAGCCCCCCAAACCTGACTTGTCCAAACCTGACCCGTCCAAAACTGCTTCAGATAAGCCAGCTCCCGATAAGCCCGCGACAGAGGAGGCTGAGACGCCCACGAATGCATCGCCGCTAGAGGATCACAATCGACCCACGTTGAAGCGGAAAGCGAGTCCGGTTGGGCAGCAACAAAGCGTGCCGGAGGATCCGGCGGAACAATCGCAGTTGAATGATCCCGACCGACCGCATATCCATCGCGGACAGGCACAACAAGATCGCCCTGGCGCGAAGCATCTGGTGGGCACTCCGGCGGACTTGCAGCAAATGGTCGCGGTGTCCGATTCGACGACTCGCGAGCCGCACCCGTTTGCGTATACGTGGAACAATGATGAGGATCGCGAGCATGCCGAGCAGAAGCTGAAAGCGGCGGTTCAGGCTGCGCTGGTTCCTGCAGCGGCGCGTGCCCCAGCGTCAGCGCCCGGTCCTCGCAGAGGGACCCACCCGATACGTCCCACGAAAACGCCCACGGGCCCTGCGCTGGCAGATGTTTATGTTGCGGCCTTCGCGCTGACCTATGACAACACTCCTGCACTCGTTCTCAGCGCGAACACCAGCGAAGTGCCCCCGCGATCGGTCACCGCCATCGCAGAGGTGGATATTTACAACGAGCCGAGAATTCTTTTTACTTCCGTCACTGACGCAACGCATCGCGGAGATCGTCCCGAGATGCATCTGGTCGATGCCGTGGACGCAGACGGCTCGAATCGCGCCTCGCTGCTCTTTGAGCTGCGCGGATCGTCGGATCGCCAGTTCGCGCTGTACCGCATCACAAGGGGCGACGCGGTGCAGACATTTGTAACCGGGGCGGTGCCATATGGGCCGGCGGCTCCGCCGCTATCGCGGTAAGCACGCAATCATTCGCGCAGCGAGTTGCTGAAAATGAGTCAGAATTTCTGACTGCGCAAATATTCACGAAACTTCGGCCCCAGGTCTTCGCGCTGCAGTGCGAATTCCACGGTTGCTTTCAGAAATCCCAGCTTGTCGCCGGCGTCGTGGCGCTTGCCCTCGAAGTTGTACCCGTACACTTTCTCATGCTGCATCAGGGCTTTGATTCCATCGGTGAGTTGCAGTTCCCCACCCGCGCCCGGCGTGATTTTCTCCAGCATTTCAAAGACTCGCGGCGTGAGAATATATCTGCCGATGATGGCGTTGTTTGATGGAGCGTCTTCAAACTTCGGCTTCTCGACCATGCCGCGAACCTGCATCAGGCGCGGCTTTCCGGCAACCGGAACGCAATCGAGAACACCGTATGCTGAGATCGTCGGCCCCTCAACAACTTCGGTGCCGATCACAGAACCTCCTGCGGCATGGAACGCGTCGATCAGTTGTTTCGTGCATGGGACTTCGCAATCAAGCACGTCGTCCGGCAGGATGACGGCAAAGGGTTCATCGCCGACCAGATCTTTCGCTTGCAGCACGGCATGGCCCAGCCCGAGCGTCTCTCTCTGCCGCACGTACGAAATGTCGGCCATCCTCCCGACCTTTTTCGCCAATTCCAGCAGGTCCGTCCTGCCCCTTTTTTCCAGCGAAAGCTCGAGTTCGACGCTGATATCGAAATGGTCTTCCATCACCGCTTTTCCGCGCGTAGTCACGATGATGATGTGATCGCAACCCGCCGCTAGGGCTTCTTCGACGCCGTACTGAATGATCGGCTTGTCGACCAGTGGCAACATTTCTTTTGGACTCGCCTTCGTCGCCGGTAAAAACCGTGTGCCTAGCCCCGCTGCTGGAAATACTGCTTTACGTACCCGCTGCGCCATTCCTGAACCTCGCTCCTTCTTCACTGCTGCCGCTTAACCAGAATACCCGGCTACCTCTGATCCACCCGCGTAACCAATCAAGCACGCATCTGTCTCCTCACTGCGCGCCTACACAGTGCCGCACTCAGGCCGCTGTCACTGAAACCTGATCGAGCAGGGCGTGTACCGCAGACAAAATTTCGCGCGGCTTGGTCGTGGTCAATGGAAACTTGAGCACGCCTTCGGGAGTAAATTGCGCACCCTTTTTCGCATTGCGCGCGACAAACTGCATCAGAAGCGCCGGATCGATGCCCGCATTCTCAGTCAGCCGCATCTGCACGAAATCGCGCTTGCGATCGACCTGTGCGATGCCCAGGCGCTGACACGCGAGACGCAGAATCGCGGCTTCAATCAGGTTTTCCACCGGCTCGGTCAGCGGGCCGTAACGGTCGATCAACTCGGAGCGAATGTCGGCCACGGCCGCCTCTGTCTCCGCGCCGGCGATTCGCTTGTACATGCGCAAGCGCTGATTTTCTTCCGGAATGTACTCATTCGGAATTCGCAGCCCGATGGCCAGATTCAGTTGCGTGCGCATATGCGCCGGGCGATCTTCGCCCTTCATTTCGCGCACCGCCTGCTCAAGCATGCCGGTATACATTTCAAAGCCGACGGATTCGATATGACCGCTCTGCTCGCCGCCAAGCATGTTGCCGGCGCCGCGCAGTTCGAGATCGAGAGCAGCGATTTTGAAACCCGCACCGAGGTCAGAAAACTCCTTCAATGCTGCCAACCGACGCCGCGCAATTTCTGTCAATTCGCGCTCCGGTGGAATGAGCAGGTATGCGTAGGCACGGCGGTTTGATCGTCCGACGCGTCCGCGGAGTTGATAGAGCTCGCTGAGCCCGTGCCGATCTGCGCGGTTGACGAGAATTGTGTTGGCGAGCGGAATATCGAGGCCGTTTTCGATGATCGTCGTAGCGACCAGAACGTCGTACTCGTGACGCATGAATGCGAGCATCACTTTCTCGAGCTGACTTTCGCCCAATTGCCCGTGGCCAACCAGGACGCGGGCCTGCGGGACGAGCTCGCGAATTTTTTCGCTTACTTCGTAGATGGTCTCGACACGATTGTGCACGAAAAAAACCTGGCCGTCGCGTTCGAGTTCAAGTTCAATCGCGGTGCGAATCAGCTTCTCGTCGAACTTTGCGACGACGGTCTGGATCGCCAGGCGGTCTTTGGGCGGTGTCTCAATCACGCTCATATCGCGCATGCCGGACAGGCCCATATGCAGGGTGCGCGGAATCGGCGTTGCCGACATGGTGAGCACATCCACCTCCTTGCGCATCTGCTTGAGGCGCTCCTTGTGACGCACTCCGAAGCGCTGCTCTTCATCGACGACGAGCAGGCCGAGGTCCTGGAATTTGATGTCTTTTGAAAGCAGGCGGTGTGTACCGATGAGAATGTCGACCTTGCCCTGCTCCACTTTTTCGAGAATGATTTTTTGCTCTTTCGCAGTGCGGAAACGCGACATCATCTCGATCAGGATGGGAAATTTTTCAAAGCGGCGCTTGAACGTCTCGAGATGCTGGAAGCTCAGAACCGTAGTAGGCGTAAGCACCGCAACCTGCTTGCCCTCCTGCACGGCTTTAAATGCCGCCCTCATGGCGACTTCCGTCTTACCGTAACCGACGTCCCCGACCAGCAGGCGGTCCATCGGCATGGTCGATTCCATGTCGCGTTTGATGTCGGCAATCGAGGACAGCTGATCCTCGGTTTCGTTGAAATCGAAGGAGTCTTCAAACTCGCGCTGAAACTGGCCATCGGGTGCGAATGCGTGGCCTTGCGCGGCCTTGCGCGCAGCATACAACTTCAATAATTCGTCGGCCATATCCTGCATGGCCTTTTTCACGCGCGCCGTTGTCTTGGCCCATTGCTGGGTGCCGAGGCGGCTGAGCGCCGGCTGTGGACCGGAGTCGGTCGAACGGTATTTCTGAATGAGGTCGAGGCGGGTCAAAGGCACGTACATCTTCGCCTGCTCCGCGAACTCAAGCGTCATGAATTCGATCGGGATGCCATCCTGGGCGATGGTTTTCAGGCCCTGGTAGCGCGCGATTCCGTGCTCGACGTGAACTACATAATCACTGATAGCGAGATCGCGAAAGTCAGAGAGGAACGCGGAGGTCTTCGATTTCTGGCTGCCCGCCGGCCGGTACGCGACGGCAGTCTCGACCTCGTCGTAGAGATCATTGGCGCCGAAGACCACGAGATTTGCATCTTCGAACGAGACTCCGTTGGCGAGGACCGCACGCACGATGATGGGCACGCGCAAATCCCCAGCGAGATAACTCGACTCGTCATATACCGTGGCCGAGCCGGAATGCTGATGGCGACTGCCGATGCGATACGGCACGGCATATTCCTTGAGCACGTCGGCCATGCGTTCCACATCGCCCTGTGACGCGGCGGTGAGGAGGATGCGTTTGCCGGCGTTGGATAGGGCCTTGAGGTCCTCGATCAGGGCAGGCATCGAGCCGTGAAAGCGCATGGTGGGCCGCGTCGGAATCTCGATCTCGCCCGCAGTCGTAGCGGCCTCGAGAATATCGACCACGCCGAGCTGGTCAAGGTCGAGGCCGGACAGCCATTGCAGTTGATTTTGTAACTCCTGCGGTTGCAAATACAGATCGTCAGGGGTGATCAGTTTTCCGATGCCACTGCGATCATGCCGCTGACCCACCTTCTCCCACCAGCGCTCTGCCTGGCTCAGCACCATGGCAGGCTCTTCGATGAAGACTTGCGCGCGGGGCATCAAATCAATCAGAGAACCCTTCGCGCCGGCGACAGCAGCGAAGAATTCCCAGCCCGGAAATACACTCACGCCGCCAGCTGCCACCGCTCGCTCAACAATGTCGGCATCGCCTTCGACGCGGGCACCGCTGAGATGCGCATTCACGGCTGCGAGCAGTTTTTCTGTCACCGGAGTTTCGGTGAGGGGCAACAGAGTGACTTCGTCGACCGGCGCATAGCTGCGTTGCGAATCCGGCTCGAAGCGACGCATCGCGTCGACCTCATCGCCGAAGAATTCGACGCGCACAGGACGGTCGCTCTCGGGGGAATAAACGTCGAGAATGCCGCCGCGCAATGCATATTGCCCTGGCATCTCGACGACATCGACGGGCGAATAGCCGGCGGTATTGAGATGGCGAATCAGTTCGGCGAGATCATGTTCTTCGCCGCGGCGTAGAGTGCGCGTCAGGTCGGCGTAGTACTCCGCTGAGAAGAGTCGCATGCAGGCGGCCTCAATGGGGGCGATCACGATGGAGGCGGCGCCGGTCGCGATCTTCCAAAGAGTGGATGCACGCTGTTCCTGGATCTCAGGATGCGGTGAGAGATTTTCGAACGGCAGAACATCGTGTGCGGGCAGTCGCAGCACCTGATCAGCGGCAAAGGCCCCGGTCAGATCAGCCGCGACGCGGACATTCGCGTGAAGCTGTTCAGCGGATTTGTTGTCGGCAACGAGAATGAGGATGGGGGAGTTTGCAGCCCGCGCCATCAGAGGCAAGTACAAGGAACGGGCGGTGGCGGTGAGGCCAGACACACGTATCCGGCCCGAGCCGGCTGCCAGGTGCCGCCGCACACGCTGAAACGCTGTCGCCTGTTCCAGTTCCGCGAACATCTCGCGGACAAAGGGGAGAATCATTCAGACCTAGTCTAGCAGTGCCTGATTGCTCGGCTCTGCAGTGAAGACCATGAGCGGAGACGCGCGGGCGCATCAACGCTAAAATTACAGCAGCATGACTACCACTGCGCTGCCAACCGCTGTACTGACGAAATACGAACCCGTAATTGGACTCGAAGTCCACGTCCAGTTGCTCACGCAGACCAAGGCTTTCTGCGGTTGCTCGACAAAGTTTGGCGCGTCACCAAACACGCAGTGTTGCCCGGTGTGTCTCGGTCTGCCGGGTGCGCTGCCTGTGCTGAATGCGCGCGCGGTCGAGTACGCCATCATGGCGGCGCAGGCGATCCACTGCGAGATTCGCGAGACTTCAATCTTTGCGCGCAAGAACTATTTCTATCCCGACCTGCCCAAGGGCTATCAGATTTCGCAATACGACAAGCCGCTGGCCGAACACGGGCATCTCGAAATCACGCTTGCAGGCGGCACGAAACGCATCGGGATCACTCGCCTGCATATGGAAGAAGATGCCGGGAAGAGCCTGCATGATGGATTCCCCGACTCGCGGGAACGCACCTATGTCGATCTGAATCGCAGTGGAACGCCGCTGATTGAAATCGTGAGCGAGCCGGACATCCGCACGCCGGATGAAGCGTTCGAGTACCTGACGCGGCTGAAAGAGATTCTGCTTTTTACCGGCGTCAGCGATTGCAACATGGAAGAGGGTTCGCTGCGTTGTGACGCGAACGTCAGCGTGCGTTTGCGCGGAGCAGAAAAGTTTGGCACGAAGGCAGAGGTGAAGAACGTCAACAGCTTTCGCTACATCCGCGCTGCGCTTGAATACGAAATCGAGCGCCAGATCGAAGTGCTCGAATCTGGTGCGCGAGTAGTGCAGGAGACGCGCCTGTGGAATAACGCGGAGGGCCGAACCTATTCGATGCGCTCGAAAGAGCAGGCGCACGATTACCGCTATTTTCCTGAGCCGGACCTGCCGCCACTGGTCGTGTCTTCTGCGATGCTTGAGCGAATCCGGGCACAGATGCCTGAGCTGCCCGATGCGCTGCGTAAGCGGCTGGTCGCGGAGTACGGCGTTAGCGAGCAGGATGCTCAGTCGCTGGCGAGTTCGCGCGCTTTTGCTCAGCAGTTCGAGACAGCAGCGAAGGTTGCGAAGAGTCCGCGGCGCGTGGCAAACCTGGTGCAGAGCGAGATGATGGGACGGCTGAAATCGGCGGGCATCACGCTCGACGAATCACCTGTCACCATGCAAGGAATCGCGATAGCTGCTGACTTGGCCGAATCGGGCGCGCTGTCAAGCAAGATGTTGAAGCAGCTTCTCGACACCGCGTTCGAGAACGGAGAAGACTTCCCCGTCGTGTATGAGCGCGAGAAGCCGCAGCAGATCTCAGACTCCAGCGCGATCGAGAAGATGATCGACGAAGTAATCGCGGAGAATCCGAAGCAGGTCGAGCAATATCGCGGAGGAAAGAAAACTGTCGCCGCGTTCTTTGTGGGGCAAGTGATGCGGCTATCGAAGGGCCAGGCGAATCCCGCGCTGCTGAACGAATTGGTCGTGAAGAAGCTCGACCGATCGTGAATGCGCGAACGAGGGAACCGCGAACTTCTCTCTTCCGGCAATTCTTCAAACATGATCGCAGCACTCCTCATCCCTGCAAATCCTTTCCGAGCGCTCGATGGCCGATATCGCGGCGATAGACCATTTCATCGAATTCAATCATCTGCATCGCTTGGTATGCATGGTGCAGGGCCTCACGCAACACCGGCGCCACGGCGGTCACACCCAGCACCCGTCCACCGGCGCTAAAGACGCCGTTCGCCCCGGCCTCGGTTCCCGAGTGAAAGACTACGACTCCTGGAACAGCACTCGCCTGGCGCAGCCCGCGAATTTGTTTCCCTGCGACATGTTCGCCCGGATAGCCGCCGGACGCTGCAATGACGCACACCGATGCGTCACTCGACCACGCAAGATCAGTATCGACGAGGCGGCCGATGCTGGCCGCCTCGAGTGCATCGACGATGTCGCTCTCAAGCCGGCGCAGCACCGCCTGCGTTTCAGGATCGCCAAAACGCGCATTAAACTCCAGCACCATCGGGCCGCGCGCAGTCATCATCAAGCCGCAATAGAGGATTCCTGCAAACGGCGCGCCTTCCGCCGCCATTCCATTCACGACAGGCTGCGCGATGTGGGTCATCAGCCAGTCTCGCATCGCATGATCGAGCAGGGCATCGGTGGAATACGCGCCCATGCCGCCGGTATTCGGGCCCGTGTCGCCTTCGCCGATGCGCTTGTGGTCCTGGGCTGCGACCAGCGGTACGGCGTGGCGTCCGTCCGTCATGACAAGGAACGAAATTTCTTCGCCGTTTAGAAATTCCTCAAGTACGACGGTGCGCTCCGCATTTCCTAAGAGTGCGCCGCTGAAGAGCTCATTCGCAGCCTTCTGCGCTTCTTCTTTCGAGGCGCATATGAGCACGCCCTTGCCCGCTGCCAATCCATCGGCCTTGACCACGATGGGTGTATGGAACCGGTGCAGGTTGTCCGCGACCTCATCTGCGCTGGCACAAACCACGTAATGCGCCGTGGGAATGTTGTGCCGCTTCATAAACTCTTTGGCGAAGACTTTGCTGGTCTCAAGCATCGCGGCCGCCCGTGTCGGCCCGAACACAACGAACCCGCGCTCTTGCAGCGCATCCACGATGCCGAGAGAGAGCGGCAACTCCGGCCCGATGACGGTGAGTTCCGGCTTCTCGGTCATGACGACGCGCACCATGTCGTCAACGTCTTTCACATCTACGGGAATGCATCGCGCAATCTCGGAAATGCCGCCATTCCCGGGCGCACACACGACTTCGTTGACGCGTTTCGATTTTTTTATCGCCCAGACCAAGGCGTGTTCGCGGCCGCCGCCGCCGATCACGAGAACTTTCATAGATAGTGGTCAGCGTAGGCAAGGGCGCGGCGCGCGTCAACTTGATTGGCTATCTTTCACTCTTAGCGCGGCGCTACAATGTTCGTGGATAATGCGCTCTGAGTTAGCCAACTATCAGCGATTTCGCCGTGGACATCACGACCGCGGGCGAGTGTAGTTACACCTCGCGCCCCTCTCTTCTCGATAAACAACTTTTTTGATAGGCTGGCTCGCTTTGTAGCGAGCCGCAATGCCCGAAAGGACTCCGTCATCATGCCCGAGAGCAAGAACAGTTTCCAGTCCAAAGCCGAGCTGAAGGTCGGCAATAAAACCTACGAGATTTTCCGTCTTGCCGCCCTTGAAAAAAACACTCGGCTCAACAAGCTGCCATACGCTCTCCGTATTCTGCTCGAAAATCTCCTGCGCCACGAAGATGGCCGCACCGTCACCGCTGCGGATATCGAGTTTCTGGCGAACTGGGACGCGAAAGCCGAGCCTTCGCGTGAAATCGCGTACATGCCTGCACGCGTGCTGATGCAAGATTTCACCGGCGTCCCGGCCATTGTCGATCTCGCGGCGATGCGCGATGCGATGAAGATGCTGGGCGGCGACCCGGAAAAGATCAACCCGCTGCAACCCGCGGAACTGGTGATCGATCATTCGGTCCAGGTCGATGAATACGGTACGGCGAACGCCTACGAGCTGAATGCGATGCTTGAGTTTTCGCGCAACCGCGAGAGGTATGCATTTCTCAAATGGGGCCAGACGGCGTTCCGCAATTTCTCTGCCGTGCCACCGGGCATGGGAATCTGCCATCAGGTCAATCTCGAATATCTCGCGCGCGTCGTGTTTACCACCACGGCGAACGGCAACGGCATGCAGCGCGCCTATTTCGACACGCTGGTGGGAACCGATTCGCACACTACGATGATCAACTGACTCGGCGTGCTTGGCTGGGGGGTCGGTGGCATCGAAGCCGAGGCAGCGATGCTTGGCCAGCCGGTCTCGATGCTGGTGCCGCAAGTCGTCGGCTTCAAACTGACGGGCAAGCTACGAGAAGGCGCGACCGCAACCGACCTGGTGCTGACGGTGACGGAGATGCTGCGCAAGCTCGGTGTCGTCGGCAAGTTTGTAGAGTTCTACGGGCCTGGTCTAGCAGAGCTGCCGCTGGCGGATCGCGCCACCATCGGCAACATGGCGCCGGAGTATGGAGCGACGTGTGGTATTTTTCCGGTCGATGCGGAGACGCTGCGCTATTTCAAACTGACCGGCCGTCCTCAAGAACAAATCGCCCTGGTGGAGGCATATTACCGTCAGCAGGGCCTGTTTCACACTGCCGATTCTGACGAGGCGGAATATACGCAGACTGTTTCGCTGGATCTCGCGACCGTCGAGCCAAGCGTCGCCGGTCCGAAACGCCCGCAAGACCGCGTTTTGCTGCGTGAAGCGGGGGCGAGCTTTCAAAAGCAGTTGCCCAACCTGTTGGGTCCGAGTGCCAACAAATCGGTCGCACGCCAGGTGAATCGTTGGGAGGGCGAAGGTGGTCATCCGGCCGCTGCCGTAGACAGCGTCCAAAGCGCACCGGAGCCGGGCAAGGAAGGAACCCTGAGCTCGAATGGAAGTCACGCGGAACTTCAGGGCACTGTGCGTGAACGATTTGGCGTCGACGTCGACAAGTATCTAGACCACGGATCGATTGTGATTGCGGCGATCACCAGTTGCACCAATACTTCAAACCCATCGGTGATGCTGGCCGCTGGTTTGCTCGCAAAGAAGGCAGTCGAGAAAGGGCTGAAAACGCCGCCGTGGGTTAAGACCTCGCTCGCGCCGGGATCGCGCGTCGTCACCAGTTACTACGAAAAGGCGGGCTTACTAAAATACCTCGACATCCTGCGGTTCAACGTCGTCGGCTACGGATGCACTACGTGTATCGGGAATTCTGGACCGTTGCCCGCGGATGTTTCGAAGAGCATTGAGGATCACGGCTTGGTCGCCGTCAGCGTGCTGAGCGGAAATCGTAATTTCGAGGGCCGCATTAATTCCGACGTTCGAGCTAATTACCTAATGTCGCCACCGCTCGTTGTTGCGTACGCGCTCGCCGGACGCATTGATCACGACTTCGACAAGCAACCATTGGGCAAGGACAAGGTGGGTGCGCCAGTATTTTTGAAAGACATCTGGCCATCGCAGAGAGAAGTGATGGACACCATCGCGGCGTCGATCGATTCCGCGATGTTCCTGCATGAATACTCGACCGTTTCGGACGGCGACGAAAACTGGCAGCGCCTCAAATTCCCGGATGGAGATGTTTACGGGTGGGAGCCGGATTCCACGTACATCCGCAAGGCGCCCTATTTCGATGGCATGCCGCAGCGCCCGGCTGCGGTTGCCGACATAACTGGCGCGCGCGTGCTGGCGGTTCTCGGCGACTCCGTCACGACAGACCACATTTCTCCCGCAGGCAGTATCAAGGCCGATGGGCCGGCAGGAAAATATCTTGCCGACCATGGAGTGAAGATTGCGGACTTCAATTCCTACGGCTCGCGTCGTGGCAATCATGAGGTGATGGTGCGCGGCACGTTCGCCAATGTGCGCTTGCGCAACAAGCTTGCGCCGGGTACCGAAGGCGGCGTTACGCGGTTGCTGCCCGAGGGCGCGTCGATGAGCATCTTCGATGCGTCGGTCACGTATGCCGAGCGCGGAATCCCGCTGGTGATTCTGGCCGGCAAGGAATATGGTTCCGGCTCTTCCCGCGACTGGGCTGCGAAAGGCCCACGACTGCTGGGCGTTCGCGTTGTTATCGCCGAGAGCTACGAGCGTATTCACCGCTCGAATCTGGTCGGGATGGGTATTCTCCCCCTGCAGTTTAGCGCCGGCGAGACAGCGGAATCACTCGGTCTGACCGGTGAAGAAACGTACGAGGTTACGGGATTGCGGACGATGCTCGAGGGCAAGTTCGCCGGCGGCAGAACGATCACTGTCAAAGCGAAGGCCGATAACGGCTCGACGAAGGAGTTTTCGGCGACGGTTCGCATCGATACGCCGCAGGAAATTCTTTATTATCAGCATGGCGGAATTCTTCAATATGTGTTGCGGCAACTGGCGGGGTTCGTCCGGTTATAGTGAGAGGCGAGATGGTGTCGACGACGCTTCTTCGCGACCGAGGTGCGAGCTGACATGAAAACCGCTGTTCGACTTTGCAGAGGAAACGCTTGATTGTTAGCCCCGCTCTTTGTCAATAGCTAGATGCCGAAGCCGAACTCGCCGAATCCGTCCTGATCGTCACCTGCATCGTGGTCGCCGGCGTGGGCGAAGTAGTCATATGGGGTTCGCCGCTTGAATTTGTAGCGTGAGCGGATTTCGCGGCCGAGGAAGACACCAAGCGCCAGGGCGCCGACGGCGACACCGAACCAAGCCGCCGTCTTCAGCGAACTAGATTCGCCTTCGTCCGCCCGCTCGTCGTCCAGAAACTCGCCGTTCGCCTGCATGCGCGTAATCATAGCGCAGTCGGCGATAAATTTCTTGCTAACTTATAGAGTACCAACACGGTTATTGACGAGGGTGAACCTATCTTATGAGTAATGGGATGCGGCCAGATCAGGATGAGATAGGGTCCAGGCTTGCATTGTCCCGGATCGTTCTTTCATGGAGCGGCGGCAAAGACAGCGCCTGGGCGCTGCACCTGCTACGGCAGCGCGACGAGTACAAAGTGGCAGCGCTGGCTACGACGCTGAACTCGCAATTTCAGCGAGTGGCCATCCATGGAGTCCGCGAGGAGTTGCTAGATGCGCAGGCCGCCGCCATCGGGCTGCCGCTGTGGAAGGTTCCTTTGCCGTGGCCATGCACCAATGAGGACTACGAAAGCCGTATGAGCGCAGTGTGTGAGCGGGCTGAGGCGGAAGGAATGACCGGATTCGCGTTTGGCGATTTGTTTCTTGAAGATATTCGCGCCTATCGCGAAAAGATGCTGGGCCAGACGGGGCTGACGCCAGTCTTTCCTGTCTGGGGGATTCCTACAGCTGAGCTTGCGTGGACGATGATTGCCAACGGTTTGCGGGCGCGGATCACCTGCGTCGACTTGAAGCATCTGGACGCGAGCTTCGCTGGGCGGGAGTTCGATGAGGCGCTGCTTCGTGAACTGCCAGCGGCGGTGGACCCGTGCGGGGAGCGCGGGGAGTTTCATACCTTTGTGTATGACGGACCGATGTTCCGAGTACCGGTGGGCTGGAGATATGACCACACGGTGGAGCGGGATGGGTATGCATACGCGGAGTTATTGCCCGTCGCAGGATGAACGCTTGCTCAGGAGGCAGTGGCCCGTACAATGGGGCGTCGATAACTTGGCTAGAGGAAAACAAGCCCATGGTTTCTGCGTCAATGACCGCCAATCGGTTGCAAATCAGCAAAATCTCAGAAGACATTGCGCAGTCTGAAATTCGCGCCATGACCGTCGAATGCGATCGCATCGGCGGCATCAATCTGGCACAGGGTGTGTGCGACACGGAAGTGCCTGCGCCGGTGGCCGCTGCGGCTGTCAACGCGATTCACGCGGGTCTGAACATCTACACGCGTCTGGATGGAATTACGGTTCTGCGCGAGGCGATTGCGGCGAAGCTGGCGTCGACGAACGGCATGCATTGCGACCCGCATACCGATGTGCTGGTGACGAGTGGCGCGACTGGCGGCTTTCTCGCGGCGTGCATGGCTCTGCTGAATCCGGGCGATGAAGTTGTGCTGTTCGAGCCGTTCTATGGGTACCACCGCAATACGTTGCTGTCGCTGCGGGTGCAGCCGACGTATGTGCGCCTAACGGGCGGCGACTGGTCGTTCGATGAGAGCGCGCTGCGAGCTGCGATTACGAGCCGGACGCGGGCGATTCTAGTGAATACGCCGGGGAATCCGACGGGGAAAGTTTTCAGCCGGCGCGAGTTGGAGTTAATCGCTGAGATCGCGATTGAGCATGACCTGTTCGTATTCACGGATGAGATTTACGAATACTTTTTGTACGACGGCGCGAAGCATGTGAGCCTCGCAACGCTGCCGGGGATGGCGGAGCGGACGATTACGATTTCCGGTTTTTCGAAGACGTTCAGCATTACCGGCTGGCGGCTGGGATATCTGGCCGCAAGCAGCAAGTGGATTCCGGCGATTGGGTACTTCCACGATTTGTTTTATGTGTGCGCGCCATCGCCGCTGCAACATGGTGCGGCGGCGGGCCTGCTGCATTTGCCGCCTGACTTTTATAAGCAGATCGCGCGCGAGCATCAGAGCAAGCGCGACCGGCTATGCAGCGCATTGAGCGATGCGGGGCTGACGCCTTCTGTGCCGGCGGGCGCGTATTACGTGTTGGCGGATGCGACGAAATTGGACGGCGCGAATGCGAAACAGAAAGCGCGTACGCTGCTGTCGAAGACGGGCGTGGCGGCGGTAGCTGGTTCTGCTTTCTATAACGGGAGCGGTGAGGACCAGTTGCGGTTCTGTTTTGCGAAGAAGGATGCTGCGCTCGATGAGGCATGTCGCGCGTTGCGGACGCTCGCGGAATAATTACACGCGCGGATAAGCTTGCGCCCCAAACCCGTCAATAGGACTCAATCTTACGAAGCAGCTCGATCTTTCTTCCGGGTGGAAGGAAACTTGCTTCTACAGAATTCGCTGCCAGTTCGCGGAGATGTTCGCGGGTGAATTCAAAGGTGTCGTGGGCGAGAGTGTATTCGCCACAGAGGTCGCTGCCGAACATGGCGGGATCGTCGGAGTTCAGCGTGACCATGAGGCCGTGATCGAAGTAGCGGCGCAGCGGGTGGCTGAGGAGGTCGGTGCAGCAGTTTGTGCGCAGGTTGCTGGTGACGCAGATTTCAATCGGAATCTGACGCTCGACGAGGACACCCATGAGTTCGGGATCGCGCTCGGCGGTGATGCCGTGGCCAATGCGTTCGGCGCCGATGTTGAGCGCGCCCCAGATGGCTTCGGGGCCGGTGGACTCGCCGCCGTGCGCGGTGAGGTGCAGGCCGTTTTCGCGCGCCTCTGCGAAGAGTTCACGGAACCAGTCGGCGGGGCCGCGTGCTTCGTCGCCACCGATGCCGATGCCGATGATGCTGGGATAGGTGGCTTGCAATTCTGCGGCTTTGAGAAAGACGCGGTCGGCTTCTTCAATGCCGAAGTGGCGCACCGCGTCGAAGATCCAGTAGAGGGTGACCCCGAATTCGGCCTCGCCGCGCGTGCGCCCGCGCTCCATGCCGGCGAAGAGGGGCTCGAACTCGACGCGCTTCCAGTAATAGACGACGCCGACGGAGACATACACCTCAGCGTGCACGATGCCCTGTGCAGCGAGCTGCTGCACCATGTTGTAGGTGATCAGCTCGTAGTCGGCGGGAGTGCGGAGCAGCTCGCTGACGGCTTTGAAGGCCATGAGGAATCCGTGGAAGTCGGCGTAGCGGTAGATTTCCTGAGCCTGCTCGAGAGATAAGCGCGGCGTGGTTTGGTGGGCGGACAGTTCCACGAGCGTGGCTGGGGAAATGGTGCCTTCGAGGTGGAGATGCAGTTCGGCTTTCGGCAAGCCGCGAATCCACTGTGGCAGAGACGCGGCTTCTTGCTGGGACCTTCGCTTAACGCTCACGGCGTGCAGGAGCGAACTCGCTGCGGTGGCGACTGTAGGTGAAATAGATGACCAGGCCGATGATGAGCCACGCGAAGAAACGCAGCCAGGTCATGATCGGCAAGCCAGCCATAAGCAGGACGCAGAAAACGATGCTCGCGATGGGAATGACCGGGCCAAAGGGGGCGCGGAAGCCGCGGTGTCTGCCGGGGTCGCGGTAGCGGAGGATCAAAACTCCGATAGAGACCAGGACGAACGCAAAGAGGGTTCCGATATTGGAGAGCTCAGAAAATGTGCCGATGTCGAGAAGGCCGGCGGGCAAAGCGACGAGAAATCCGGCGACCCATGTGGCCACCGCGGGGGTACGAAAACGCGGATGAACGCGGCCAAAGAGATCGGGCAGCAGCCGGTCGCGAGACATGGCGAACCACACGCGCGCCTGGCCGAGCTGAAATACCAGGATCGAAGAAATCATTCCCATCAGCGCGCCGATCAGGACGAACAGACGCACCCAGTGGAGATTGTGTCCGCCGGGCTGGAGGGAGAGACGCTTGAGTGTGTTCACCACGGGCGCGGCGTCGTCCATCAGCAATCGCCAGGGGATGAGGCCGGTGAGGACGACCGCCACACCGATGTAAAGAATGGTGCAGACGATCAATGTGGCGATGATGCCGATGGGCAGATCGCGGCGCGGGTTCTTGCATTCCTCAGCGGCAGTGGAGACGGAGTCGAAACCGATGTAGGTGAAGAAGATGATCGAGCCGCCGGTGAGGACGCCGGACCATCCATTGGGCGAGAACGGATGGTAGTTTGCGGGATGAATGAAACTGATTCCGGCGAAGATGAAGACGAGGATGGCGACGATCTTCACCAGCACCATGATGTTGTTGGTGCGGGCGGACTCGCGGATGCCGCGCACGAGCACGACCGTCAGGAGCATCACGATGAGGAATGCGGGGATGTTGAAGCCGAAGTGCCAGCCCGCTGCGTAGAGGTCTTTTCCAGCGAGGTCTTGCAGGCCGGAGGGCAGGTAGGCGGGCGAAATCCAGCGCAGCGATGGATTGATGCCGAACCAGTCGAGCAGATCGACGACGTGGGCGGCGAAGCCGACGGAGACCGCCATGTTGGAGAAGGCGTATTCGAGGATGAGGTCCCAGCCGATAATCCACGCGACAAGCTCGCCCAGGGTTGCGTAGGTGTAGGTGTATGCGCTGCCGGCGATGGGAATCATGGAAGCGAGTTCCGCATAGCAGAGGCCGGTGAATGCGCAGACCATGGCCACCAGCATGAGTGAGAGCGCGAGCGCGGGACCGGCGCCGGGACGGCCGAACAGCGCGGTGTGATGCAGCATGTAATCGAATACCGGCGTGTTGAGCACCGAGCGAATCGCGGTCGTCTGGCCGGCGATCGCTGTGCCGATAACGGTGAAGATGCCGGAGCCGATGACCGCGCCGATGCCGAGCGCAGTCAGAGAGACTGGGCCGAGCGTTCTCTTGAGTCTGTGCTCCGGCCGCTCAGAATCGGAGATGAGCTTGTCGATGGACTTGGTGGCAAAAAGCTGGTTGCCCAGTGTCGTGGACTCCGAATGAGATGGCCCGCGAATCGTTGCTGGTCCGCGGGCCTTGTTGCTTTGTGAGTATCTCTTAACGCTTCGAGGTGCCGCGTGTCAGCTGCTTCACTTTCTTCTTTGCAGAGCCGCGCGGAGTGGTGCGCTTTGCCTTTGGAGCCGCTTTCTTACGCGCCGCGCGCTTGACTACTTTGCGCGCCGCTTTGTCTGTGGTTGCCTTTGTATTTGCCATACTTCTCCCTTTTCCGTGTGCTCTAGATCTTTTCCAGTTGCGCGAATTTCTCGACTAATTTTTTCACGCCGAATCTCGCAAATTGTACCGTAAGCTTTGCGTCTTCTCCGTCTCCCTCTCGCTTAAAAACGACTCCCTCACCATATTTAGGGTGACGTACTTTGCTCCCACTGCGCAAGCCGGTCTTGCCGGTGGGCTCGGGAATATCGATCTTTGGGCGCGATGCGGGACGTGAGAATTTCTGTCCGCGCGCGGAAAAAAACTGCGCGATGTTGTCGATTGAATTTGGCGAAGCCGTACGCTGGGGTGAACGAGCGGCGGTTCGGCCGCCGGTCTGGGGACGATAGCTCTGGTCTTCGTCTTCGTAGCTATAGTGGCGCGGCTCGTCGTATGCGCTCTGGCGGGTGCGCTGGGCGCTGCCACGATTGGTGGCGCCCCCGAGATCCTGCATCAGATGCGGCGGAATCTCTTCCAGGAAGCGCGAAGGCATCGACACCTCCGGCATGTCGGCGCCGTACCGGCGGCGGTAGCGCGCGCGTGTAATGACCAGCGAATCCATCGCACGGGTCAGGCCGACGTAGCAGAGGCGGCGCTCTTCTTCGAGCTGATCGGGATCGATCAGCGTTCGCGAGTGCGGGAACAGGCCCTCTTCCATTCCAGCGAGCAGCACGAGAGGAAACTCAAGGCCCTTGGCGGCGTGCAGCGTCATCAACGTGATGCGTGCGGCGGGATCGTACTGATCGACATCGCTGACGAGCGCCGCGTGATCGAGAAATTGCTCCAGCGTCTCGCCGCGTTCGTGCGCGTCCTGCGCGGCGTTAACGAGTTCCTTCAAGTTTTCGATGCGGGAGAAGGATTCCGGCGTGGCTTCTTCTTCGAGCGCGCGAATGTATCCGCTGCGGTCGATGATGAACTTGATCAACTCGGGCAGAGTTGCCGCGTCGCCGGGCTTGCGAAATGCGGCGTTTGCTTCGGGGACAGCTGCGGCTTCTTCAGCGTGCGCGGGGTCTGCGGAAACGCGCGCCTCGATATTGACGGCGGGGGCGGGGGCAGTCGCATTGAACGGATTGAATGCGGCGGGATCGAATGCGATCTCGTCGTCGAGCGGCTCGTCGAGTTGTTCGGCTAATGACTCGTCTGAGGAAAGCATTGCGTCCTCTTCGAAGGGGCCAAAGTCGAAGCTGGCGTCTGCTTCGTGTGAGGTGGATGGTGGGTTCGCATCGCTGGCGGTGTCCGCTGCCAGCTTTTCGGCGAAACCGGGAGAAAGCATGGCGCGCGCGTCCTCGATCATGCGGCGGAAACCGTCGAGGGCAGCGCAGGCGCGACCCGGGAGCAGGCGATTTGCGACGGCGTGCCGTACAGCCGTCCAGACGCTCGTTCCCGTCTCAAGGGCGATGCGCTCGAGCGTTTCCATCGTGGTCTTGCCGATGCCACGTGCGGGCGTATTGACCACGCGGCCGAGCGCGACGGAGTCGTCAGGATTTTTTACCAGCTTGAGATAGCTGAGCAGGTCTTTGATTTCTGCACGGTCGTAGAACGAGAAGCCGCCGACCATCGTGTACTGAATGCCGTAGCGGCGGAGCGCCTCTTCAATGAGACGCGATTGCGAATTGGTGCGATAGAGCACCGCACCGCGCGGGACATCTTCCTGGTCGCTGTTTTGGCGAAACCATTTCTGAATGTAGTCGGCGATGAACAGCCCTTCGTTTTCGCCATCGGGCGCTTCGTAGTAGCCGATGAGCGAGCCGCCTTCACGAGATGTCCAGAGAGTCTTGCCTTTGCGCTTGGTGTTGTTAGCAACGACTGCGGACGCGGCCTGCAGAATGATTTCTGTCGAGCGGTAATTGTGTTCGAGGCGGATTGTTTTTACTTCAGGAAAATCTTTTTCAAACTCAAGAATATTTTTAATGTCGGCGCCGCGCCAGGAGTAGATGCTCTGGTCTTCGTCGCCAACGACACAGACATTGTGGTGCGTACCTGCGAGCAGCTTCATCAACTCGTATTGGGGGCGATTCGTGTCTTGATACTCGTCAATGAGCAGGTAGCGGAAGCGGCGGTTATAGCGCTCGCGCACTTCGGCGGAGGCACGGAGCAGGCGCACGGTTTCGAGCAAAAGATCGTCGAAGTCGAGGGCGTTTGCCTTCTCTAATTCTTTGCGATAGATCTCGTAGAGGTGGGCGATGCGCTCTGTCTTGGGGTCAGCGGAGTTGAGGTAAAGCTCCTGCGGGTCGAGCATATGATTTTTGGCCCAGGAGATGCGCGAGAGGACGACACGTGGCGTGAGTTGCTTATCATCGAGGCCCATGCGCCGGATTGCCTGCTTGATGAGAGATTGCTGATCGCTCTCGTCGTAGATAGCAAATGTTTTTGTGAGGCCCTTGTCGCCGATGCGCAGCGCCTCGATATCGCGGCGCAGTACGCGTACGCAGAAGGAGTGAAAGGTCGACATGACTGGCTTGGCGAGGCTGGAGTGCCCAAGGATTTTTTCGACGCGCTCGGCCATTTCTGCCGCGGCTTTGTTAGTAAATGTTACGGCCAGGATGGAGTCTGGGGAGACGCCGCGCTCGTTGATCAAATACGCGATGCGATGCGTGATGACGCGCGTCTTGCCTGAACCCGCTCCCGCGAGGATGAGCACGGGGCCGTCGACGGCTTCCACGCCGGCGCGCTGTTGCGGATTCAATTTGTCGAGGAGATTCTGCAGACGTGGCCTCAAACGGCGAAGGTGCTGTCTTTAGTTTAATGCGCTTCTTCGCTCTGCTTTCGTCTGGCTGCGCGCGGCGTGGCTGGGTGTAACACCTGTGCAATTTGCTGCTGCAATAATCAAGCGTAATGCCCATCTCAAGTGTGTGTGTTTTTTGCGCGTCGAGCGCCGGCAATGACCCTGCGTTGATGGCGGCCGCAAGCGCATTCGGCGCAAGCCTGGCGGAATGTGAGATCGACACGATTTATGGCGGTGCTCACGTTGGCATGATGGGCGCGCTTGCCGACGCTGCGCTGGCGAACGGTGGCGTGGTGATCGGCATCATTCCGCGGGCGTTGGTGGATCGTGAACTGGCGCATCGCGGCCTGACACGCTTGGAGATCGTGAACAGCATGCACGAGCGCAAGGCGCGCATGGCATCGCTGGCGGATGCATTTGTGGCGCTGCCGGGCGGGTTTGGCACGCTGGATGAGTTCATCGAGATTCTGACGTGGGCGCAGCTTGGGCTTCACACCAAGCCTTGCTACCTGCTGAACCTCGATGGCTATTATGACAAGCTGCTTGCGTTCTTTGGCGATGCGGTGCAACAAGGACTGCTGCAGCAGCAGAATGTGGATCGCATTCGCGTGTACAGCAGCGTCGAAGATTTGTTGCAGGCGCTTGCGCGCGGCTAGAGCGTGGCGGACTCGCACTTGTCGCAGAGACAGTTGCGGCGCAGAAAGTCCCACGAGTAGATGCCGGTTTCGTGACCGTCGTTCCACTTGAAATGGATTGCATAGCGACCGACGGGTTTCACTTCCGTTGGGCGCGGCGGAGCTTCGTACAAAGGCAGCAGCAGCTTCGGTGCCTGCTTGGCGACCCCCGGCTTGCGGCCGGATGCATCGCGCTCTTCCTTGCAGGTAGCGCAAGGGCATGCGTTGCGCAGCCAGGCAAAATTCCACGCGCTTTTGTGGCCGTCTTTCCAGTCGATCTGCATTCCGGTCCCGCCGGTTTGGTCGACGCGGATAGCCGTAGGGGTCATCGCGTCCTGAGGAAGCTTGCCCCACTCCGGACTTGTCGATGCGGCTTCATCGGGGCCGACGAAGCGGATTCCTTCATGACTCATATGTTCTGTTCTACACCTTTGGGCGGCGCGAGTGTTGGGCGGGCCGGTGCGACTGTCCGACCAGATCGAGGCGGTCTCGCCCGCTGAAATGGAGCTTCAAAATCAGAAGGCTAAAGGAGAGCAGCAACGTCACCGCGTTGGCGACGATTACGGGAAGCGAGCGGAGGAGGATGCCGTAGAAGAGCCACGTGAGGACGCCGAACGTGAAGATGGAAATCATGCCGAGCGAAATATCGCGCGCGGATTTGAGACGCAGGACCCGGATCAACTGCGGGACGAATGCGATGGTGGTGCAGAAAGCCGCGATGTAGCCGACGATGTTGATCCATTGTTGGCTGATGGTCAATGCAATCTCCAGAAGAAATATGCGGCCATGGCGAAGCCCAGGGCGACGACGAAGCCACGCAGAATTTTCTCATTCATACGCCGGGCGAGTTTGGCCCCGACGAAGCCGCCAGCCGCGGCCATGACCATGGCGACAAGGCAATGCCTCCAAATCACCGCGCCGCGAAAGATGAAGGTGACCACGGCGACGCCGTTCGCGAGTGTGGTGCCAACTACCTTGAGCGCGTTGATTTCGTTGATGCTCTTGACGCCGAAGAGGCCGAGGATAGCCATGATGAGGAAGCCCGCGCCAGCGCCGAAGTAGCCGATGTAGAAGCAGACTGCTGTGAGGCAGGCGAAGAGTGGAAGCTGTGAAGAGCGAGCGCCGGAATCAGAAGTGCGACGCTGCACCCAAGCGCCGAGCGGGCCGCTGACCCAGAACAGCGTAGCGGCGATGAGGAGCAGCCACGGTACGAGCCGCAGGAATGTGGTCTGGCCGGTACGCAGCAGCACGAACGCTCCCGCAGCGCCGCCGAAGACGCCGGCGAGCATGACGGTCAGCAACAGATGCTGGTGATTCGCGAGGTCGCGGCGAAATCCTAAGATCGATACGGCCTGGCCGGGCCAGAGTGCAACTGTGTTGGTTGCATTTGCTTGAATAGGCGGCAGACCGATGCCGAGCATAGCTGGAAAAGAGAGGAACGAGCCGCCGCCCGCCATCGCGTTGATTGCGCCGGCGAGGAATGCGGCGATCAATAGCCACGCGCCGCGGAGCACAGGGAGAGTGAGGTGTTCGGCGACCATGCTGGTATCGATTGTATGTGCTATCAGACGACTGGCATCTCGGGAGTCGCGGCGAGTAGCGTGCGTGTGTAGTCTTCGCGCGGATGGATGCATATTTCTTCACTATCGCCGATCTCGATGAGTTTGCCGCGGCGCATCACGGCGATGCGCGTTGCAAGATAGCGGACGAGCGGCATGGAGTGGGTGATGAAGAGATATGTCAAGCCGAATTCGCGTTGAAGGTCGCGCAGCAGGTTGATGATTTGTGCGCCGACGCTGACATCGAGCGCGGAGACGGGTTCATCGAGCACGAGAAATTGCGGCCGCAGCATGAGCGCGCGCGCGATGTTGATGCGCTGGCGCTGGCCGCCTGAGAATTCGTGCGGAAAGCGAGGCATGGCGGAGGCATCCAGCCCTACGGCGCGCAGCATGGATTCTGTCTGGCTGGAGAGGGATTTTGTGGTGGTGTTGCCATGGATTTGGAGCGGTTCCGCGAGGAGTTGGCGAACGCGCATACGGGGGTTAAGCGCGGCGTATGGGTCCTGAAAAACAATTTGCATGCTGCGACGGAGTTCTCGCATCTGCTTTGGGGAGGCGGTCAGGACTTCACTGCCATCGAACCGGACGGTGCCGGAATCGGCGGGAAGCAGGCGCAGCAGCAGGCGCGCAATGGTGCTCTTGCCCGAGCCAGATTCGCCGACCAGGCCAAGCGTTTCGCCGCGCTCGATGGTGAAGGAAACATCTTCGGCGGCGTAGAAAATTTCCGCGCCGCGTTTGTAGGACTTGACCAAATGATGCGCTTCGACCAGGGCCATTTCCTACACGGAAAATTTCGGTGGATGCGCGTGGAAGGCATTGGCCTGCTCGAAGGCCCTCGCGAACGCGGCGAGCTTGGCGTCTTCGTAGAGGCGGCCGAGAAAGGTGATACTGATGGGCGTGCCGGGACCGCCAATGTTGTCGTCTTCGCCGTTGTCGACTTTGGGCGGAATGGGGGCGTCCTTGCCGCGCAAGGCGATGGGCAGGATCACCGCGGGATGGCCCGTCATGTTTGTGACCACTAGCTGCGGCCCGGACGTAGTCGTGACGATCACATCCACCTGCTCAAACACTTTTGCCATTTCGCGAATCAGCAAGGAGCGCGCCCGATTTGCCTGGACGTACTCGACCGCGGGATAGAAGCGCGCGACACGAAACAGATTGGGCCAGTCATCCGGAGACTGTTCCGTCAACAATTTGTCGCGGCCGCTTAGGGTCAGATCATCGAAAGCTGCGGCACCTTCGGCAACGAGCAACGGTGTGATCGCGCCGACAGGAAACTTCGGCAGCGCGACGGGAATCGCTTTCACGCCGAGATGTTTCACCGTCTCGAGCGCGCGTTTTTCGTACTGACGGTCATATTCACTGCGAGCTTTTGCCAGAGCGCGTCCAGCGCGTGCGGTCTCGCGCTTTTTCTTTTCTTCGTCGGTCAGCGCGGCGGCTTGTTTCTCCGGCTCCGGCTCCTCAGCTCCTTCGAAACCGGCCTTCAAGTACCCGACGCGCAATTTCTTCCAATCGAAATTCGCATCCCACTCGAATGCTGCATTCTTGACCGAGCGATCTTCTCCATCCGGGCCATGAATGGCTTGCATCACAAGCGCGCAGTCTTCAACGCCGCGGCACAGCGGGCCAATCTTGTCCATCGTCCAGGTAAGCGCCATCGCTCCGGTCCGGGGGACGAAGCCGAAGGTCGGGCGCAGCCCGGTGACGCCGCAGCGGGTCGACGGCGACGAGATCGAGCCGAGCGTCTCGGTGCCGATGGCGAAGGCAACAAGGCCGGCGGCGGTCGCCGATGCGGAGCCGGCAGAAGATCCGCTCGATCCCTGACTTGGGTTCCACGGATTGCGCGTCTGGCCGCCGAACCATTTATCGCCCATGGCAAGCGCGCCCAAGGTGAGCTTGGCAATCAGCACGGCTCCGGCTGCATCGAGCCGCTTGACGACTTCGGCATCGTAATCGAACTGCTGCTTTTCATAGCCGCCCGCGCCCCATGTTGTGCGGTAGCCGGCGACGGCGAGCAGGTCTTTTGCGCCCCAGGGCAGCCCGTGGAGTGGGCCGCGATATCTGCCGCTCGCGATTTCCACATCCGCTGCATGGGCCTGCTTCATTGCGCGCTCTTCAGTAAGCGTTACGACACAGTGGAGCACCGGATCGAAGCGCTTGAGGCGGCGCAGGTACATCTCGGTTAGCGCGACGGAGGAGATATTCTTTGTGCGAACGAGCTCGCCGAGTTCGCGGACACTGAGGAATGCAAGCGCAACTTCGTCGCGGGGCGCGCCCGCGGTGGCGGTCACATGGCTGAGGTTTTTGGCTTTTCGGATGTCCGCGCCAATCGGCGGCTGGGTGATGGAGGCGTGCGGCGGCAGCGGATCGAAGACGTATGCCGGCGGCACGGAATTCTGCATCTGCAACGCACGCAGCTTCGCATAGGCGCTGCGCTGCTCGTTCAGTCCGGCGAGCATCGCTTGCTTCTGTTCGGGAGCGATGGCAATGCCGGAGAGCGCTGCCGCCTGATCGATCATCTCTGGCGTGACCTTCGCCAGGTCTTGCTCGGGTAATTTTTCCTGAGCTTGCGCGGCAACGGTGTAGAGCGCTCCGGGCAGCAGCGTAGAGGCAAAGCCGAGTTGCGAACAGACGGTGAGGAAGACGCGACGGTCAAGCATAGAGGCACTATAAATCGTGCGACTCGATGCGCGGTCGCGAGGACGCATTGAGTTGATTAGAATCCGTCTTGTGAAAGAAACTGAATCGCTATTTCGAAGGCCGCTAGAGGCGGCGCTGGGTCATGCGCTCGCGCACGTGGAAGGCAGCGACACAGCGTCTGTGGCTACGACGAAGAGCCTCGGTGAGTTGCGTGAGGCGCTCGATATGCCATTGAGCGAGTCCGGCATTGCGGCGGCGGACGTGGTTAACCAGCTCGCGGCTGCTGTCGAGGGAGGCATTCTCGGCTCTTCCGGTGGCCGGTTCTTTGGATGGGTGATTGGTGGCTCGCTGCCCGCTGCGTTGGCCGCCGACTGGCTGACATCTGCGTGGGACCAGAATGCCGGGCTCTATGCATGCGCGCCTGCGGCGGCGGTGGTGGAGGAAATCGTCGGCCAGTGGCTCAAGGAACTGCTGGCGATTCCTGCAGCCTCGAGCTTCGCGCTGGTGACGGGATGTCAGATGGCGCATGTGACATGTCTGCTGGCAGCGCGGCATGCGCTGTTGGCGAAGCGCGGTTGGGATGTGGAGCAGGCTGGGCTCTACGGTGCGCCGCCGATTCGTATTCTGTCGAGCACGGAGTATCACGGCACGATCAAACGGGCGGCTCGTTTTCTAGGGATGGGCGAAAGCAATCTGATTACTTTGCCGGTAGACAAAGATGGTCGGCTCCTGGCCAGTGATCTTGAAAGCGCGCTGAAGGAACACACGGGCTCACCAGTTCTGGTAGTGCTACAGGCGGGTGAAATCAACCTCGGCGCGTTCGATGATTTCCAGACCTTGATCCCTATCGCGCAACAGGCTGGCGCGTGGGTGCATGTGGATGGAGCATTCGGACTGTGGGCTGCCGCCAGTCCGCGCTACAAGCACCTGCTCAACGGAGCGGAACTGGCGGATTCGTGGGCGACAGATGGGCATAAGTGGTTGAATGTTCCCTTTGATTGCGGATACGCATTTGTGCGCGATACGGCGGCACATCATGCGGCTTTGTCTCACCGAGCAGCGTATCTGACCCACGGCGATGACGCGCGCGATGAACTTGATTGGAATCCTGAGCATTCCAGGCGCGCTAGAGGGTTTGCGACGTACGCCGCATTGCGGGAACTCGGGCGTCGCGGGGTTGCAGCCTTAGTAGAAGGTTGTTGCGAGCACGCACGTGCGTTGGTGATGCGCATCGGCAGTCTACCCGGTGCGGAGGTGTTGTGGGAGCCGACGCTCAATCAAGGACTGGTCCGCTTTCTGGATCGGAGGCCCCAAGCCACCGAAGTAGATCATGATGTGCGAACGGAACGTGTGATGGCTGCGATTTTGAAGAGCGGTGAAGCTTTTTTTACCGGGACGACGTGGCACGGCCGGCGTGCGATGCGGGTGAGTGTATGCAATTGGCAGACCTCTGCGGATGATGTGGAACGCATTGTGCGCGCTGTTGAGGGCGTGCTGAAGGATTGGTGATTTTGGCTCAAGATAAAATGGTCAACGAACTGGCGAGGCATTTGCGATGGGCAGATTCCTTTTCTCGCTTTTCTGCAAAGGCGCCAACGCGAAGCTACTCAGTTTCGACCTTGTACATATCCGCTCGATGCCAAGTTCGCAAAATCGTTCCGGTCCGAATGTGCTTTATCTCGTAATAGCCTTGGCTTTCCAAGCCCATCGCCAAGGTAGCAGGGTGGTCTGGACGGTTCGTAATTTCGACTGAATCACCCTCTTTGAACTCAACAGGCACCTGCTGATTATCTTCAATGGAGAATGCAAGAGAACGCCCACCTTCTGTTTCGATCCCCAAGGCAACAGTCCCGATCCACGCGATCTGATAAGCCATGAGCAAAAGTATAACGCCAGCTATTTAGTTCCTCTGCGCGTGGGTCTGCTTTGTCCAAGGCCCAACTTCAAATCCAGTCGAGAAGTCCGGTTCAATAAGAAAAGGCGAGCAACAATTTGCTGCTCGCCTTTCATTCCAACTGAGTGGGCTAAACGTCTAAATTACGAACATCGAGCGCATTCTCTTCGATGAACTTACGCCGCGCCTCAACATCTTCACCCATCAGCGTGGTGAAAATGCGTTCGCATTCCGCGATGTCTTCGAGTTTGACTGACAGCAGCGTACGCCGTTCAGGATCCATCGTGGTCTCCCACAATTGTTCGGCGGTCATTTCGCCGAGGCCTTTGTAGCGCTGCACCTGGTAGTCGCGGCGGCCCTGCTCGATGACGTGCTCGAAGAGTTCGCGGGCGGTCTTCTTTTCGACCGGCTCCTGCGGGCCTTTGGCTGTCTTTTTAGTCACGGTCTTCGCTGTGCCTGGAGCGGAAGTCGCAGGGTCATCGCTCGCTTCTGCTTCTTCGGGTTCCGGCGCTGCCTTGCTGGCGTACTCGATCAGGAACGGCGGCTCAAGCTGCTCGCGAATCTGCGCGTACTTGGCCATCATCTGGCGATATTCCGGCGAGGTAGCAAGTTGCCAGTCGATGCGGCGCTCTGCACCCTGCGCATCGGTGAAGCGCAGCGACCAGGTCTGGTGCTCTTCGTCGTGCACAGGCTCCCCGACCGCTTTGAACTGATACGTCTTTGCAATCTTCGCCAGCGCCGCGTGCATCGCTTTCACTTTTTTCGGAGCGGCCTCGGCAGATCCGCCGAAGTCTTCACGCTTGACCAGCTCATGGCGGGCGAGCAGCGACGTGACCTCTTCATTGCGGAGGCGCTTGTCGACCTTTTCAAAGAAGCCCAGATACTCATTGAGCTGACCCATGAATTTAGTCAGCGCGGCACCCTCGAGTTTGTTGGCACCCTCGCCGTAGCGAACGATCATGCCTTCGGAAGCGCGCTTAACCATGACCTGAACAAATTGGCGATCGTCTTTGATGTACTGCTCGAACTTGCCTTTTTTGATGCGATAGAGCGGCGGCTGCGCGATGTAGACGTGGCCGCGCTTGATCAGCTCGGTCATGTGGCGGAAGAAGAAGGTCAGCAAGAGCGTGCGGATGTGCGAGCCGTCGACGTCGGCGTCGGTCATGAGGATCAGCTTGCCGTAGCGCAGCTTGGCCGGATCGAAATCGTCTTTGCCGATGCCGCAGCCGAGTGCGGTGATCATGGCGCGAATTTCTTCGTGGCCCAGCATCTTGTCGTAGCGGGCTTTTTCGACGTTGAGGATCTTGCCTTTGAGCGGCAGAATCGCCTGGAAGCGGCGATCGCGTCCCTGCTTCGCGGTGCCGCCGGCGGACTCACCCTCGACGAGGTAGAGTTCGCAGCGCTCGGGCCGGCGTTCGCTGCAATCGGCAAGTTTGCCGGGCAAGCCGCCGCCATCGAGCGCTCCCTTGCGCCGCGTGAGATCGCGTGCTTTCCGCGCCGCTTCGCGTGCGCGTGAGGCTTCGATAGCCTTGTTGATGATGCGCTTGGCGATAGGCGGGTTCTGCTCAAGAAACATGCCGAGCTTCTCGTTGACGAACGCCTGCACGATGCCGGCGATGTCGGAGTTCAGCTTGCCCTTGGTCTGGCCTTCAAACTGCGGCTGCGGCAGCTTGACGCTGACCACGGCGACTAAGCCCTCGCGAACATCGTCGCCGGAAAGATTTTCCTTTACATCCTTGAAGAGGCCCATTTGCTGACCGGCGGAGTTAATTGTGCGCGTCAGCGAGGTGCGAAATCCTGAAAGATGCGAACCGCCATCGACGGTGTTGATATTGTTGGCGAAGCTGAAAACGCTCTCGGAATAGCCGTCGTTATACTGCAGCGCGATCTCCATCGCAACGCCGTCGCGCTCTGCTTCCATCGAGATGGGCTTCTCATGCAGGGTCTGCTTGCCGCGATTGAGATGCTTCACAAACTCGGCGATGCCGCCGGAGTATTTGAAGTCGGCGCGCTTCGCTTCGCCGGTCTTCGCATCGGTCGTGCGTTCGTCGGTCAGAGAAATTTCGAGACCGCCATTGAGGAACGCGAGTTCGCGCAGGCGCTGCGCGAGCGTGTCGTAGTTATATTCAGTAACGGTAAAGATGCTGCGGTCTGGCAGGAAGTGAATTTTTGTGCCGCGCTTTTTCGTTGTCCCGGTCTGCGTCAGCTTCGAGATGGGCGCGCCCTTGGAGTAGTCCTGCTCGTAGGTGTGGTCGTCGCGCCAAACCTCAACGGTGAACTCTTCACTCAATGCGTTGACGCACGAGACGCCGACCCCATGCAGACCGCCGGAAACTTTGTAGGTGGACGCGTCGAATTTGCCGCCGGCGTGAAGCTTGGTGAGCACGACTTGGACGGCCGGCATTATTTCTCCGCCAGGCAGCTTCATGTCATCGACCGGGATGCCGCGGCCGTCATCGACGACGGTGATCGAGTTGTCGACGTGGATGGTGACGTCAATCTTTTTGGCGTGGCCGCCGAGGGCTTCGTCGACGGAGTTGTCGACGACTTCATACACCAGGTGATGCAGACCTTGGTCGCCGGTGGAGCCAATGTACATCGCCGGGCGCAAGCGGACGGCCTCGAGGCCCTCGAGAACCTTAATACTTTCACCGGTATAGCCGCTGGAGCCGCCGAGGCGGCCCGAGCTGTTCACAGGCATTTCGGGACTTGCTGCTTCAGCGTCCAGAACGCCGCTTTCCGAGGCAACAACAAGCTCTTTCGTGGACATGAAGCTCCGCGGACAAGCATGGATTGACCCTGCTCACAGGTGGCCGTCAGCGGAACCGCAAATGCCGGTTTAACGGATTGCGTGAATCCCGCTTAACGGATTGATAGTGAAAGGGTTCTGCTTGTCCTGATCTAGACCTATTTTATCACGAAACTGCCATGAAATAAGCATGGGAAGCGATGGTCTTCAACATGCAGATAGGCCATTAAGAGCAAAGGGGGTCGAGTCTGGCAACAGCTACGAGAACACCCTGTTTGCACAAGCAAAGGTGCATAAAATCAAGGAAAAGCCTTAAAAAGTTACCTTAGTAATCAAATGCTAATTAATTGACTAATGTCATTGCAAACAATGGACTTAACACAGACTACAACTATACTCACCTTTGTCAGCAAGAAACAAGAATCTTTAGAAATATTTTTCAAGGAGTTCCTAACATGAAAAACATCGTTCGTGCTCTCGTCCTCGCTCTCGCCGTTGTCGGCTTCGCCTCAGAACACGCTCTTACCGCCCAGGCCAATGTGACCGGCGCGACCCCTATTGTGTCCCGCCTCAGCAGCCCGCCCGTGCCCACTTGTGCGCCAGATGATGCCAATGGCTGCGGCATTAAATCCTGGGGCAGAGGCAATTAGACAGCTCGACTCCCCGTCCTAACTTCAATCTCCTCCATCTATTATCACGAAAGGTTGCTAAAGTGAAAACCACCGTCCGTGCTCTCGTCCTCGCTCTCGCCGTTGTCGGCTTCGCCTCAGAACATGCTCTCACCGCCCAGGCCACCGCGACGAGCGCGACCCCCGTCATGAATCGTGTCGCTTGCCCTCCGGTTCCCACCTGTGCGCCAAATGATGCCAACGGCTGCGGCATTCGTTCCTGGGGCAAAGGCAATTAGCAACTGCGACAAGTAGTAAGTCAGTAATGTCTTAGAAAATCGCCGTTCGCTGCATTCCGTTGTTGAGTAGTTGCTCTTGTTCGGGCTACTATAAGGCTCGTCAAGGGTGAGCTAATGCACGCACTGGAAATCAAGCACTTGCTGTCCTTCGTTGATCCGATTTTACTCGGGACAGCTCTGTTCTTCTTAATCCGGCAAAAACTGGCAAAGCGGTACCCGTCCTTCTTTGCCTTCCTGAGCTTCCGCCTCGTCTCGTACACCGCGCTCTATGTGGTAATCAGGGGTTCCAATCCCTCCTACACCCTTTATTTCTACACCTATTGGGTCAGTGCGGCGATCGAAGCGGGCCTGGTGTTGTGGTGCGTCGGACAAATGTTTTCGATTTCTCTATCCCCCCTTAGTGGTATCAACAAGCTTGCCTCAGGCACCTTCGGCTGCATCTGCGCTCTCTCCCTGTTGATCGCCGCGTCCATGACAATCTCTTTCAACGCCACAGGCTCCAGATTTTTGTTGCAGTTAGTCAGCCAGATGGTTCGCTTCGAGAGTGTGCTGGTGTTGTGCCTCCTGGTCTTCCTGGCTTTCGCCTCTCATATGTTAGGGCTTTCGTACAAGAGCAGAATTTTTAGCGTCAGCCTGGGATTCGGAATCGCGGCTTCTGCGAGCCTCTTCAGTTCCGCCCTGATGGCGAAGACAGCGATGAACAGCAAAGTTGAGTTGATCATCGCGTGCGTCTCTTCGCTTCAATTCGTCGTCTGGAATGTTGCCGTGACATTGCCAGAACCCGCGCGCCGCCTCATCACCGTCCCAGTCGATTCCTGGATGCTTCGCTGGAATGAGATTGCGAAGTCGTTCGGTCACGGCCCTGCCGTTGTTGTGGTCGGTGAGGATCCGCTTGCGATGATGCACCCCAACGAAGTGCTGATGCACCAGCGTGTGATGAGCCGTACGGCTCCGGCTCGCGCGATCGCGCAAACCTCGCGCAGCTAACTGTCAAGCTACAAACGTAGAAAAGCCGGAGCCTTCGCTCCGGCTTTTCTCTTGTTGCTTCAAATGCTTCTGAGTTGATGTGGTCGAGCCGATTTACTGCGCGACGTGTTCGGCCGCTGCATCGTGCGCGGCGGCTGCGAGCGGCTCAACGGCGACGAAGCGGCCACCCTGCCCCTTGTTGATAAACTTGACCGTGCCGGTGATCTTTGCGAACAGCGTGTCATCGCTGCCTCGGCCAACGTTCGTGCCCGGTTTCAGCTTGGTGCCGCGCTGACGCACGATGATCGATCCGCCAGAAATTACCTGGCCGCCAAATGCCTTGACGCCGAGTCGCTGGGCATTTGAATCGCGGCCGTTTTTCGAACTGCCTAATCCTTTTTTATGTGCCATCTCTTCGTTCCCTCTCGCAGTCTGCTATTTGGCAGCAGTGAAGCTGCGGCCGTCGACCATGATCTCGTTGATGCGCACCTGCACATACCCTTGCCGATGTCCCTGCAGTTTCTTGTACTGCTTTTTGCGTTTGAAATGGAACACCAGGATCTTTTCGCCGCGGCCTTCTTCGACCACGGACGCGGTCACGGTCGCAGAGCCGACCTTCTCGAAGGCGCTCTTCTCGCCAGACACGGCGATCACATCGCTGAACTCAATCTTGCCGTCGGTCGCTTCTGTGCGCTCGATCTTCAACAAATCACCCGGTGCGACGCGATATTGTTTGCCGCCGGTACGAATCACTGCGTACATACTTGCCTCCCGAAGCAGCACAAGGCGGCCTCGTCCACGAACAAAATTGCGTCTGCAGATGCTTGTCCAGTCTTTCAATCTGCTACGAGTCCGCCAAAGGGGCGGGCGAGCATGATTTCCCTACTGGGCGCTCTCTCGAGAGGGCGCGTACGACAGGATCCACCAACCCATTGAGAATACCGTGGTTTCGCGGTCTGGGTCAACGATTTCACCACAAATGTGCCACAACTCCACCACGCTTTGCCCACGATTCCACCACAAATTTGTCCATAATTCGCATGGCGCTTCACTCGGTTCGTCCGGCGCGTTTCTGGGCAAGGACCAATCCGCGTGGTGTAGGCAACAAAACCAGAGAGATCAGCCCTTCGCGCTCCAGCTTGAGCGCCGCGTCGCGGACCGTCCGTAGATGGGAGCTGGCGTCATGGATCAGAATGACGCCATTGGCGCGGAGCAGCGGCAGAAAGCGTCGCACTTCGGCCTCGCGCAGACCGGGATCGCTGTCAGAGAACAGCATGTCTACCTCGCCATCAACCTGCATCTCAAGGCTGGATTCATTGCGCGCGTCGATCCATTCGTTCAGTCCTGAGGCTTCGATACGCTCGACAGCCTTCGCATAGACAACCGGGTCGTATTCGCAGGTGATCACCTTGCCCGCGCCATTGGCGCGAAGCCCCTGGGCCAGCCACAGGGTGCTGATGCCCATGAACGTGCCCGTTTCCACGATAAGTTTTGGCTTCAACGTCTCGACAAGCTGCTGCAGAAACTGGAGCACTTCATACTCCGCGGTCATGGAATCGTACATGCGCCAGCGTTCGGGCTCGGGGCATTCCGGAGTGGCGCGATGATATTCCGGCTGCAGCACGTCTCCTTGCGCGGCAACGTGGTGGAGGATGCGGTGTTCGCCGCGTTGCTTGCGGAATTTGCGGTTGACGAGAAGGAGCATGACTCCACCGAGAACGAACAAGCCGCATGGGATCCAGATAGGCCGCGCGTACAGCACGTCAAACGGAATGAACACGGCGCCCGTCGTGATCACGGACGCCGCAAAGATGAGTCCCGGCGCATGCGGTTCAAAGGTCTGTTTCGTTCCAAGGTTCCACACAAACAAACCTGCAGCAGCGAACGCGCAAGCGTGTGCCAATAGCCAGCCCTCGGTCGTACCGCCCACGACCACTACATGGCGGGCTAAAATAAGCGCCGAGATCGCGGCAAACCACATCGCCGCAAGGGCGAAGAAAATTACGGGAGCGAGTAGATCAAGCAGAACGAGGAAAGAAAGCGAACCCCACTTCAGATGACGGCGGCGTACGTCGAGGCGAATGGAAAAGGCGGCGGTGACCAATCCGACGAGCAGGATTGAAAGGAGTGTGCGAGAGGTGAGCGCGGGTAACATCTGCCCTGCTACTTTAAACCGTGCCCGGCGATTGCTTTAGACCAACTTCTCCCTTACACTGAAGTCTAAGGCTTTGGTTCCGGGCGCGTCCCGTGCCCGCGGCGAATCTATCTTCCGCCAGCCAACAATTTCTGATTCTCTGGAGCAAGTCATGGCACACAAATGCGACATTTGCGGTAAGGGTCCGCAGTTCGGGAACAACATCTCGCACGCCCACAACGTCACCAAGCGCCGTTGGAACGTCAATCTGCGCCCGGTCAAGGCAGCAACTCCGGGCGGCAGCAAGCGTATGCGTGTCTGCACCGGCTGCATTAAGTCCGGAAAAGTGACGAAGGCTTAACCGCCTTCGGAAACGTACACCGAAATGGATAAGAAAGGCCGCCGAAATGGCGGTCTTCTTTATTTCGCCTTTTCCACACCAGGAACGAGCTTTCCAGACTCATCTTCAAAATTCAGAGCGGCGGAGTTGATGCAGTAGCGCAGGCCCGTCGGCTTCGGGCCATCTGGGAATACATGACCCAGATGTGCGCCGCATTTGGAGCAGGTGGCCTCGACCCGGCGCATGCCGTGGCTCTGGTCTTCGTACTCCACGACAGCGTCGGGGGAAACCGGTAACCAAAAGCTTGGCCACCCGCTGCCCGACTCGAATTTCGTTTCCGATTTGAAGAGTGGCGCATCACAGGCCACACACCGGTAAATTCCGTCTGCGTGGTTGCGATAGAGCGCGCCGGTAAAGGGTGGTTC
Source organism: Terriglobales bacterium (assembly GCA_038199445.1). Classification (GTDB taxonomy): domain Bacteria; phylum Acidobacteriota; class Terriglobia; order Terriglobales; family Acidobacteriaceae; genus JBBPYY01. The sequence goes on along the minus strand of JBBPYY010000013.1, from coordinate 2,422 downwards.
GGTGCCCTTCTGTCGCGTCACATAATACTGTTCAGGAGTGAGCTCAGAGCGCCACTCCGCATCGGTTTTCTCGACCTTCTGATTTTCCTGCGCAGTTTTCGAGTTTGTCATGCCGTCTCCACTCCGTGCCCCTACTTTAGATGCGCTGATAGGCGAAAGATCGTTAGAAAGCATCTTCGAAGTGTGCGAATTCTCGCTCGAGCTGCATCTCTAATGCTGCCTTTTCGCTGCTTTTCAAAAATGCGGCGCAGGCTGTCGACGATGCAATCCGGCACGCGGCGACGGGCATGCCCAGGGTTTCACGGGATGATGCGTCCTGCAGCCACATGCTGTCACCCTGCAGAAAGCTATGTTCCAAGCTGGCTCGCGCCATCCCTTTGAGATCACGATAGCCAAGCGCGTAGGTTGTTGTGCCGCGCACAAACTCGTGCGTCAAATCGATGCGTGAAACTCCCTCATCGTCGGTTGAAAACGCAATGGGCACGCCGAACTTGCGGTAGAGCGGCAGCGGATGATCGGCGCCGGCTACGCCGAGGATGACATCGTTGCTGGTCAGATTGATCTCGACCAGAATATGACGTTTGGCGAGGAGACGCAGCAGTTCGTGCGGACGTTCTTCATATGCGACGTCGACGCCATGGCCAATGCGTTCTGCATGGCCCAATTCCACAGCCTGACGGATGTGAAATTTCAGGCCCTCAGGCGGAACCAGGCCCGGCGCGAGTTCGCCGGCGTGCAGGCTGATGTGCGTGGTGGGGTAATCAGCGTGCAGCGCGTCGAGCATGTGCATCTGCAGCGTGTAGTCTTTCATCGCAACGTACCCATCTTCTGGTTGAACGAAGTTGAGGCCGACGAAACGCGGGTCCGCAGCGATGGTCTCGAAAGCCAGCAAAGTTTGCGCGAAGACTCTTTCACGCGGCTGAGCACGGAGCACCTGGTAGAGGAAGCGAATCTTGACTGCGCAGGCAGGAGCGGGCTGAGAGGTGCGGCAATGTTCCAATTCATCTCGCCTGGCCTCAGCCTCATCGAGCGCCGTCCGCGCCGCAGCAATGTCGTCCGGCAGCCCGGCCGCCAGCAACTCCTCGCGCATGCGCCGTGCATCTTCCAGCCAGCCCACCTTCGTTGCGGCTTCGATCGCGTGCGGAAATGGAGGCGTCTCCATGACTTCCAAATACTGTTCGTTCTGATCGGCGGCGCGGACGGCTACTTCATCAAGCCACTCGCCCATGTGCGCCGGCGCCGTGCCGCTAAATTTACCAAAGGTCGCAAAAAAATGATCGTGGCCGGATTCGCCGCTGCGTGGCACGAAAGTACGCATCGAGAAAGCGTCGACCACCGAGTCGTAGAGTGACTGATCTTTGAACGCGGTAGCAACGTTGAACGTTCCTTCGCCGCAAATGGATCGCTTAGATTCGGGCAGAGCACCACTGCGAGGAGCGGCGACAGTTTCCGGTTTAACAAACGCAAAGCTTGTCGTGTTTACGCACAGGTGGTCTTCAGCGGCGTCGCGAATAAACGTTTCAGCGTAGACCGCGCCGCTGAGGTGCATGTGCAGGTCAGCGCCTTTCGGCATGTGACGAAGAAAAATATTGAGGGCGAGTGGCCCATCTTTCTTTGCTTGCTCAAGGCCAGCGGCGGCGCGCGCTTCGCCGGAATTGCTCGCGTTGGCCGGGCGAGTTTGAACCGGCCGGGGCTGCGCAGCACAATCCATCGGGCTGGCCACGACACAGACGAACGCTACACATAACAACGCGACCGCAATTTTCGAACGCTGGAACATGCACTCTCCGTGGGTGAATTTAGCATGCACAAGGAAGTGGTGCATGCGAGCGATGACGAACCCGAGAGTGATTGCTATACTGCTTTTGGCCGTCTTGCGCTGTGAGGTTCTCCAGCGCGCTGCACAAGTGCAATGACGTGCCGCTTTCCCCAGGCAGAGCCCATCGCCGCTGCCATCCCGGAAAGGCCAGATAGCTCAGTGGTAGAGCGCGGCCCTGAAAAGGCCGGCGTCGGCGGTTCGATCCCGTCTCTGGCCACCACTCTTTTCTGTCACTTCGGAAAATGCCTATCGGGCATGCGATGGGTCCGCGGTTGAGGCCACATCAAAATCGACAAATAGCTGCATACCAAGTGCGTAACAGTTGCCGTCGACTGCGTAGGTTTTCGAACAGGCGGTTGTGTACTGAGCACGCCGAGGTGATTGCGCATACTGCCACACGTCAGCGCCTCGACCCGCCGTTGCGGGCGTCAACTTCGGGTCAACCACACAGCCGGCAGCAGGTGGGCACTGGTCGTTATAAAGAAAGAAGTGCAGCTTTCGAGCGCCGGCGTGCGCACGAATGTCGTCATCTGTCCGGATCACGGTACCAGGCGATTCTTGGAATGGACTTCCGGAGCAATACACACCAGCGCCATATCCACC
>JBBPYY010000012.1:0-13327 GCA_038199445.1 Terriglobales bacterium | reverse complement strand
TCGATAAATTGCAGGAGCTTTACAAAACATCGCCTGATCCGCAAGTGCGTACGAAGTGTCTGTACCTTCTTGCCGGTTTCCACGACCCGGTGCTGTTGCGGCGCAGTTACGATTACGCGGTTTCTGGAGATGTACGAAATCAGGATGCTGTTCGTCTTTTTGCCGCGCCGCTGTTTTCTCGCGACACACGCCCTCTTGCGTGGGAGTACTTACAAAAAAACTGGGACAAAGTGCATGCGCAACTGACGACGCTGTCGGGCGGCGGCCTGGTCGGGGCCGCGGGCGGTTTCTGCACGGTCGATGCGCGTCAGCAGGTGGACCAATTCTTCGCGACGCACAAGGTTGAATCCTCAGAGCGCGCGTTGCAGCGTGCGAATGACGCGATCGATGCGTGCATCGCGCTGCGCACTGCGCAGGAGCCGCAGTTGGCGAAATGGCTGGCGGCCCAGAACATTCCCGGCGTGGCGAAGTAAGTTAGGTTGAGTGCGGCCTGAGTTAGGTCTCGATGACTTCATCGCTGACGACATGAAATTTGGTGAGGTTGGCGACGCCGAAAGAAGTAGTAAGCGCGACATCGGCGGCGTCGCGGCCGACCGCCATGAGCACGCGGCCGATGCGTGTACGATCATGACGCGCATCGATTGTCCACCAACGGTCGCCCAGGTACACCTCATACCAGGCGCTGAAGTCGCCCTCGCCGGCATAGGGTATACCAATATCGCCAAGATATCCGGTGGCGTATCGCGCGGGAATATTCAACGCGCGGCAGAACGCAATGGCGAGATGCTGGAAGTCGCGGCAGACGCCGACGCGTTCGGTATAGGTCTCGAGAGCGGTGCGCGTGCTGCGCGCGAAATTGTAGCCAAAGCGGACCTTTTCATGCACCCAGTGGGTGATGGCTTCGACGCGAGGCCAGCCGGTCGCGAATTGGCCGAACAATTCGAAGGCGATGGTCGACAGCAGATCGACTTCGCAATAGCGGCTTGCAAGCAAAAATACCATCGTCTCGGGCGGCAACTCTTCGACTGGATGGGCGATGGCGTGGATGGGGAGCAAATCCAGTTCGCCAGAATCGCGGATAAGGGTGCTGGTGTGCAGCGTGAGCTTGCCGCTGCGGGCCAGGAAGCGGGTACAGCGATTGCCAAAGCTGTCAATGTATTCCGTCAGAGGCACCGCGGGCGTGACAATCAGCGGGTCAGGCTCGATCAGGTCTTGAGCGCGCGAAGGATGCACGTGCAGCATGGCGACCATGGGCGCGTCGGAAGGCACGTCGAATTCGAGGGTGTAGCCAATTCGGATGAGCATCGTGAATGAGCAGGTACAGGAGTGTTGCACATTCCTATGTCGATTGGATGCTGAAATTATGGTTGAAGTCCCTTACTCTGAAGGGTAGTCGGAGCGTGGCATGACATATTGCGTAGGAATCGTTACCCATCAGGGTCTCGTGATGGCGTCGGACTCACGAACGAATGCGGGATACGATCAGGTAAATGTGTGCCGGAAGATGCATGCGTTTGTAACTCCGGGCGAGCGAGCGTTTGTGATTTTAACCAGCGGCAGCCTGTCGCTGACGCAATCGGTGATCACGCTGCTGCGCAAATCTTTTGACAGTGGAGACGGGCTCGCGACGGCTGAGTCGCTCTACGCAGCGGCGCGCGTGGTGGGCGATACGGTGCGCAAAGTTTCTGATATGGATCGCGCAGCGCTGGCCCAGGATGATTTCAACTTCAACATCCATCTGCTGCTGGGCGGACAGGTGAAGGGCGAAGCCGCGGGTCTTTATTTAATTTATCCGCAGGGCAATCCGATTTGCGCGACGCATGATTCGCCGTATCTGCAAGTCGGCGAAGTTAAATATGGCCGGCCGATTCTCGATCGCGGCATCGTGATCGGACAAACGTCGCTCGAGGATGCAGCGAAATATGCGCTGCTTTCTTTCGATGCGACGATGCGGTCGAATGTCACAGTGGGGCCTCCGATTGAGTTGCTCATTTACCGGAACGATTCGCTGGAACTCGATCACTATCGGCGATTTAATGAGAATGACGCTGAGTTGCAGATCATTCACGCGCGGTGGGAGCAGTCGCTGCGCCGCGCCGTTGAAGATCTGCCAAATATTCAATTCAATGCTTGCCTGCCGGATATCGCGTAGCGCCTAACGGCATTTCCAATCTGCGCGGTAAATTGCGAACTGCCAAGGCGCCAACTGTAGATGCGCGATGCCGTCAGTCGGCGCGATCGTGGTTTGGGGCGCCTGCTTCGCGGAGAGGAGAATGGTCAGTTGCGGCCATGCGCATTGGGCGTCGTGCTGCATTCCGCTGTCGTGAAGCGGGACGGCAATCTGCTGCTCGGTGTCAGAGTTATTGACGGCGACCAGCAGGGTCTCACCGTTGGCCGCGGTGCGCGAGAAGGCTAGCGTCTTTTCGCCGACATCGAGTTCCTGTTGCGTGCCTGCAGTGAACGCGGCGTGTTGAGCGCGAGTGGTGAAGAGTTGCGCGACCCAGTCGTGCATGGCGGCTTGCTGCGGAGTGCGAGCGGCCGCAATGAAGGCCTTCTGCGTGTCGCCCGGGAAGCCGCCGGGGAAGTCACGGCGATTGTCGGGGTCCTCGCCGCCGAGCATGGCAATTTCTTCCCCGGCATACAGCTGTGGCATTCCGCGCAAGGTTGCGAGCAGACCGAAACCGATCTTCAACTTTTCTGGGGTGGCCTCCGGTTGCGACATGAAGCGGCTAGTGTCGTGGTTGCTGAGAAATGTCGACAGGCGCTCAGGATGTGGGTAGAGCCAGTCGCGCGCGAGCGTGCCGGTCAGGCGGGACATGGGCGCGCCATGCAGAAGCACGTCAATCAACGCGAAGCGGGTGGGGTAGTCGAACGGGGTGTCGAGACCGGTATCGATGCCGTCGTGGGTTGCACCCCCGGCGAAGAACGCGACGATGGTTGGATCGCCATCGAGGATTTCGCCGACGGTGGTCAGATGGGGATACAAGGTGTGCAGCGTTTGGTGAAAGCCAGTCCAGAAACTGCGGTCGACGTACGCGAAGGTGTCGATGCGCAGGCCGTCGAGGGCGGTAGATTCAACCCACCAGAGTGCGTTTTGCGTGAGGTATTTCTGAACGAGCGGATTTTCGGTGTTCATATCAGGCAGGATATTGGCGAACCAGCCGTGTTGCGTGGGAGAGCGCTCGGCTTCGGTGCCGTGGGGATCGATGAGGGTGTCATATTCGCTGACCGCCTGGGTGTGATGTTCGAGGGTGCCGTGCAGCCAGTCGGGCGTGGGTGAATCGGCTACCCACGGGTGTGCGGGGCCAATGTGGTTGGGGACGACGTCGAGGACAACTTTCATGCCTTTGGCGTGCGCTGCGCTGACCAGATGCTGGTAATCGGCGAGCGCTCCCAGGTGCGGATCGACCGCGTAGAGGTCGGTGGCGCTGTAGCCGTGATAAGTGTCGCCGCGACCGCTCGCGCTGTTGTCGTAGAGAGGCGTCGTCCAGATAGTGGTGACACCGATTTCCTTGAGGTAGTCGAGATGCTGTTCGATGCCTCGCAGGTCTCCTCCGTGATAGGCGCGAGGGACGGTGCGGTCGTCGGGCTGAGGAAAATTTGCGAGCGTGTCGTTGGCGATGTCGCCGTCGGCGAAACGGTCGGGCATGATGAGGTACATCACGTCTGCCGAGGAGAATCCGGCGAAGCCTGCGGCCGCGGGGCGGCGTTTCTCGAGCGCGAAGTCGAAGTGCGCGTCGCCATGCGCGGTATGGGCGGTGATTTGAAGTGTGCCGGGCTGCGTGTTTTCTGTGCCGAGCCAAAGGAAGGCCCAATGGCCGTTGAATGATACTGCACTTTTGGTAATGCGAACCTGGCCGCCGCGTGCGGAGAAGGTTGCGCCAATAAGATTTTCACCGCGTACCAAAAGCATGGGCGAAGGCATCGGGACCCACCAGTTTGGCGGATCGATCTTGGTGATGCGAGGCTGCTGCGCGAGGACGGGGAAGGCGAAAATCAGCAGCGAGAGAATTGTGAGGATGCGGCGAGCGGGAGTCATCGTTGCATATCTTAGCGCGGAACCGGGCGACCCATGGCGCGCAAAAAGAAACGCCGCACGGAGAAACCCGTGCGGCGTTTAGAGAATCCATGTGACGTTAGAACACGAGGCGGAAGGCCAGTTGAATCTGGCGCTCGGATGCTTGCCTTGTGCCCTGTATCTTGCCGAAATTTCCGTCTGACAATCTGGCTTGCGGATTGGTGAATTGAGGAGTGTTGGCAAGGTTGAAGACCTCACCGCGGAGTTCTGCCTTGAAGCGCTCGGTGATCGGCAGGGTCTTGAACAAGGAAGCATCTGCTTGTTTGGTCCCTGGTCCGTGGAAGGCGTTGCGAGACAGGTTGCCAATACGGGTGCCGACGGTGTTGCCGTTCACGGTGACCGTCGGTACAGTGCGGAACGCCGTGGTCGTGAAATAGGGCTTCGAGACGCTGTGTGTAATCGACACCGGGCTGATGAGGTCTGGACGGTTGTCCGGATTTCCACCAGCGTCAATGTCAAAAGGCGTGCCTGATGCGAACTGGAGGATGGTATTCAACTGCCATCCGCCAATCACATAGTCCACTGGTCTGCTGATTTGGGAGCCAAACGCCCGACCGCGACCGAACGGCAAGTCATAGACCGCGCTGGCGGTGAAGTTGTTTGGCTGGTCCTGGCTGGAGTTACCGTAACTCGCACGAGGCGCAAAGTAGAACACGCGGGCGTTGTTGTTGAAATCCGCGTTGCTCAAACTGTGTGACCAGGTGTAAGCGGCGGTCGCCTGTAGACCAGCGGTAACGCGGCGCTGCAATTGAACCTGAAGTCCGTTGTAGCGGGAAATGCCGGAAGCGGACTGATACGTGATAGTGCCCAGATTCGGGAAATTCTGTATTCCAGTGCCAAACTGATTGAAGTTGAAGTCGTAGTAGTTGACGAGATGATCGCTCTTTGCTCCGACATACGCGATATCGAGCACTGTAGCTTTGTCTAATTGCTGCTCGACCTGCAGATTGTATTGCTGAATGGCGGAGAGCTTGTTGTTCTTGTTGGTCGCCAACACGTTGGAGCCTTGCGGCGGGTTTGCCGGGTCGAAGTTTGGAAAGCCCGGAAGCGGGAGTGGGGCTGTCGCTTGCGTACTGTCAAGACTGCCGTTGAAGCCGTTGCCCCTTGGAGCCTGGCCGGTGAAGCCGATGCGATAGCCGTTTTGTGACGTGTAGCTGACGCTGCCGCCAAAGGGTGCCTGCTGACCAAACTGATTGTTGATTCCACCACGGTCGGTGAAATAGAAGAGGCCATAACCGCCGCGAAGCACGGTGCGACCGGTTCCGTATGTATCCCACGCAAAGCCCAGCCGTGGACCGACCCCGCCGTAGTAAGTATTGACCAAACTGCGGGAGGTGCCGTTGACGCCGGCCAGTCGAACCACACCGGTGGTGGTGTCAAACGCGGCCTGGCGATTGTGTTCTTCAGTGGGATTGGTGATGACGTCGTAACGAAGGCCGATGTTCAGCGTTAAGCGGTTCGCAATCTTCCAATCATCCTGAGCGAAGGCGGCGGACTCATAGTTACGAGTTCCGAAAAATCCGTTTTGCGCGCCGAGGGTATAGCTGTCGACGAAACCGGAGTAGAGTTCCGAGACTTCATAGCCGGTGTAGCGACCAGTGCCATTTCCGATGAAGAATTGGCCTTTGCCTGCGATCGGGCGGAAGAAAGCGACTTCGCGCCGGATGACGTCGCCACCAAACTTGAACGCGTGACGGCCACGGGTCCAACTGACGGCATCGTTGATCTGATAGACGTTTTCCGGCACAGCATACGTGCCGAAATCACCGGTGTATTCCAGTTCGTTATTGAAGCCGCCGATCAGCGCACCGCCGCCGAGTTGCGGTGTGCGATTCGCATTGACGATGCCCAGTTGTTGCGAGACGGGAACATTGCTAAACACGGGTACGTTGGTGAAGGTGTAACGCGAATAGCCCGCGCGAAACTCATTCACAACAGCTGGTGTGAAGATCCGGGTGTATCCAAGCACGTAGCCGCGACCGTGAACATTGTTCGCGCCGGATGCAAAACCTGCAGGCAGGTTTGGCAAGCGGGACGACCGATTGAATGCGCTGTTGTCGTAGCTGAAGCGAGCGAAAAGCGAATCAGAGTCCGACAGCCTGTAGTCAGTACGCGCGTCGAAGACGTTATTGTGAACGACGTCGCGGCGGATTGCCTCAAAGTTCTGAAAAATGCCGCCGGCATTGCCCGGTACATTTGGCGCGGGATAACGGTTGAAATACGCGATTGCCGCCGGATTCTGACGGTTTAGAGGGATCTTGTTGCCCGGGAAGGGCAGACCGGTCAGCGGGTCGTAAATCTCACCGTTGGGAGAGCGCTTACCGCAATCCGTCGTGTCAGAACCGGGCAAGCTGGTAAGCGGGGCTTGCACGCCGTTGCAATCCTGGCGAGAAGTGGGAAGGAGCAGCTCGCTAAAATCGCCTAAGCGCATCTTCGCAGTCGGTACGGTAGCGAAATCGGCGTTCAAGGGGGAGTCGGAACGCTCGCCCTGGTAGTCGCCGAAAAGGAAAAGGCGATCTTTGAGAATCGGCAGACCGAGGGAGCCGCCGAACTGGTTGCGCTTGAACGGGGGTGCTTTCGACGGGCTCGCGCCATTGAATTGATAAATCGGGTTCGCATCGAATGCGCTGTTGCGGTGAAACTCAAAAGCGGAACCGTGAATCGCATTCGTACCTGACTTGATGGAGGTCTGAATGATGCCGCCGCCCGCGCGTCCGTATTCCGCCGGAGAGACGCTGGTATTAACGCGGAACTGGTCCGTGGCTTCGATGGGTGGGAAGAAGAGGATTGTGTTGACTAGCGATTCGTTGTTATCAACGCCGTCGAGAATGAAGTTGTTCGCTTGTGGCCGCTGACCATTGATTGAAAGGGCGGCTCCACCGGAACGGGAGTTGCGGAACGTCTCAGCGTCTCCGTTCACACCGCTCGCTGAATCCCCGTAGTTGCCGCGCGTGACACCGGGCGTCAGCAAAGCAAGACCGGTGAAGTTTCTGCCGTTCAAGGGCAGTTCTGTGACCTGACGACCCTGAATTACGATGCCTGTCGAGGAGGTGGCCAGATCGACAATGGGTGCCGCGTCGGTCACGGTGACTTCACTGGTCACGCCGCCAGTCTTCAACTTGAAGTTGAGGGCCTGCACTTGGGAGACGTTCAGGGTGAATGTCTGGATTTCTGAATTGAAGCCCGCGTCCTTGATTTCCGCTTTGTAGTTGCCGCGGGGCAACGCATTGACGGAGAAGTTGCCATTGTCGTCTGAAGTTGCGGCAAAGGTCGCGCTTGAGTCCAAGTTGGTGACGGTGATCTGTGCGCCAGACAGAACGGCGCCGGTCGTATCGCTGACATTACCCTGAATGCGCGCCGTATCTGTTTGAGCATGAAGTGGCAACGCGCAGAGGCAGAGAACGAGGACCGTCAGCGAACATAGCTGCCGGAGCACACTTCTACCTTTGTTGTGTGTGGATTGCATCGGATGGTCTCCCTTAGAGAGTTCAAGTTGCTGCCAGTTAATGGTGGGCTGACTGGGACGTGACTATCAGTTCCAATTTCGCCGCTGTTTGGGCCGATTGAGGCGGTGTAAGTTTATGAAAGCAGTAACTTTTTGCTAGCAGACGAACCTTCGCCAAACTGGGAGAGGGTACATAAGTTAATGTTCCACTGTCAACAAATTATGAGTCGCCAGAACCGGAGTCAACAACGGCGAGTCGCGTTCCATCTGGAGGGCTGGCGGAAGCGAGGTGCAAGAAACCATGGCGGATGACATCGGGGTTGGCATTGTGGGATTTGGGTTGGCGGGTCGGGTGTTTCATGCGCCGCTGGTGCATGCGGTCGAGGGCCTGCGCGTGGCCGGCATTGTGGCGCGTAGCAACGCTGACCTGGCGCGCGCGAGCTATCCCGAGGCTCGCGTGGTCTCTACTCTGGAAGAACTGCTCCAGGAGACGGACGTGCGTGTGGTTGTGATCGCTTCCCCGAATTCGACGCACTCGCAATTTGCCACAGAAGCGCTTGAGGCGGATCGCGATGTGGTGGTCGACAAGCCGTTTGCGACCAGTTCCGCGGACGCGGAGAAGATGATCGCGTTAGCGAAAGCAAGGGACCGCTTTCTCACGACGTTTCACAATCGTCGCTGGGATGGAGACTTCCTGACCGTGCGATCACTGGTCGAAAGTGGAACGCTGGGCCGCTTGGCTCTTTTTGAGTCGCACTTCGACCGTTTCACCCCGACCTTGAACGAGGCGAAGCCGTGGAAAGAGGCGGCGGATGCGAGCGGCGGCCTGTTGTGGGACCTTGGTCCGCACCTCGTTGATCAAGCGCTGCAGTTATTCGGCGTTCCAGAGCGAATATTCGCGGATGTGCGGAGCGAGCGTGCCGGGTCGCTGACGGATGACGCGTTCGACATTCTGCTGCGATATGGCAGCGCGCAACGCGGGCTGCGTGTGTTGCTCCGAGCGAGCATGCTTGCTGCAGAGCCAGGGCCGCGGTTCCAACTGCGTGGAGAGGCGGGCGCATTCACCAAGTTTGGGCTCGATCCCCAGGAAGCGGCACTGCGTGCCGGCGTGAACGCCGCCGGCGAAGACTGGGGACGCGAGTCGGAGCAGCAGTGGGGCACGCTGGCTCAGGTGGGTGAGAGCGGGAAGACTGCGCGAAAAGTGCCGACGATTGCGGGAGACTATCGCGAGTTTTATACGAACTTGCGCAACGTATTGCGCGGGGAAGCGCAACCTGCCGTATCTGCGCCGGAAGCATGGATGGTCACACGGTTGCTTGAACTGGCCCGCAAGAGCAGCGCCGAGCAGGTGGCGCTCTCAATTCCGCGTGATAGGGTTGGCTAGCCGCAGGATATTTCGATCAGATGACTGCATGCGGTGTTTTGTCATTTGAATACTCGCATCGATTCTATCGAAATCAGGAGGAATAGTTATGAATAAACTTTGGAAGACCGCTTCGGCGGCTGCAGTGTTGGCGTCCGGCCTTTTATTGGGCGCTATGCCTGGCTTTGGACAAAACTGCACGCGTGAAAATCCATGCTCAGACAGCAACCACCATACGACGGCGAAGATTGTTGGCGGCGGCGCAGCGGGGGGCGCGGTCTTAGGCGCGCTGGCAGGTGGTGGCAAGGGAGCCCTGATTGGCGGCGCGGTGGGCGCCGGCGGCGGTCTGGCGGCAGATCAGATTCGCAAGCACAACAATCGCAAAAACTACGGAACAGCGAATCCGAACAAACGGGCGTATCGTCATCGCCGCAACCATCGCACATACCGCCAGCGGTAGGACCAAAACACGCTGGAACGCCGAAAGCCCGCCGGAACAGGGCGGGCCTTCTATTTGTGAGGCTAAAAGAGTTACTGCGGTGAAGGAGCGGTCTTGTCTTCTACCTTCTCCGCTGTCCTGTGCACGCCGTGCTTCGTCTTATGGTATGCGTGCTTGGTACCCTTCTTGATGCCACGGCCCGTGTGCTTGGCCGCCGCTTTGGTGTCGCTGCCGGCATCCTTCATTTCCTGTTTCGCCGTCTCCTGCGCGATCACTGAGCCGCACATGCCCGTTGCTATTGCGCCGGCCAACATGGCCCGCATCATCCACTTGTTCTGCATTCAAAATCCTCCTGCGCCTTTGCGCCGATCTTTGCTGTTCACCCTCGTAAGACAACGACAGGTTGTCGTATCGAAGACGGTGTCATACAGAAGTTAGATGCGCCCTGGCGTTCTTGCGCGATCGTTATGACTCGTGGTGTGGACAGCAAAACGCCAGAATGATCCGTCATGTCCAGGCCGGAGGGCGCCACGTCTCCGCGTTGCAAGTGAAAGCCGGCGTAAGGTCGATGATTAGTTCACCTTTTCGAACAATTGATCTTTGGAGTTGATCTGGGCCTTCATCTCATCGCGGACTTCAAGGGCTTTCTTTTCGAGGGCCGCCTTATCGTCGCCCAATTTGTAGTTGTAGACAATGCCGACGGCGCCGAGGTTTTTGCCGTTCTTATCGAGGATGACACACTCCACTTCAAAGTGGTTGCCTGTCTTATTTACCTCAAGATTGCTCTTGCCCGTGTGGATCACGCGCTCGTCATCTTCATCTGACTTCTTGTTGAAACGGCCGATATTGGACGCCACGATTGTGTTGTCCTTCTTGCCGGGAGCCGTTACGTGCATGGCCATGATGACGATGTCGGGGTGCTTGGCCAGCGTGTCATTGAGCAACTTCTGTGCGTAAGGCGCGGGGGCGTCCTTGGGGTCAGTGTGTTGAACCACAGCCTGCGCGAAAGCGAGGCTGCTGCCTAAAAATGCGAGAACGGAAATCATCATTGCGGAGCGCGCTATACGACGGACAAGGTGCATACTTCCTCCTGAAACTAAGTGGGATCGCGAGGCGCATTTCTGCCTTTTGAGGAGCCGTCTGTGAGAGTGAAGCGGCGGCATGAGCGATGTCTGAAATCGGCGTGAAATTGTGTTCATGCGCCCTCCGGCGATGGCGGGGGACGGCGCGAGCCGGAGTCGTATATCTGAGATGCGCGTATCGAAAGATCACTAGCTGCGAAGCACCATGGCGCAATGGCCGGCAACCGCCCAAAGAACTGGCAACGCTTGAAAACAAAGCTTGGCGAAGCGAAATGGCAGGAAATAATAGGGCGGTGATCGGCGATGAGTGGACTCAATTGGCCTGCCGAGGAAAGGATAACTAGTTGATTTTAGATGAGTTGAAGACATGGTTCATGAGTAGAATAGTTTGTTTCAGGAAGTCGCTCACTTTTCCGCGAAGAATGCACGCTGGACAGAATGGACGGACTGCGGTTCAATAGAGACACGTGGAATACGATTTTGGCTTCTTTGCTCTACAGCATTTTGTTCAGTACAGCTTGCAGACACCCTAAATTGAATTCGCGATTTCGTATCAAAGAGAGAGAAACATGGAACAAGGAACAGTGAAATGGTTTAACGACGCAAAAGGGTTTGGATTTTTGAGCCGCGAAAATGGTGAGGATGTATTCGTTCACTTCTCCGCCATCCAGTCGAATGGATTCAAGAGTCTGCAAGAAGGACAGGCTGTGCAGTTCAATGTGACCAAGGGTCCCAAGGGCTGGCAGGCAGAGAACGTCCAGGTTCTGTAAGTAACCTGCGTACATTTCTAAAAGGGACGGCCTTCGGGTCGTCCTTTTGCTTTGGATCCTGCTGGATCAATTTCGGAACAGGGTTGTGTCCGGGTGGTAGTTCAGCCAGTCGATTCGCAACGCTGCTCCCCTGAGCTGCTCTTTGCGCCACAGGGTGAAGGTGAGTTCATCACTGTAAATCAGGTCGAGCTGGCGGCCTTTCAGCGGCCCAAGAATGCCACGGCCAGTGGTCTATTGCCTGATCGCGGACGCGAGGTAGCATCAAAATCGTGGACGTTGGGAATAAGCTGCGCCAAAGCTGGCGGGATTTGCAGGAGGTCCTGACGGATTGCTGCGATGTACCGTCGGAGAAGGCGGTGCATCATCTACGCACTCGATGCCGGCGCATGGAAGCAATTGTTTCGTCGATTATCGAGGTGCATTCTACCGGCAGGAAAGAGGAGTTGGCAGACCCGGGCAATCGGGTTCTCCGAAAACTGAAAAAAATCAGACGTGCAGCGGGAGCGGTTCGCGATTTAGATATACGCGCCATGCTGCTAGAGAGCATTTCGCAAGGGCAGGTCGACGAGGCAAAAAACCTGAGGAAGCAAGTGCAGCGCGAGCGCGATAGGGTGGCAATCGAGGCGATCGAAATAGTTAAGAAACATTGGTCGAAGCTCGAGACCAGAGCTGTTCGCTTTCTGAAAATCTTCGACGGCTTGCCAGTCGCTGAGCACCAACTGGATACCCTCGCTCTAAGCACCGCCAAATTTCTGGAAGCGTCGGCGGCGAGCCCAGTCTTGGGCGCAGACAATCTGCATGAATTTCGCGAGCGCACGAAAACAGCAAGATATGTTGCGGAGATTAATCCGCGATCCGCCGCCAGTGTTCGTCTGGCGAAAAAGCTCAATCGCATCCAGGATGCAATCGGCACGTGGCACGACTGGGACGTGATGAGGACGGAGGGTAAGGAACTTATGGGCAACGCTCGCGCCGGGTTGTTACCAAAGATCGACGCGAAACGAAAAAAGACCTATCGCGAGGCCTTGGAGGTTGCGCGCCGGACGCAGCGCGAACTTCTGCGGGCGCATCCTATGGTGGGGCGCAGTACATCGGTGACGCGACGAAAGGGAAGAGGATGACGCTCGGCTATCAAATTGTATTTCTGCTGATCCTGGCGATTCCCATCGCTTGCGTCGCGTGGACGGTAACCCATGAGGAGATCTTTAGAGAACCGCGCGAGTGGTGCACGAACAAGAGCAAGACTTGTGGCAGCCTGTATCGCAGAAAATTCTTCTATCTTTTTACCTGCGAATATTGCTTCAGCTTCTATGTTACGGCTCTGCTGTTGTTGATCACGCGGTTTCATCTGCTGTTTGAGAATTGGCGCGGGTACATGGTCGCGGAGTTCGCCTTGGTCTGGATTGCGAATGTTTATATGAGCGCCTTCAACCGGCTGCGTCTCGAAATCAAACATGAAAATGTTGAGATCGCGAGTAAGCAGAGCGAAATAGAAGCGGTCGGAGAGATAAAGAAAGCGCTGCCGATGTCCCGGGGCCGGAAGTAATGTTCCACTTAGATTAGCCCTTTGTTTGCTTTGACAATGGTAGTGGGCGGGGTTAGGCTTTCGCGCGCGAGCCTCAAACTCGTGAAAGGAGGTATCTCTTGAAAAGATACTTCACCGCGTTAATGTTCACCGCCCTTTTGTCCGCTGCGTGCGCTTCATCCTCAGCCCAGAGTGCTGCACCGTCATACCAGTCGATCAATACGCAGAACGCGAACAACGTGTCCCGGATTTACTTTACGACGCCGAAACCGGGCATGGCTTCGCAATTTGAAGAGGCACGTAAGAAGCACATGCAGTTTCATAAAAGCCAAAGCGACACATGGACCTGGAACACCTGGGAGATTGCTACGGGAGAGAACACTGGGACGTTTGTGACATCCACATGCGGCCACGCCTGGAAGGATTTTGACGATTGGGAGAAGAAGATGGGGAAGGTCGACGCAGCGGATGCGGCCGCTGGCATGGGCCCCCTTGAGCAGCGTAGTACGAATGGTTTCTATATTTATCGCGCCGATATGAGCCTTGCGCCTGCGAATCGGGCGCCATCGGCGATGGAATCGGTGACGATTTATGTCCTGCATCCCGGCATGCAAAATGACTTTAT
>JBBPYY010000011.1:0-4637 GCA_038199445.1 Terriglobales bacterium | reverse complement strand
TTGCCATGATCGATGTGCCCGATCGTGCCCACATTTACGTGCGGCTTGCTGCGGTCAAATTTTTCCTTCGCCATTGTGCTTCCTCGCTGTCCGTTTAATCTGTAGCTGCTGCTGTTGCGTTCCTAAACTTCCAAATCTTTATGCAACCACTACGGTTGCAAATCTATTTCTTGCCGCTGCGGCCGATGATCTCGTCCGACACTGACCGCGGCGCTTCTTCGTACCGAGAAAAGTGCATCGAGTAGTTCGCCCGTCCCTGGGTCGAAGAACGCATTTGCGTTGCATAGCCAAACATTTCGCTCAACGGAACCGTTGCCGATACCACTTGCGAACCGACGCGCGGCTCGACGCCCTCGATGCGGCCGCGGCGGGAATTCAAGTCGCCGATGATAGTGCCCATATACTCTTCCGGCACCACCACTTCGACCTTCATCACCGGCTCCAGCAGCACGGGATTCGCCTTACGCGCGGCTTCCTTGAACGCCATCGAGCCGGCAATCTTGAATGCCATTTCGTTTGAATCGACATCGTGATAACTGCCGTCATAGAGGATTACCTTGACATCGACCATCGGATAGCCGGCGATCACGCCGCCTTCCATCGCTTCACGAATGCCCTGATCGATCGGCTTGATGTACTCACGAGGAATCGAGCCGCCCGTGGTCTCGTTGACGAATTCGTAGCCCTTGCCCGCCTCATTCGGCTCCATTTTGATCTTGCAATGCCCATAGTTGCCCGAACCACCCGTCTGCCGGATGTACTTGCCTTCTGCGTCGGACTTCTTGCGAATCGTCTCGCGGTATGCGACCTGCGGCTTACCGACATTTGCCTCGACCTTGTACTCACGCATCATGCGGTCGACGATGATTTCCAGATGCAGCTCGCCCATGCCCGAGATGATCGTCTGGCCGGAGTCGGGATCGGTGTGGACCTTGAACGTGGGATCTTCCTGCGCCAGCTTGGCCAGCGCCATGCCCATCTTCTCCTGATCGACTTTGGTCTTCGGCTCAACCGCGACCGCGATCACAGGCGCCGGGAAGTCGATCGACTCAAGCACGACTGGGTTCTTCTCCGTGCAGACCGTATCCCCGGTAATCATCTGCTTCAAGCCAACCGCTGCGCAGATGTCGCCCGCCATAATCTCGCTGATTTCTTCGCGCTTGTTGGCGTGCATCTTTAGCAGACGGCCGATGCGCTCGCTCCTGCCAGTACGCGGATTCAGTACCGTATCGCCAGTCTTCAGAATGCCCGAATAGATACGAATAAAGATCAGCTGCCCGACGAATGGGTCGGTCATAATCTTGAAACCCAGCGCGGTCAGCGGCTCGCTGTCGTCCGCATGGCGCAACACTTCTTCTTCCATGTTGTCGGGGTTGTGGCCGACGATGGGAGGAATGTCGAGCGGGCTCGGCAGGTAATCCACCACCGCATCCAGCAGCGTCTGCACGCCCTTATTCTTGAACGAAGAGCCGCAGAGCACCGGGAAAAGCTTCATCTCGATGGTTGCCTTGCGCAGAGCCTTGCGAAGTTCTTCCGCGGTCGGCGTCTCACCTTCGAGAAATTTGTGCAGCATATCGTCGTCGGACTCGGCCACAGATTCAACCAACTGCATGCGGAAGGCTTCTGCCTTCTTGCGCAGGTCGGCGGGAATCTCTTCGATGTCATATTTCGCGCCCATGGTTTCGTCATGCCAGAGAATGGCCTTCATCTCGATCAGATCGACGACGCCGACAAACTTGGCTTCCTGGCCGATGGGAATCTGCACCGCGACCGGACGCGCGCCGAGGCGCTTGCGGATGGTGTCCACCGCGCGCTCGAAATCCGCGCCCATCTTGTCCATCTTGTTGATGAAGCAAATGCGCGGAACTTTGTACTTGTCTGCCTGGCGCCACACCGTTTCGGACTGCGGCTCCACGCCGTGCACGGCATCGAAGCAGGCCACCGCGCCGTCCAGCACGCGCAGCGAACGCTCTACTTCTGCGGTGAAATCTACGTGGCCGGGGGTGTCGATAATGTTGATGCGGAAGTCGCGCCAGCTGCAGGTCGTCGCGGCGGAGGTAATCGTAATCCCGCGCTCCTGCTCCTGCTCCATCCAGTCCATGGTCGCCGTGCCTTCATGCACCTCACCGATACGGTGGGTGATGCCTGTGTAAAACAGGATGCGCTCGGTCGTCGTTGTTTTTCCGGCGTCGATGTGCGCCATGATTCCGATGTTCCGGCAACGATTTAGCGGGATTGTGCGGGCCACGGTGTTCTTCTCCACTTGTTTCTCCGGCTCAATTTGCCGGTTGCTGCTTGTTTTTCCGGCTCAATTTGCCGGTTGCTGCCTATTGTTACTGATATTTTCCGAGCGCCCGGAAACCCCGAGTGCCCAGATACCGCCGGCTCAGGGCCGAAATTACGGTTGCGAACTTCGTATGCCCCTGAGCCTGTTACTGCGCTGTAGCAATTACCAGCGGTAGTGCGCAAAGGCCTTGTTCGCCTCTGCCATCCTGTGAACGTCTTCTTTCTTCTTCATCGCCGCGCCACGGCCGTTGGCCGCGTCCAGCAGCTCCTGCGTCAACTTCTCGGTCATGCCTTTTTCACCACGCGCCCGGCCATACGTCACCAGCCAGCGAATCGCGAGCGAAGTACGCCGCTCGGGATTCACTTCGATTGGCACCTGATAGTTCGCACCGCCCACACGCCGCGTCTTCACTTCAAGCAACGGCTTGCAGTTCTCGACCGCCTTCTTGAAGAGCTTCAGGGCTTCTTCGCCGCCCTTTTTCTCCAGGCTCTCCATCGCGACGTAGAAGATTCCCTGCGCCGTCGACTTCTTGCCGTCCCACATCAACGCGTTGACAAACTTCGTCACCAGGGTCGAGTTGTAGACCGGGTCCGCTGCGACCTCACGCTTGGCGATATAACCTTTTCTAGGCATAGATCAGTAACTCTCCAAAAATTCTTTTCCGCCTCTTACTTGGCAGCGGTCTTGGGGCGTTTCGCGCCATACTTCGAACGGCTCTGCTTCCGATTCGCCACGCCGACTGAGTCCAGCGTGCCGCGCACCACGTGATAGCGAACGCCCGGCAAGTCCTTCACACGGCCACCGCGGATCAGCACAATGGAGTGCTCCTGCAGGTTGTGGCCGATGCCGGGGATGTACGTCGTCACTTCAATGCCATTGGTCAGGCGAACACGCGCAACCTTGCGCAGCGCGGAGTTCGGCTTCTTCGGCGTCTGGGTATACACACGCGTGCAGACTCCGCGACGCTGCGGCGAACCCTGCAATGCTGGGCTGGCCGTCTTGTACCGTGGGGCCGTCCGGCCCTGCTTCACCAACTGATTAAACGTAGGCAATGCCTTGCTCCTGATCTTCCTAAAGCTTTCTCACTACTTCCGGACCCACAACGCACGCAAAACTGCGAGCCGCTTGATTCCCGGCGCAACTTTTTCCGATGCAGGCACAGACTCGCATTCACGCGTCCGGCACGCATCGCAGGCACTCATCAAGGCTGCTGTCTCTCAGCCTCTGCCGTACCTTCTTAAAATTCCCATTTTCCAGACTTGGAACTTGCGACGGTGGCCAGGAGGTGATTCATCCCTATTAGCTCTCCGCTTGTTACTTCGGAAAACCGGCTCCGTTTCGCTGTTCCGGTTCGCATAGCTGACTTGGAGGGTCAGTGGTCGCGAACACCCGGGGCGAGAAACCCGCGCAGCCAGCGATCCCTTGCTTAAGCCACCGGGCGGAATTGATTTGTCCACTCGCTCTCGCGCAGCGGACGCTACTCGCCAACTCTATGAGAATAGCAAGACCCTACCTGCACGTCAACGAACCGCGGTGGAATTGTGCGAAAAGACCCGCCTCGCCTCCACGGTCCTGTGAAACTTAATCCGTTTGAATTCTATTCCACCATTCCAGCCGGGCACAGCATAACAGTGCTACCATCCGCTCCCATGAAGGCTCGCTTCTCCGCACTTCCTGCCCTGTTGCTTGTCGCAGCGCTCGCCCCCGCTCAATCCGCACCGAAGCCCGACCCCCGCGTCTCTTCTCTGCTGACCAACCTTGGCAAGACCGCGGAGATTCACGAAACCGCCGTGTCGCCCGACGCCACCATGGTCGCGTACCGCTCAGGCGAAGCAGACGTCAGCAAAATCTACCTGCACAAGATGCAGTCGGGTGACAACGCAGCGCACGATTCCGCGGCTCGCGACATTGCGCTGCCCGTCACCGCGCATTGCGGCTTCTCGAACATCGCCTTTTCCCCGGATTCGAAATCACTCGCCTTCACCCGGCAATGCGAGGCCGAAAAGACCTCGAGCGTCGAGCTGGTGAAGATCGCCGCCCTCCAGAAACCCGCCCACATCGTCGCCCAGGTGACCGGATACATATCCGCCCTCCGCTACACCCCCGACGGCAAGTCTGTCGGCTTCCTCTTCGTCGAAAACGCGACCCGCCCGTCCGGCGCGCTCGCCGCGATGAAGCCGCCAAGCGGAGTCATCGGCGTCGACAACGTCGAAGTCCAGCGTGTCGCCACTGTCAATCTGGCCACCGGCAAACTCACGCAGGTGACGCCCGCCAACCTGCATGTCTACGAGTACGACTGGTCCCCCGACGGCGAGCAGCTTGTCTACACCGCCGCCGCACCTCCCGGCGA
>JBBPYY010000010.1:0-19463 GCA_038199445.1 Terriglobales bacterium | reverse complement strand
GGCCTTTGTCGGGAATGCCGCTTCAGAGCACGTGATCGAAGGCGGAGATGCGGTCGGTTGCGACGAGCAACAACTGATCGCTGACGTTATATAGATCGCGCACCTTGCCGCGAGCGTAAAGCTTGAGTTCGGTGAAGTCGGTTTCTGAGAGGGTATTTTGCACTTCGATCGGTGGTGGCTGAAGCGCCATGAAGTCTTGATTGTGGGAGCGCGGAAATTGTTTGTCAACGCGCTGGACATGCTTACTCTCCTGCGCATCATCATGCATCGAGAGTGTGTGTCAAGAGATTTCTCGGGGCATCCTCGGACAGCTTAGGCCGTGGCTGCCGTGACTCGTCGGGTGTCGTGATGACCGAGGCGGACGGAGACGATTTTGGATACGCCCGGCTCCTGCATGGTGACTCCGTAGATCATGTCGGCGGCGGTCATGGTGCGCTTGGAGTGAGTGATCATGACGAACTGAGTATGAGCGCTCATCTCTTTGAGCATGTCAGCGAGGCGGCCGACATTGGTCTCGTCAAGCGGGGCGTCAACCTCGTCGAGCACGCAGAAGGGCGCCGGCTGATATTGGAAAATACCCAGCAGGAGCGAAACGGCCGTCAGTGCTTTTTCGCCGCCCGAGAGCAGCAGCACATTCTGCGGGCGCTTTCCAGGAGGCGAGGCGACGAGTTCGATACCGCTCTCGGCGGAGTTGGTTTCGTCGGTGAGACGCATGAAGGCCTGGCCGCCGCCGAAGAGTTTGGAGAATGTGACGCTAAAGTTTTCGTTGATGCGCGCGAAGGCTTCTTCGAACTTCTGCTGCGTGATCTGGTCGATCTCGCGGATGCTGGAATGCGTGTTTTCGATGGATTCGACCAGGTCGCGGCGCTGCGTTTCCAGCAGTGTGTGACGCTCGGCGGTCTCTTTGTATTCTTCGAGCGCCATCATGTTGACTGGGCCCATCGCTTCTAGTTTTTGACGCAGACCCTGGCAGGCGGCGTCTTCCTCGCGCAGCATTTCGCCGCTAAGATGCGTAGCGTTTTCTTCGATACGCAGATCTCTCGCGGGGAGATTCAGTTCGCTGAGGCAGGCCGCTTCCAGATGCTCGATGTCGCTCGAAAGCTTCGCGGCGTGGGCGGCGATGGAACTGCGCTGTTCGCGGAGCTCGTCGGTGCGCAGGCGCAGCGTGCGCAGTTCCTGCTCGACGGCGATGAGGGAAGCGCGCAGTTTCGTGGCTTCGGCGGCGACGCGAATTGCCTCAGCGAGTGCTGACTCGCGAGTCTCCCGCGTTTGATGCTGTTGCGATTGCAGTTGTTCGTTTTCGTTGGCGCGCTGTGTGATTTCGGCGGCGGAGGCGGCGAGCTGCGACTCCATCTGGCCGACGCGCTGGCTCAGGCTGGCGACAGAGCGATCTAAGCGGTCGGCATTGGCCGCGGCACCGCGCTGGCGCTCTTCGAGTGCAGCCAATGTTGCGGCAGAGGCGGCGGCGAGTTGTTGCAGCTGGTCGCGCTCGGCACGAAGGCCGTCGAGGTGGAGTCGGAGCTCCGCTGCCTGCTGTTCGCTGAGGGCGTGCTGCGCTTCCAGCTCCGTGGCGCGATCGCGGTTCTGCTGCATGCTTTCGCGCTTTTGCGCGACGGAGTTTTTGTTGCGCTCGATTTCGAGCAGTCGCTCTTCAAGACGGCGCTCGAGGCGGCCGGTTTCGTTCTGCATCTGCTGCAGGGCGGCGCCTGCGTTGGCGGACTCGCGCTCAGCTTCGCGCAGCTCGGCGGTACGCGTGTCGAGTGTGCGTGTCAGTTCCGCGACCAGGTGCGAAAGGCGTGTGGCCGAGTTCTCAGCGTGAGCGAGTTCCTGCTCAACGGCTTCAAGTTTCTGCTGCGCTTCGCGCAGTTCGCGCTTGAGCGCGAGAGGGCCTTCGGCGCGGGGCTTGCCGCCGGTGACGGTCACGTTATGGAAGCACTCGCCGTTGGGCGAAAGAAAGAAGGAGTCGGGATTTTCGAGGGCGAGCGTGCGCGCGGTCTCGCTGTCGGGCGTGACGAAGCCGTCACGCAGCTTGGGCAGAATCACTTCGAGGGATTTGCCGAAGCCGTCGAGGACGCGGATGCACTCTTTCAATTGCACCACGCCCTGGCGTTGGGGAGGCCGAGGGAGGGTTTCGTCGACGAGGAATGAAAATTTCGCCTGCGAGTCGTTGGGATGGACGAGGAAGGTCGCGCGTCCGTCGACATCGCTCTTGAGCAGGCGCATCCCTTCATGGGCAGCGTCCCAGCTTTTGACGACGATGAAGTTCAGTTCATCGCGCATGAATTCATCAACAACCGATTCGTATTGGCGATCGACTTCGAGAAAGTCAGCGAGTACACCGGCGGGTGTGAGGCTGCCGCCCATGCTGTTGGCGCGGAAGAGTTGGCGAACGGTGTCGGTAGAGTAGCTGTGCTCGCGCAGCAGCGCTTCAAGCGAACTGCGCCGGCCCAACAGCGTCGCCTGTTCGGCGCGAAGCTGATCACCGCGGCGGCGCGTTTCGTGCTCTTCGGCACGACGCGTGTTGAGGTCGCTGCGCAGAGTTCCGATCTCGCTTTCGAGGCGAGTCAACCGCTGCGTGACGGATTCGAATGCGAGCGAGGTCTGACCGCGCTCGGTGCCGAGGGCTTCGAGTTCGCGGCGGAGGGAATCGCTCTCGCTGATCAGCCGAGCGGCGTCTGCTTCGAGGTTGGCGAGTGTCTCCTCTGCCTGAGTGATCGCGTTGCGTGCTTGCGTGGCCTGGGTGACCATCTGCATGGATTCGCGCTGCGCGCGTTCCAGTTGCATCTCCGCGCTGGTGGTTGCCGCGGCGGCTGTGGCGGACTGCTGCCGCTGTTGCTGCGCCTGTTCTCGGCCGGCGGCCGTCTCGGCTGCGGCCCCCGCGAGGAATGCGCGCTGGGTGTTGCGTTCTTCTTCTGCGGAGGCGAGCTGGGCGTGGACTTGTTCGAGTTCGGCCTGGCTGCCGGCGATGCGTGCATTCAGTTCCGCGATCCGCTCGATGTTGCTTGCGGTACGGGCTGCGGCGCGTTCGAGTTCTACGGCAGCGGCGTTGGCGCGAGCGGTCGCGTCCTGGCCAATGGCATCGAGTTCGTAGCCGCGAGACATGCCTGCCGCGTGGGTGGTTTCGAGGACGGTCACGCGCTGCGTGTGGACTTCGATTTCTGCACCGAGCGCCTCAGACTGGGCGGAGAGCGAAGCGGATTCCGCATCCATCTGGGTCAGCTTGCTGGCGAAGACGACATGCAGGCGCGCGCGAAGTTCGTCGCGAAGAGCGGCGTAGCGCTCGGCTTTGGCGGCCTGGCGTTTGAGAGAGTTCATCTGGCGCGTTACTTCGTCGAAGATGTCGTTGATGCGCGAGAGGTTCTGCTTGGCTTGTTCGAGGCGCAATTCGGCGAGACGTTTTTTCGTCTTGAAGCGGGTGACACCGGCGGCCTCTTCGATAATCGCGCGCCGGTCGTGCGGCTTGCTCGAGAGCAATTGGTAGATGCGGTCCTGCTCGATAATGGCGTAAGACTCCGGTCCGAGTCCGGTGCCCATGAAGATATCGCGGATGTCGCCGAGCCGGCAGAGTTTGCCGTTGAGCAGATATTCGCTGTCGCCGGAGCGAAAGAGCCGGCGTGTGACGGTGATTTCGCCGGCGCGTACGGGAGCTTGGTTGAACTTGCGCCGGCGGATCTTGAGGATGACTGCGGGAGTGCCGTCGGCGGATCGAGCTTCAGGGGACTGCGCCTCGGGCACGGCCTCAGCATCTTCTTCTTCGTCGATCACCTGACCGGGCTGTGCTTCGAGAGTGGCGGCTTCGGTTTCCTCTGCTCCACGGGTACGCAGGGCGGTCTCGTCCCAATCGCCGTCGGCTTTCAGGTCATCGATTATGACTTCAGGCTCGGAAAAGAGCGGGGCGCCATCGTAGACGTCAGGATCGACCAGCGTGAGAGACACTTCGGCCATGCCGGTAGGCTTGCGGTCGCGCGTGCCATTGAAGATGACATCCTGCATGTTGGAACTGCGCAGGCTCTTGGCCGACTGTTCGCCGAGCACCCAGCTGATGGCGTCTGCAATATTTGATTTGCCGCAGCCGTTGGGGCCGACGATGGCAGCGATGCCGTCGCCTCCGAGCGCAACATCGGTGCGATCGCAAAAGGATTTGAAGCCGAGGATCTGGAGCTTTTTCAGTTTGAGCAAGGGACTCTCCTTTTGCCCGGTCGCAAATGCCAGGGACGGGTCACACGGACACCAGCCCTTCCCGTAGGCAAAGAGTAGCGAGAGG
Source organism: Terriglobales bacterium (assembly GCA_038199445.1). Classification (GTDB taxonomy): domain Bacteria; phylum Acidobacteriota; class Terriglobia; order Terriglobales; family Acidobacteriaceae; genus JBBPYY01. The sequence continues at coordinate 15,199 of JBBPYY010000010.1, read as the reverse complement.
ACAATGCCAGGTCAACGAAGTACCCACCACATCTTGTGGATAAGCAGTCCGCAACCCAAGGAATGGGCATTAGCACCCGTTTTCATCGTAGTTGTGCCGGGAAGATCGCAGAGACTTCAGAGACGTTCAGGATACGTTGCGGCGGGCCAAGAGACAATGCCGAAGGAGGTACTCGTCGAGTTGGCAACATTACATTCGCTTGTTTTGAGATCAACGCGTCGCTTCTGCCTTGGCTAGCACAACCCCTGTCCCTGAGGCCATTGACTGGTAATAGCCCACGAAGCGTTTCGGCTCTGCCGCGTCGTAGGGACTGAGATTATGCGCCCAGCGGAAACCGATGGGTTGGTACCACAGCTCAGCCTGGATGTGGAAAGGACCTGTCGCAGCGCCGGTCGACACGGAGTACCGCACAAGGCTGCCTTTATCGGTGAAATCGGGATCTTGGGCAGCCTCGCCCACGACGGCGATGTCCTTTTCGGCGGTTTCTTTGTTGAAGCCGGTGGGCAGCAGGCGATTGTCCTTCAAGTACCTGACTGCCGAGAGCAGACCGGTGGTCACGTGGTCGGCAGAGTCCCCCAGGATGGGTTCGTAAATTTCCACCTGTTTCGAGCTGGTGATCTCGCGGTAGTGCGGCTCGAAGGTCAGCCCATCTGCATCGTTGTCGTTTCCCACGATCGACCCGTCCGCATTCAGCGCGCCTGACTCGAAGACGATATTTCCGTTGCTATCCCGGACCAGGACGTGCAGCCATGCGCGCCTAGAGGGATACGCGGTGGGCAACTTGTGGCCGCTCAGGTTTTCCACGAACACTTCGAGCTGAAGGCCTCGGGGTCCGAAATCCAGATTCTTGATACTTACGCGAGCCGATTCCGACTTCAGGAAGTTCACCGTCCGTTCGGCCGATGCGGTGAGTTCCTGCGGCAATGCCGTCACGCTCAAGTCGTCTCGATAATTATTGAGCATGTTCTGCATGAAAAAGTTCGACGCGACAAAGACGTGGCGATGCATGCCTGTGCGAAGCTCGCCGAAAATTGCCGTGACGGCCACCGGCTCGTGGACCTCGGGCATGTGGCATGACTGGCAGGTGCTGCGGCTGGGATAGTCGCTGTGCTGCCACTCGAGATAGGGCATTTGCTCGGGGAAGGTTCCGATCTCCTTACCATCTTTGCCGAGCGTCTTGGTATATAGCGTGTGGCAAGACCCGCACAGCGCTGCGTCGCGAATGTGCGCGGCCTCGGTTGGCACAAATCCGCCGGTCGAAGACTGCATCACGCGCTTGTGTCCGGCATCGACGGCGAATGGCCCGTTCTCAGGCCGGTTGTCCTTTGATTCTGGAAAATCGACCAGGAACGCGCCGTTGAAGCTCTCGCGGGTTCCCAGCTTTTCTTTCGCAATTTGGTGGCATACGGCGCAAGAGACGCCGTCCTCAGCCGCAGCATTTTCCTTGTTGGAGGAGTTGAACGGCAGGTGGGAAAAGATTTCTGGCTTCTTCCCATCGAACTTCGCTTGCAGGTGGGTGATTGGCATGTGGCAGATGGAGCACTCATCTTCGATGCCAGCGGTTGACTCAGGATGATCGATCGATTCACGCCTGACGCTGGCCTGCCAATACGGATCGCGGGAAGAGTTCGCCATGATGCTCGCGCGCCAATCGAACCCGATGGAAATATCTTCGCCGGCCTTCGTCTTCAAACCGTTGTGGCACGCGATGCAGCGATCCGAAGTATGAAACCCCGGCTTGATTTCTGGATGGGCTTCGCCGCCGCGCACCCGCAAGGGCGAGGAGGCCAACACTGCCAAAATTGCGAGCCCCGACCAGGTTCTGTTGCGCATCACCAGCCTTCGGTCAGCTTTCCGTCTGCCCAGTCCCACAGAACGTAAAAGACGACTTGTTTCGAGCGTCCCGCCGTATTGTTTGCCGGCGTGAGCACGCCAATGTTGGCGCGGATATGTTGGCGAGGATTGAGGGTCACCTGTATCTCAGGCACGATGTCCCAATTCGTCTTTGCGCGATCCACCAGGTCGCGATTGGCGACAAACTCCACCATCGGCGACCAGAGTCGTCCCAGTCCGTGGTCGGGCGCCAGGCTCTGGCCCACGGCAGTGCGGTAGAAGACTCTCTGCGGAGCGATGTCAGTGTGGCGCGGCAGATCGGCACCTGCCTGGAACTGCACGAAGGTATTCGTCGGGAACAATTGATCGAACGAGGCGAAGGTCTCAAAGGTCGTGGTGCCGGTGCCAAATCCCAGACGCTTCTTCCCGGTGGGCGCGATCACTGATCCTTGCAGGCTCAAGATCGATCCCGTGCGCAGACTGGAGAAGAACTCGCGTTTCAATCCGAAGGTCGTATCGCCTACGCCGCCATTCCAGCTGTGATTGATGTCCTGCGCATTGACGGGCACGTCGACCTCGATCTGATTGTGAACGCCGAAGCGCTGCTCGTGGATCGTGTCCGTAACGAATCCAGGAGCGCCAGCTGCATTGACGGCCGTGCTGATGACGACCTCATCTTCGGGAAAGGCTTTCTCGGTGATGAGCGCTCGAGGCAAATTCAACTCTCCCCGCGCCCAGCGTTTGCCGGTGCAGAAGCGACGTAGATAAGCGATGACGTCGTTAATCTGTTCGGAGGTGAGCAGCTCTCCAAAGGCGGGCATGATCTGGGAAAATCCGCGGGATTTACCGCCGTGCGCGATCACGTCCTTCCAGGCCGAGTTAGGCTCGGGCGTGGTCTGGTCACACTTGGTGAAGTCGGGGAAGGTGTCTGGCCGCGTGAATCCGGAGGTGGTTTGCTCGGCGCCCGTGCCGTCCGCTCCGTGACAGGCTACGCAGCCAGTCTTGAAGATGAGCTCGCCGTTTTGAGGATTTGGCGGTTTCGGATATCGGAGGGCTTGCCCCAGCGCTGCGCAAGCCAAGAAGCAGGCTGCACTTGTGACCAGGGCTCGCCAAGTGCCGCTCATGCGAAAAGTCTATCAAATGACCTGTGCCGTTCTATGACTCGGCTGTTGGTGCGACGAATGTGAGAAAGCATCCATTTCACGTAGTGATTAAGAATTACAGGTCGACGAGATTGAACCTAGGCCACCCGCCCCTTTGGGGAGCTAACGGTGGCTGGCCTCGCCTGCTTGCACCCGTCGAATACCGCAACCAGTTGCTGGTCGGTTACCTGCGCCATCGCTCTGTCGGCCAGGTGCTTGTAATAGCGGAACAGCGCGAGCGAGTCCTCCAAGTACGAATTTGTGAAGTGCAGGGCCATGTCGAATATTTTCGCACCGCCCGTTTCTTTGTCTTTTGACTTTGAGTGAGGCATCAGCAATACTCTTTTTACTTATGCGCTGGCTCATGCTCATTTCGCCGGAGATGTGTTGTAAGCGAGGGGTGGGCGTGGCGACAGTCCTTCGGCGCGGATAAGCACCGAACACCGGGCTTCACACCAACCCACTGGCCATACTCGGTGGGTTTTTCTATGCTGGTCAAGGCATTCAACCCCTCAGGAGCGAACGATGTCAGACGATTCCAAGCCGCAACAGCATTTCGCCACCCTCGCCATTCACGGCGGGCAGGAAGTAGACCCGCACAGCAAGGCGCGAGCGGTGCCGATCTACCAGACGACTTCGTTTGTCTTTGACGACGATGCGCATGCGGCGCGCCTGTTTGGCCTGCAGGAATTTGGCAACATTTACTCGCGGATCATGAATCCGACGGTCGACGTATTTGAAAAACGCGTTGCAGCGCTGGAAGGCGGCGCAGCGGGACTGGCGACGTCTTCAGGGCAGGCGGCGGAGACGCTCATTATCCTGACGCTAGCCGGGCAGGGCGACGAAATTGTCTCGACGACTTCGCTGTATGGAGGCACGTACAACCTCTTCCACTACACGCTGCCGCGGCTGGGGATTACAGTGCGCTTCGTTGACGCGGACGATTTTGAGGGAATCCGCGCAGCCATCAATGACAAGACCAGGGCGCTCTATGCGGAGACGATTGGAAATCCCAAACTCGATGTTCTCGATATTGCGAAACTCGCAGAGATTGCGCATGAGCATCATCTGCCACTGGTGGTGGATAACACTTCGGCTTCGCCAGCGCTATTGCGGCCGATCGAGCATGGGGCGGATATTGTGGTGCACTCCGCGACCAAATACATCGGAGGCCATGGCACGAGCATTGGCGGGGTGATCGTCGATGCCGGCAAGTTTGACTGGGCTGCGTCGCCGCGCTTTCAGCGCGATTTCGTCGAACCCGATCCGTCGTATCACGGGCTGAAGTTCAGCGAGACGTTTGGGCCGATTGCGTTCATTCTGAAAGCGCGGGTGCAAGGGCTGCGCGATACCGGCGGGTGTCTCGCTCCGATGAATGCGTTCCTGTTTCTGCAAGGACTTGAAACGCTGCATCTGCGCATGGAACGGCATTCGTCGAATGCTCTGGCCGTCGCGCAATTTCTCAAGAAGCACGAGGGGATTGCGTGGGTCAACTATCCCGGCCTGTTGTCAAGCCGGTATGCGGAGCGGGCGAAGAAATATCTGCCGCAGGGTGCTGGCGGCCTGGTGACTTTTGGCATCAAGGGTGGTTACGAAGCGGGGCGGAAGCTGATCAATTCGCTGAAGCTGTTCAGTCTGCTCGCGAACATCGGCGATGCAAAGTCGCTGGTGATTCATCCGGCGTCAACCACGCATCAACAGCTCTCGGTTGAGGAGCAAACGGCGACGGGAGTGACCCCTGACATGGTGAGACTGTCGGTCGGCATCGAAGACGTACGCGACATCCTCGCCGACCTCGATCGTGCGATCTCGGAGGTTACCGGACAGGCGGCTTCGGTGGTTACGGGAAAGGCGAAGCAGGGCTGATGGCCTCCCCCTCTCCAGCGCAGGTGCAACGCTCTCCAACACAAGTGCCGCCGCGCCCGACCTACATAGGCGACTTTTCATTCGCGCACCGGCATCCTTTTGTCCTGGATGGTGGCGGGTCGCTGAGTCGGGTCAACCTGCGCTATGCGATCTATGGAACGCCGAATGCGGCGCGCGATAACGTCGTTCTGGTTTGCCATGCGCTTTCAGGGTCGGCAGAGGTGCACGATTGGTGGCCGCAGCTTTTTGAGAACCTGCTGCCGCTGGACCGCTACTGCGTGCTCGGCGTAAACATTCTCGGGTCATGCTATGGCTCGACAGGGCCGTCGCAGGTAGACCCGTCCACGGGTGAGCCGTTCGGCGCAACCTTTCCGCTTATTTCTGTGCGCGACATTGTGCGAGCGCAGGCGCTGCTGATGGATTCGCTGGGAATTGCACGGCTCAGAGTTGCTATGGGCGGTTCCATCGGCGGCATGCAGGCGCTGCAATGGGCGATCGAGTATCCCGATCGGGTGGGGCGCGCGATTGCAGTGGGCGCGGCGCCGCTGGGGGCGATGGGCCTGGCGCTGAACCATCTGCAGCGGCAGATGATTGAGCTCGATCCGATGTGGCAGGGCGGTACATACACCGACCACAAGCCGGGCCGGGGCCTTTCGCTGGCGCGCGCGCTGGCGACGTGCTCCTACAAATCCACCGAACTGTTCGATGAGCGGTATGGCCGTCGCGCAAACCGCACCGGGCTGTCTCCGCTGACCAATGCAGCGGGGCGCTTTGACGTGGCGGGATACCTCGACTATCAGGGCTCACGCTTTCTTGAGCGCTTCGATGCCAATTCCTATCTGTGCATCACTCGCACCATGGACAACTATGACCCGGCGGTGACCTACGGATCGGAACAGGTAGCCTACGGACGCATTCGCGCGAAGATTGGACTGGTTGGCATTTCCTCGGACTGGCTGTTTCCGGAGAAGGACGTGCGCGGAATGGCGGGGGCAATGCAGCGTGCCGGCGCCGACTGCGAATATCGTGAGCAGACATCGGCGCACGGGCACGACGCGTTTCTCGCAGAGTGGCCGGCGCTTGAGAAAATATTGAGCCCGTGGATTGCCTAGGGCATGCTCGAAGATGGATCGGCCAAAAAAATGTAGACCCCGGATTGGCTAGTTCCACTCTGAAAACAGAATCTGTGGCACAGTGTCTAATGCAGTAGGCCGCCGTTATGTTGAGCGGAGCGGTCATTCAAGCTGTTTGATTTGGGTTGGAACAGCCACTGTGGGTGAGGATGCATCGGAATAAGGGAAACCGGCTTGCACAAGTTTGCTGGCTTGTCTTGGCTGCGACGGTGTTTCTATAATCGCGGCTGCCTGCCGGAGGGTATCTGCAGGCGCTGGTGGGTTCTCTGGATGAGGCACCGATCACAAGTTGTTGGATTATTGGACCAGAAGATTTTTGAGAAAGCGTTTAAGGCACTTCAGGAGATTTTGAATGAAGAAAGTTCTGCTCGGCTCCGTACTGGTCCTGGCCAGTACCTCCCTTTGCATTGCTCAGCAATCGACCGGCTTTGGCCAGAACGCACAGCCGGGACAGGCGCAGCAAGGCATTACGATCGCTGATCCCGGCGAGTACAACGCCTATTCCAACGCCATCAGCCAGTCCGCCCCGGCCGCGAAAGCCGCCTCGATGGAATCGTTTTTGACGACCTATCCTCAGAGCCAGGCGAAGGCCGATGTGCTGCAGCGTCTGCTGGGTACGTATCAGCAACTGGGTGACATGGGCAAAGTTCTCGACACCGCCAAGCGGACGTTGCAGATCGATCCAAATAATCTGGCGGCGTTGGCGATCTCAACCTACGTCGAAGACCAGCAAGCCGCTGCGAAAACGACTCCGGCAGATCAGATTTCAATGATGGATGATGCGGCAAAACTTGCGCAGCAGGGGCTGAATGCGACCAAGCCAGCCGCGATGGCCGATGCCGACTTCCAGAAGCAAAAAACTGCAACCGCGCCCATCTTCCACGATGCGCTAGCGGCTGACGCCTTTGCGAAGAAAGACTACAAGACGGCGATCACTGAATATCGCGCTGCCTTGCAGGCGTATCCGGCGGATCAGAATGCGCAGGGTCCGGCGTTGAACGACACCTTCCAGCTGGGACAGGCCTACACGCAGGAAGATCCGAAGGATCTGGTGAACGCGGTGTGGTTCCTGGCGCGCGCGGCAGCGTATGCACCGCCGCAAGTGGCTGACCAGCTCACCAAGGCAGCGCAGTATTGGTACAAGAAGTATCACGGCGGGATGGACGGATTCGATACGGTACAGGCTCAGGCTAAGCAATCTCTGCTGCCGCCGGACAACTTCAGCATCGTCGCTGCACCACCACCGCCGTCTCCAGCCGACCAGGCGCATCAGGCGGTTGTTTCCACTCCGGATCTAAAGACGCTGGCGCTGGGCGATAAAGAATTCATTCTTGCCAACGGCAGCAAAGAGGATGCCGACAAGGTCTGGGACACGGTGAAGGGTCTTACAACCAAGGTCCCTGGCGTCGTGATCGAAGCCACGGCTGATCAGATCAAGCTGGCCGTCTCCGACGACAATCAGGCGTCGAAGACCGCAGACTTCACACTCAACATGAAGACGCCGCTGACCACCATTCCGGGCATCGGTTCGAAGGTGGAATATGTGGGGACATTCGATTCCTACACGCAGACTCCGCCGATGATCCTCATGAAGGATGGGGAGCCACCGGCGGCTGAGAAGAAGGCTCCAGTGCGCAAGGCGACGCCAACGCATCGCAAACCAGCCGCTCACGCTCACTAGACGCGAAATAGCTTAAAGAGCAAAGGGCAGCCTTAAGAGGCTGCCCTTTGCTGTCTCTCATGAAAAGGCTATTCGCGCAGCATGATGTGTTCGATGCTGTTCGCACGGCCTGTTGCGGCGTCGCATTCAATTATGGCGGCACACATGCGCGGATCGCCGGTAGCCGCTTCGAACTTCGCCGGCAAGCCGGTGAGAAAGCGCTGCAGCACCTGCTCTTTCTCGACGCCGATAACGCTATCGTAAGGGCCGCTCATGCCAACGTCTGTCTGATACGCCGTGCCGTGAGGGAGAACACGGGCGTCGGCGGTGGGGACATGCGTGTGTGTCCCAAGAAGAGCGGTCACGCGACCGTCAAGATGCCACCCCATCGCGATCTTTTCTGAGGTTGCTTCTGCGTGGAAATCCACCAGGATGACCTTTGCGCGTACGCGTTCCAGCAGCGCGTCGACGATGCGGAAGGGCTCGTCGAAGGTGTTCATAAAAACGCGCCCCTGTAGATTGATGACCGCGTAACTTTCGCCGCCTGGCAACGTTCCCTCATATAAGCCGTACCCCGGATTGGTGGGCGCGTAATTGGCAGGTCGTAGAATGCGGCGCGCGCGATCGTGGCTGTCAGCGGCAGCGGCGCCGAGGTAATCCATCAACTCCCGCTTATCCCAAACGTGGTTGCCTGTTGTGATGACGTGCGCGCCGAGGTTGAAGATTTCGTCGGCCAGTTTAGGGGTAAGGCCAAACCCGCCGGCGGCGTTTTCGCCGTTCACGACAACAAGATCGATTTTGCGGTACTCAATGACGTGGGGCAGGTGCGCTTCGACGATAGTGCGTCCGGCGCTGCCGAAAACATCTCCAACGAACAAAATTCGCAAAAACTCCTCCCAAGCCTTCGCGATGCTAGCACGCCCGGTTGTTGACCAAATAGTAACCGTACTATTTACTACTTAGTTAACACACAGATGGATATTGCAAGCACTGTGTGTTAGCGTTTGCGACATGGCTCAGAACACCCGTTTTGCGATGAGCGTTCATGCGCTCTGCCTGCTCGCCGAAAGCGAGGAGATCCATACCTCGCAGCACATCGCCGACTCCCTGAAGACCAACCCTGTGGTCATCCGGCGAGTGCTGGCGTCTTTGCACTCGGCGGGAATCATCGCCAGCAGCAAGGGCCCGAATGGGGGTTCGCGGCTGGCGCGGTCAGCAAAACAAATTACCCTTGCCGACGTCTATCGCGCGACCGTCAGCGGCTCGTTTTTCCACCTGCCTGCAGCGGCCACCACAGAACATCGCGGCACAGTCGGCGCTCTTGGCGGAGTGTTAAAAAAAGCCCAATCCTGCTTCGAAGACCAACTCAAACAGACCAGTTTGAGCCAGTTGCTGAAGAAAGCCGCCAAGCGAAGCGGCAAAAAATAGAGAAGTAGAGCGGAAAAGAAATAGCGCTTATTCGTCCTCGTCGCGATGCGGGCGCATCAGCGGAAACAAGATGACATCGCGAATCGATTTCGATCCGGTCAGAATCATCGTCAACCGATCCACTCCGATTCCTTCTCCGCCGGTCGGTGGCAATCCATAACCCAGCGCGCGAACGTAATCTTCATCCATCGCATGGGCTTCATCATCGGCCCGGGCACGCTCGTCCAGTTGCTGTTGAAAGCGGCGGCGCTGTTCCTCAGGGTCGTTCAGTTCGCTGAACGCGTTGCCGAGCTCGAATCCGCCGATGAAGAACTCAAAGCGTTCGACCCAGTCTGGTTCGTCCGTCTTCTTTTTCGAGAGCGGAGAAACTGCGAGAGGGAAGTCATAGATGATTGTCGGCTGGATCAGGTTATTTTCCGCCACCTCTTCGAAGAGGAATGCGATCAGCCTGCCAGGAGTCTTGGCATTACGGCTGTCCACGATGGCGCGCGCAAGATTCGCCCGGCGTTTCAACAGGGATCGCATTGCATCCGGGCCCGGCCGTTCCTTGATCGCGTCGGAGATAGAGTTCGCATATCCCTCCGCGAGGCGCAATACCGGCTGCATGGTGTCGAAGTCGGACATCTTCGGTTGCTCGCCGGCGCCGGAAGGCCAGAATTCGATGATCGCTTCGCGCATCGACAGCCGCCGCCATTTCGATAGATCGATCGTCACCCCGTCAAAGTCAACGATAGCCGTTCCGTTCACTTCTCCTGCAATGAAGACGATCAACTCCTCCGTCAACTGCATCAGGTCGTGATAGTTCGCATACGCCTGATAGAACTCGAGCATGGTGAATTCAGGATTGTGCTGCGTCGAGATGCCCTCGTTGCGGAAATTGCGATTGATCTCATACACGCGGTCGAGGCCACCGACAACCAGACGCTTGAGATAAAGTTCCGGCGCCACACGCAGAAAGAGGTCGAGGTCAAGCGCATTGTGATGGGTGGAGAAAGGCCTGGCCGCAGCACCGCCTGCAAGCGGCTGCATCATCGGCGTTTCTACCTCGATGTATCCCCGCTCATCGAAGAAGCGCCGCATTGCGCGCAACACCGCGGCGCGCTTGACGAATACCGCGCGTACATCGGTGTTCATAAACAGATCGACATAGCGCTGCCGATAGCGCAGCTCAACATCAGAGAGTCCGTGATATTTTTCGGGGAGAGCTAGCAGCGCCTTCGCGAGAAAGGTCAGCGACTCGGCATGGATAGTCAACTCGCCGGTGCGGGTGCGGAAGAGGTAGCCGCTGACGCCGACGTGGTCGCCGAGATCGAGCAGTTTGTAAAGGGCGAAGGTTGATTCGCCGATGGCATCTTTGCGAACATAAATCTGCAGCCGTTCGCCGCCTTGCTGCAGGGTCGCGAATCCTGCCTTGCCTTGTATGCGGATGGTAAGAATGCGCCCGGCGATGTTAACCGGAGGCTTGTCTTGGTCGAGCTGCTCCGTGGTCGCGCTCTCATACTGTGCGCGAATCTGCGGCACGTCATGCGATGGGATGTATTGGTTTGGATACGTCTGCTGACCCAGCGCTTCAATCTGCTGCAGCTTTTCGCGGCGCAACTCATACACGCCGCGCTCAAATTCGGATTCAAACACGCTGGAGATCCTTCTTACTATGGGGATGAACGAATCCAGTATATTCGTCAGTGGTGATGCCTCAACAGAATCAATCCGGACTGAAGTCGTTGGTCAAAGCAGAAAGCATGGTGCAACTCGCGCTGGTGCTGCCGGCGGCGGTGCTGGTCGGGCTTGGGATCGGAACGTTGATGGACCACTGGCTGCATCAGCAGTGGATCTATCTCGCCGGAATCGGCTTCGGTGCGGTCGCGGGATTCACGCACATTATTCGCACCGCTATTCAGCTGAATAAGCAAAGCTAAAGGAAGTCAAAGCGCGTGAGCGATTCGCACAAACCAGACACCGCGCCCGGACATCTCGATTCGCTTACCGCGGGATTTACAGACGCTGATTTGCAGCACGCACTTTTGCGTGCGCTGCGTCTGGTTGGGATCATGGTGCTGGTGCTGGCTCCCATGGTGTGGTTCTTGTTGGGCTGGCGTTCGGTGATGCTTTTCTTCGCGGGCGCAATCATTTCTGCCGCAGGAATCTGGGAAGGGCGGCGGCTGATGACGGCGCTCGCGGAGCGCATCGAGAACCAGCCGACTCGCACCAATCTTGGCGTCGTGACGATGATGTTTGTGCTGCGCCTGGGGCTGGCTGCCGGGCTAATCTATGTTAGTCTAAGGTGTTTCGCAGGCTCAGTTTACGCGCTTGTACTCGGCATCTGCCTCGCCTTGATTGCCTTAATGGCTGAGGCATTCCGGTTGGTCCGTTCTTAGCCGCCGCGGAACACATTTCAGTTTTAGCGTGAGTGAATGCCGGAACAACTGTTCTTTACCCGAATCCTGAATCACCTGTTCGCCGTGCCGGTTGCGCACCTGCTGACGGCGCTTCACTTATCGCCGCGAAGTGCTGCAGCGCCTATCAACAATACCGTCGCGATGGAGATTCTGGTTGCGCTTGTCATGCTGATATTCTTCGTCGCGGTGCGTGTCTCGCTCAAGGTAGAGAAACCCGGTCCTGTGCAGCACATCGCGGAAATGATGCACGAGTTCGTCTCGGGTCAAGGCGAGTCGATCATTGGACATGGATACGAGCGCTATGTGCCGTTCCTGACGATGATCGGGCTTTTCATCCTGCTGGCAAATCTGCTCGGCCTCATCCCCGGATTCGAATCGCCCACCGCGAGCCCGGTCGTTCCATTGGGCATCGCGCTGTTGGCCTTTACGTATTACAACTATCACGGGCTACGTGAAAATGGGCCAATCGGCTACCTAAAGCAATTTTTCGGCCCAGTGTGGTGGATCGCGCCGCTGTTGTTTCCCATCGAAATTATTTCGCATCTCGCGCGCATTCTGTCGCTGACAGTTCGTCTTTACGCCAATATGTTTGCGGGCGATCTGGTGACGCTGGCATTCTTTTCGCTGGTTCCGCTTGGCGTGCCAATCGTCTTTCTCGGGCTGCACCTTGGCGTCGCAGTAATTCAGGCGTACGTGTTCATGCTGCTGGGAATGATCTACATCGGGCAGGCGGTCGCGCACGAACATTAAGATTTATGAAATATGCCTGCGGAGTCCGCTTCCGTTCCGTACCGGCATGCCGCTCAGCGTCGGGGAAAAAGACTAACTGAGGAGCAAAATTACTAGGAAGTAAGGAGCAACAAATGCGTAAGCTGCAATATCTCTTCATGACACTGTCGGCGCTCTTCCTGGCCTCACCCGTCTACGCTCAATCCGCTGGCGCGAGCAACGGCGATGGGTTCAAGGCCCTCGCCGCGGGCGTTGGCATGGGCATCGCTGCCGGCCTTTGCGGCATTGGCCAGGGTGCCGCGGTCGGCAATTCGAGCCAGGCCGTCGCGCGCAATCCCGGCGCCCGCCCCGCCATCTTTCTCTTTCTGCTGTTGGGTCTGGCGTTCATTGAGTCGCTGGCGCTGTTCACGTTTGTCATGATTTTCCTCAAGGTCAAGTAGGATTTCGCGGAGTTGTTATCAGAAAGGCCCTCGCTACGGCGGGGGCTTTTCTCATGCTGCTTTTCTCGTGCGACAATCCGCCTGTGGCTCCAGCGCTTCAATTCGACCAGGCCAGCAAACGGTATGGAGCACAGACGGCGCTCAACGCCCTCACACTCTCGGTGGAGCCCGGCGAAATCGTTGGCTTTCTCGGCCCAAACGGCGCCGGCAAGTCGACCGCGATTCATCTGGCGATGGGATTTCTACAGCTATCCGGCGGCGGCGGTACGATGCTGGGAAAGCCGTTTGGCGACGCCGCGGCTCGCGCGCGCGTGGGCTATTTGCCCGACAATCCGGCGTTCTTTTCGGGCACCGCGAAAGATGCCATGTCTCTTGCGGGCGCCTTGAATGGAATGCGCAATCCGCGCCTCCGTACGCGCACCAAAGAGATGCTTGCAGCGTTCAGCATCGACGAGCCGCGTAAGGATGTTCGCAAGTTTTCTCGCGGCATGCAGCAGCGCGCGGCGTTTGCCGCCGCCCTCGTCCATGAACCCGAGTTGCTGATTCTCGACGAACCCACATCGGCGCTCGATCCGATGGGCATCATCGAAGTGCGCGAGTTGTTGCACGCGGTCAGGGGCGAAGGTCATTCGGTTTTTTTCAGCTCGCATCAGCTGAGCGAGGTTGAAGAGGTCTGCGACCGCGTCGCGTTTTTGCGCAGCGGAAAACTGGAGCGCATTGGCACGCTGGATGAGTTAACCGCTGGCGGCGCGCAGGTCGAAATCATGGCGCGCATCCCGGGCGATGTGACGGGGTTTGAAGCACAGAAAATGTCAGACCAGCGTGCGCGCTTCCTGGTACCGCGAGGAGGGCAGCGGGAGTGCATCGAGCGCATATGGGCCAACGGAGGCGAGGTGCTGAGCCTCACCCAGCAGCGCCGCTCCCTTGAAGAACTCTTCATCGAGAGCCAGGGTTTCGAAAGCAAGGAGGCGCGTTGAGCCTCGCGCTGGTCACCCTTGCGTTGGTGCGCCAGAACCGCTGGATACTCTTGATGCTCGTGCTGTGGCCGGTTGCTATGGCGCTCATTCTTTTGTGGCCGAACGCCGCACCCGATCAAGACGATGTGCTCTCAGTGTTGCATCAGGAATGTTTTTACGCGCTCGCGCTGGTCAGTGTTACGGGTGCATCGCAGCTCGGCAATGAGCAACGGTCGCGACGCACGGTCTTCGTTCTCGCGCGATCCGTCTCACGCGCGCAATATCTGCTGTGCGGGCTGATCAGCACGCTGCTTGCGAGCCTGACTTTTACTCTCTCGTTCCTGTCGTGCGGCTTTGTCCTGATCAGAGAGAGCGGAGGAGACTACGCAGCCGTGATTGCGATGGCCGCGCTGCAATTTTTTCTCTGCATCTGGTTCGCCTCGTTTGGCGTATTTTTCTCTGTCTTCTTGCCGGCCATTCTTGCGGCGGTTGCCGTGTCGCTTTGCGCAGGCGCGCTGTTTCTTTTGGGACGGCATACGGAGATGTTCGGAATGACGCGGCTCATCGCCGAAATGCTGACTATTCCGCTCAATCTGACTGAAGCAGCATCGGGAATCTCGGCCGTCGGCGTCATCAGCATCCTGGGTCAGTCTGTATTTGCGTTTCTGTTAGCGACGTATCTCTTCAATCGGCGTGATCTGCAATTGACAGAAAATTAGACGACGAGCTATCAGCGGATCGATGAAGAAGCCGGAAGCTGCGGCAGGGCGCTTGGTGGCGCGGCCGCTTGGGTAGGAAAGAGCGAGCCGCTGCGGGCCAGCGCCAGGACGCGGCCCGGAATGACGCCGAGCGCCAGCGTAGCAACCACGGTAAGTACCAGGGCCAAAGCAAGAGGCGCGCCGACCGGGCGGACAACGAGGTCGCGGTCTGGCGCGTCGGTGGGCTGCATGTAGAGCGCACCGAGCACGCGCAGATAGTAATACGCGGCGATGCCGCTGTTGAGCAGGCCGATCACCGTGAGCCAGACGACGTGACTCCCGAGTGCGGCGGAGAATACATAGAACTTGCCAAAGAAGCCGCCGGTGAAGGGAATGCCGATCAGCGACAGCAGAAAGAAGGCGAGCAGCGCAGAGAGCAGCGGAGCTTTCTGAGCGAGTCCGCTGAAGTCGGCAATGTCGGTGCGGCGTTCGGTGAATCCGGCGAAATGGCTGATGATGGCAAATGCGCCGACGTTCATTGCCGCGTAGGCAGCAGCGTAGAAGCTTGCCGCAGCGATTCCGTCTGGCGAGAGCGCGGTGAAGGCGACCAGCAAATAGCCCGCATGCGCGATCGAGGAATACGCGAGCATGCGCTTCATGTTGCGCTGCAACAGCGCGCCGAGGTTGCCCACCGTCATCGAGAGGGCCGCGAGAATCCATAGCAGCACGAACCAGTGATGATTGAGAGTCATGAATGCTCCAAAGCAGAGCCGCAGCAGGACGGCGAATGCAGCCGCCTTGGGCGCGGTTGACATCAAGCCGACGACGGGCGAGGGAGCGCCTTCATAGACATCCGGCGTCCAGACGTGAAACGGCGCCGCAGAGACTTTGAATCCCAGCCCGATGAGCAGCATC
>JBBPYY010000009.1:0-7896 GCA_038199445.1 Terriglobales bacterium | reverse complement strand
CTGGTCCGCGCACCCACTGCTCGCCGTCACCGCCGGAGACCGTATCGTGCTTCCCTCCTTTGTGGAGGGCGTGCGCATCGACAGCTCGCGCAACCGCCGACTGCCCGGCGAGAACGCGTCATGGCCCCGGGCGGGCGACTATGACCTGAGCATCGTGCCGGAACGCAGCGCAGGCACAGCCGACAAACTTTTTGCCGGTCCGTTAGGAAAGCGCGCGTGCGGCCTCTATCGCACTGCCCAACAAGCCGGCCTTCTCTTCTGCTCCTCTCCCGGGAACCCTATCCGCTACACCGGCCTCTGGCTGTGCTACGGCGGCTGGCCCGAAGACGAAGCCGGCACCGGCGCAGCACAATATGTCGCCATCGAGCCCACCACTTCGCCGTACGATTCGCTCGATCAGGCGGTTGCCCATGGGACCGCGCTCCACGTCAACGCACACTCGGACGAGTCCCTGGGAATGCAAGTCAAGTTCTTTAACGGCCCACTCGAACGCTTCATCGAACGCTGTAACAGTGAACGGTGATGCACGACGCCACAGCGAAACACGTTCTCGAACTGCATCGCCAGCGCTTCGGCGAGCCTGCCGCGATGTTCGTCGCGCCCGGCAGGGCAAATCTTATTGGGGAGCACACCGACTACAGCGAAGGCTTCGTTATGCCCGCCGCGATAGACTTCTCCACCGTCGCCGCCATCAGCGCGCGCGACGATGCCCGCGCGGTCATGTACTCCGCCAATTTCGACGAACTCGTCGAGAATTCCATCGCTCACATCACCGCCGGACGCCGCGACCATTGGACAGACTACCCCGCGGGCGTTTTGTGGAGCCTCCAGAAAGAAGCTTTGCAGGTCCCCGGCTTCAACCTCACAGTTGCGGGCAATGTCCCCGTCGGCGCCGGCTTGAGTTCCTCTGCTTCCATCGAAGTGGCGGTCGCGATGGCCTTGCTTGCACGAAGTGGGCAGCGGCTCGACCTCAAGCGGGTCGCACAGGTCTGTCAGCGGGCAGAAAACGGCTTCGTTGGCGCCAACAGCGGCATCATGGACCAGCTCGTTGTCTGCTGCGGCAAACTCGACCACGCGCTCCTGCTCGACTGCCGCACGCTGGAGTTCAGACTGGTCAAGATTCCCCGCAACGTGCGCATCGTTCTGTGCAACTCCATGGTGCAGCACTCCATTTCCGGGGGCGAATACAACACGCGACGCGCAGAAATCGAAGAAGGCGTCAAAATACTGCAGCAGCAAAAATCGTCGATTCACTTCCTGCGCGATGCGACGATGGACGACCTGCTCGCGCGCAAAGGCGGAATGCCGGACACCATATTTCGCCGCTGCCGTCACGTCATCACTGAAAACCAGCGCGTGCTCGATGGAGCCGCCGCATTCGAAAGCGGCGATCTCGGACGCTTCGGCGAATTGATGAAGGAGTCGCACGATAGTTATCGCGACGACTTTGAAGCCAGCTGCGACGAGTGCGACATCCTGGTGGAGCTCGCCCAGAAACAACCTGGTTGTTACGGCGCACGGCTGACCGGAGGCGGTTTTGGTGGATGCACCGTCAATCTCGTCGAAGAGGAAGATGCCGAAGGGTTCGTCGCAGCAATGCGTGAAGGTTACGAGCGAGCGACCGGGATCACGGCAGAGATCTATCTGACCAAAGCCTCCGACGGAGTACATCCCGTTAACTTTCTGCCTTGAGATTCGGGGCACGTCAGGATCGTCTAGCGCGGAGGCGGCTGGCTGGCCTCCGCAGCCAGCTCTGTCGCAAGCGCTAGCTCTGTCTTTGACTCGTTATCGCGCCCAAGACGCGCCAGCGTCAGCCCGCGATAATAGTGCGCAGTCTGATACTGCGGAGCCGCCGCCACTGCACGATCTAAATAAGTTTCAGCCTCCGCGTAGGCCCTCGCGCGGTATTTCAGCACGCCGAGACCAGTTAGCGCCGTCGGTTCTTGCGGATCGTGCGCCAACGCTTTCTCGTAAAGCTCTTTCGCCGCCGCGCCGTTCCCGGCCGTCGCCTCGACATCGCCCAGTTCTGCATAGCTCGCTGTCTGCTGCGGCACCAATTCGACAGACCGCTTGAATTCTCCGCGCGCCTCATCGCTTCGCAACAACATCGCCAATATATGGCCTAGTCCATAATGCGCTGTCGCGTCGTCAGGGCGCTGCTTCAAATACTCGCGCATCAACTGTTCAGCCTCAGGCATTTTCTGTTGCGATAGGCGGACACGCGCCAGCGCGTACAGAGCGCGTAGATCATCCGGCCTTTCCTCGCGCGCTGTTTCCAGAGCAGTCGCAGCATCCTGGTAGCGCTTCGTCTGCATGGCGACCATGCCGTAGTCGTACAGCAACTCCGCATCGCCGGGCACCAGTGTTTTTACTCTGTCCAGCAACGCAAAGGCTTTTTCCTGCTCCCCGGCTTTTGTACTTGACAATGCTTGCTGCTCAGCAAGCGTTGCCATGGCCGCGCGTGCTTCAGGCTGAGCGGGATCATGCTTCAGCGCTGCCTCATACTCATCGAGCGCGTCGTCGTTTCTACCCGACGCCTGCAGCAACTGTCCAAGGTTCGCATGGGCTGCGGCTAGTCCCGGCTGCAGCGCGATGGTCTTGCGAAACAGAGCCTCCGCCTGCTCGTTATCTCCTTGTTGCGCGCGAACCACACCCAACAACTCAAGGGCCCGCGCTTCATTCGGGTCCCGCTCGAGGATGGTGTTCAGCGTCTTCTCTGCCTCGCTGAGATGATGCGCGGCGATCTGTTGCGCCGCCTGCCGCAGATCTTCGTACCGCGTCGTTGGCACAGCCGGCGGCGGCGACGCAGCCTGCGTCAGCGCAGACAATGGCATAGCGAGCACCACTGCAATCAGCCCGGCGGATGGGAACGCTTTCACAAGCACCAGAGTAATGCGAGAAGGCCCATCGCAGAGGACCCTCTGTTCCGGTCCTGTGCTACTAAAAGTTCCGCCGCCGCTAAAACTCGATTCGCAGCTCAGGCTGGATCTGTCGACTTCGTAGAATCGTGGTGTTCACTCTACCGAAACCCCCGTTCGGAAACCCCGACCCCAGCGGACTGTCGAAGGGATTGCTGTCTGCCCGATTGAGAATATGCCGGTTAAATGCGTTCAGGAAGTTGACTTTGAAGTTGATGTCAAACCGCTCTGTGATGCGGGTTCGCTTGATCAGGCTGAAATCCTCATCCTTGTAAACGTGGGTGCGAATCGCTCCGGTCACGCGAGGCAGATTGCCAAAGCCAAAAGCGCCGCCGCGACTTGCACGATTGCTGTCTGAATTCGGGTCGACAAACCCGCCCGGATTAAAGACGCTTTGCGTCAGCGGATCAAAGTGACCGCTCAGGTAGTCGGCACTGTAAAGCGGTTGTCCGCTCGTATTGAAGCGGATGCACCCGTTGAAACCCGGCACCCCGGTCGCACAACCGAATGCGTAGGGTTGCCCCGACTCGTAACGCTGGACTCCGCCCACCTGCCAGCCGCCGACAACACGGTCCAGCGTTCCGCTGTGGTTCAGGAACGGTTTGTTCTTGCCAAAGGGCAGCTCGTACAAGTAGCTGACAACGAAGTTCTGCGGCAGGTCCTGGGTGCTGATGCTCTTCTCGCCGCGTTTGTTTTCCGGATTCTGCGGGGCTCCGGGATCGGTGTTCAACGTCGCGAAAAACGGCAGCGCGCTGTCTGCATCGGTCAGTGTCTTAGAGAATGTGTAGGATGCGAGCAGGTTCAGGCCATTGTGGAACCGGCGTTGCAATTGCAACTCAAGCGCATTGAAACTCGACTGACCCTGGTTTTCAAGGCAGCAATCCTGATTCAGGTTGAAAAACTGCGGAAACGGCTTCAGCGCCTGCGCCACGGTCTGGTCGTTGGGAAAGCCCGTGTAGGGCAGAGGAACCGCCGTTTGCTTGCCCACCTGCGTAAACAGCCCATTGCCCAGCGCGAAATTCGCGGTGGCAATATTGTCGAGAGACGAAAACGCGGAATGCAGATGCGTCGAGTGCTGGCCCACGTATCCGATGTCGAGAATCAGGTCGGTCGCGAGCTGTTGCTCCACCTGCAGGCTCCAGTTCTGAATCATGCCTGGACGGCCGTCCCCGGGCGCGATATAGAACGGGCTGGTGAAATTGTCCTGCGCTGGATCGAGAAACGGCGGCGCTGGGAAGGGCGGGAAACCACTGTCGATCGCGAATGCTGGATCAAAGCCGTTCGGACTTGAGTGGTTGATGTTCGCGGTGAACCCGTCGCGCAGACCGCCACCAAAGTCCGCGTACTCCAGTCCCGCATAATAAATCCCATATCCGCCGCGGAAGACCGTACGCCCATGGTAAAAATCCGGGGCCCATGCGAATCCAACGCGGGGAGAGAAATCCTTGTACCAGGTGTTGGCCCAGCGTTCGTCGACATTGCCATTGCGCCCCGCGCCTTTGCCAGCGAACACCAGCGCACCCAGATGGCCGCCCGCCCCAGGATTCGGGGTTGTCAGGCTGATATTTGACGTTGCGCCGTGTTTCTCGCGACGCGGTATGTCCACGTCCCAGCGGAAGCCGAGGTTCAGCGTCAGGGTTGGACTCACTTTGTAGTCATCCTGAGCGAACAACGCATCGTAACTGTAGATCCAGTTCGGTTGCGTCGCATAACTCTTCAGGCCTGAGCTATCGAGCTGGCCCAGCAGGAAGCTCGCGAAGCCGAACCCCGTCTGATTGCTGAAACCCTGTGCCGCGCTGGTTTGATTGCTGCTGAAGCTGAAAGAGCCGGTCTGGTTGTCTAACGCCAGCGGGAAGAACTTCTGATAGCGGAAGTCTCCTCCGAACTTGAGCGAATGCTTGCCAAACTGCCAGTTGATGCTGTCGTTCAGACGATAGCCATTGTCGATGGTGTCGTTGTTGGTACTCGAGCCAAATTCGCTGATGTTCTTGTCAAAGCTGAAGTTCGGGAAGGTATTGCCCGCCACATTCCCGATGCCCAGAAGCGCCGGGAAGGCTTTGTTGCCCCTCGCTCCAGGTCCAAAGTTCACGCTGTTGGTGCGGTTGTATCCCACATTCAAATGGTTTAAAAGTGTTGGAGAAATCACGAAGTCATACCCCACGCGAAAGTAATGCGTGGTGAAGTCCTGCGCATTCTGCGTATCGATCGGCCCGGCAAATTGTGCGTTTACGGCAGGCGTATTCTCACGCTCACTCAGAGAAAAATACAGCTTATGCCTGGTTCC
The DNA here is from genome assembly GCA_038199445.1 of Terriglobales bacterium. Lineage (GTDB taxonomy): Bacteria > Acidobacteriota > Terriglobia > Terriglobales > Acidobacteriaceae > JBBPYY01. The sequence continues at coordinate 2,694 of JBBPYY010000009.1, read as the reverse complement.
TAAATTCTGGTCGATGCGCACCGAATAACTCGTGTTGCTATTCAGGGCCGATGTCGATAGCAGATAGTTGTCAGCCAATCCATTGTTAGTCGGAGCGGGAATCAGCGCGAGAACGTTTTTTGCGACCGCGCTGAATCGTGCCGGATCGATCTGATTGCCCGCGAATGCGGTCCTGCACTCCACTCCACCCACTGTGCGCGTGGTGGCGGGATCGAAGATCTGGCCGGAGAAAATCGGTAAGCCGGTGCATGGGTTCGTTCCAACGATGTTCGTCGTATCCAGCAGGGCAGAGAAGTCGCCGCCGCGCTCCGCAGCCGTCGGCAGTGTGCTGACATTCACTCGGCCATTATTCAGCCGGTATGCCTCAAAGCTGAAAAAGAAGAATGTTTTGTTGCGGCCGTTGTAGATGTGAGGAAAAATGACCGGGCCACTGAAGCTGCCTCCATAGTCATTCTGTTTGTCATTGGGGCGGCGATTGTTCCTCCTGGTCGCTGGGTCCGTGGGATTCTGCGCGATGCGCAGGTTGTTGAAGAGGTCATTCGCGTCCAGCGCGTCGTTGCGAAAAATTTCGAATGCCGTGCCGTGAAATGCATTCGCTCCTTGCCGCGTCGAAAAGGACTCGATGCCCCCCGAGGTGCGTCCATACTCCGCCGGCAGCGTCGAAGTCAGCACTCTGAATTCCGAGATCGCTTCCGTCGATGGTGCGGTCTCGTCGAACGTGGAGCCATTCTCGGAGCGGAACGTGCTGGCGCCATCCAGCAACACCTCGGTACCAAAGTTCTGCCCGCCCGATGTCTTCGAGAAAAATGACGGACCTGCATTCCCGCTCCCCGAACCATAAGCCACGGTGCCCGGCGTCAAAAATACAAATGCTTCTGGAGCGCGAAATCCTTTCTGCCCGCCCAGCGACAACGGTAGGTCGATCACCTGCTTCGCCGTCACTACCGTGCCGATGTCAGAGGTCTCAGTCTGCAGCGTCGGCGCATCCGCGTTGACCGTTACAGTTTGGGAAACGGCGCCCGCCGTCAGATGGAAGTCGAGGGCCGATGTGGTCGCGATCTGAATCACGACTCCCGTCGCGGTCTCGGTCTTGAACCCCGGAGCGCTCACGCTGAGCGTGTAGGCGCCAAGCGACATCTCTTTGATCTGATAGCCGCCACCGCCGGTGGTCACGGCCGAATAGCTCGTGCCGTTCTCAGCATTGGTGGCACTGACCTGTGCGCCGACCACCACCGCGCCGGTGTTGTCGAGCACTGTCCCCGACAAGTTGCCACGGTTTGTCTGGGCGGACATCGGCATCGCCCAGAGGACAAGCAACGCCATTCCCAAAGCAAATTTCCAGCTATGGGTGACTCCGAATATTGTGTGCACCGTGACCTCCAAAAACGAAACTTGCAAGCTATTCTGTCTGCTTCTCTGCTACATCGCCATCGGGCTTAAAGCGATCTTCAAACTTGTGTTTCTGACTCGCGTCAGCCTGTTGCTTCAGCTTTTGAAATCGTGCCAATGCCGTCCGCGAATCGTCAGGCCGCTGCATCTGCCGGTAAAGATGGGCTAACTGGTAGTACGACTGCTGCGCCACATCGCCCTCGGGGTCGCCCTTGATCGCAGCTTCGTAATGTTTCACCGCCTCCGCGTTCTCGCCCAGCTGCGCCATGCCGCGACCGAGGTAATACTCCACGCGCGATAGACTCGGGTCCTGTACCAGCGCCTGCTGCAACAGAGGAACGCCGCCCTTCGCATCGCCGCGCGTCACGCGCAAGCGCCCCAGATGATAGAGCGCCATGATGCTGCTCTTGTCGATCTTCAGCTCGGCCGAGAACGATGCCTCAGCCTTGTCCATTTCGCCGGATTTCCAATACTCATTGCCGAGCATCTCGTGCAGGCCAGGCTCGGACGGCACCGCCTTGATCGCCATCTCGTATTCGGTAATCGCATCCGTGTGGCGGTCTGCCTCGCCATACGCCTGTGCCAACACCTGATGCACTCGCCAGAAATTCGGCTCAGCGGTAAACATCTTCTCGTACGCATTTTTCGAAACCAGCAAGTGCGCGCGGCCGCGGTGATACATGATGTCGAGATCTTTCGGATCGAGTTCCGCCGCCTGATCCAACCGCACTGCCGCATCTTCCGGGTGGTTCTCCGCCAGGTAGACGACACCGAGCCACATCAGCGTCTTGGCCGCGGGCGGCCCCAGCTTTACTTCGCGCTCCAGCGCCGCGCTCGCGTCTTCGAGATGGTTCAAACGATATTCTGCAATGCCGAGAAAAAGGTTCGCGCCCGGCATCGCCGCTTTCAGCCGCAGGGCAGCCTGCAGCGCCGTCACCGCGTCCCCATGCTTGCCTGCCTGCTCGTCTGCAAGGCCAAGATTGAAATACCCCTCCGCCATTCGCGGAGCTAGTGCCACGACCTGATGGAAATAGCCGATCGCCTCGTCGGTCTTACCCTCCCGCATTGCGGCATTTCCCAGTTGGAACTTCGCCGCCACCCTCGCGTCCTGCGCCTGCGCCGGCAGCGTCACAATTGCCGTCAAAATCAGACAGAAAACAATCGGCAGCAGAAAGTTGGCCCTTTCCCATGAAATGCTGTCTTTGGCTACGATGTAACTGTTTACATTCATGACGGCGTAAACTGTATTCATCGTCGTTTAAGTTGTCAATCCCCTACATACACTGGAGTTGCGTGCGACCTCGT
>JBBPYY010000008.1:0-12225 GCA_038199445.1 Terriglobales bacterium | reverse complement strand
TGAGGAACGGATCTTTCGAGGAGGGCAATACAGCTTTCGCGGCAAGAGTGACAACTCCGCTCATCGGCGGAGCTCCGGCGACGAAGATACTGAGCAGATCCTGAATCCGTCCGGCGTCCACCTGAAAGTTCAGCGATGCGACCTTGGGTTTGTCCGCGATGTCGGCATCGGAAACGATGGTGGTCTTCTCGAAACGGGAGACAACCGGAGCAAGCGCCACATCCCCGTTCGTTCCATTCACGATCGCCTTGAATTTCGTTCTCAAGTGAATTGCATGTGCATGTTCGAAACGGAAATTAGGCGCTTCCACGGATCCTACAACAACAATATGCTCGAGCGGTCCGTCGAAGTTACCGGACGCTGACACCAGGCCGGAGAGACTCTGCAGGCCGCCAAGATCCAACCCGGCCAGCGTATAGGTTGCGCCAACCGGAGTCTTGCCGATGTTGTCAGTATCGAACGGGCCCAGCTTGCCCTCGGCGTGCACCTCGCCCTGCAACACCGGTTCCAGCAGAGTGGTCGAGAACTTTATTGCCCGCGTGGTGCTTACATCGTCCAGGCGTAGACGGCGGATATCAAAGTGCAACGGCTGCTCGTCCGCTTTGGGGGCGATATCGAGTTGCGCTCCGTCCGCAATCAGATGCTCGACCACCATGGTGGATTTCTTCTTCGGACTCTCGCTTCGATTCGGGTCGGCCGTTCCAGCGGGCGGTATCTGCACGTGCAGGCCCTCAATGCGGATCGTCTGAAAGCGATTTGGCGCAAATAGGATCGTAACGTAGCTGCTGGTGGCGTCGAGCCGCTCGATTGTAGCCAGCGGCGGTGCCGTTCCCGCACCATTCCGGCGAAGCATAACTCGATCGGCTACAAAGCCGGGACTCGGGAAGAATTTAAGGTGATACGTGGCAACGCTGACTCTGCTGTCAAAGCCACTCTGCAAACTTTGCGCCACTGTGTCTCGGCGATAGGGCCAGTGAAAAAGCACCAATACGATCAAGACGAGCAGCGTTAGAAGAACCAGACCGAGGGCAGCCTGCATCCATCGAGGCATTTTCAATTCGGATACGAAGCAGCAACTTGCACGCGAGCAATCACCCCAGGCGGCGGTCATTCGCAAACGACGCTTGCCAATCTTTTAGGAAGATGTGATTTTCGCGCACACAGTTGTTGTGCGGCTGTTAAATCCGACCGTTAAGAAGGCGGCGGCGCAACCAGTCTCGCCCCCTGCTGAAACCAGGATTAGAGAGCCGTTTCTTCGCATTACGTCCGTGTCTCGATTTGCGAAGTCCAGACGAATCCGCAATGCGCCGATGTCGACGTAGCTAGGAGTCGTTACTGGCCGGAGGTAGCGTCGTCTTGTTCTACTGCAGATGCCTCATCCAACGTGCCAGAACCGGTATGAATAGAGCTTTCGTTCAACGCGCCGGATCCGGTGTGAATTGAGGTTTCGTTTAACGCGCCCGAGCCCGTATGAATCGAATTGGGTTCAGAGTCGTGCTTTGGCAATGTCATGGATCTTCTCCTTGTCGCGCTGGATATCTTGCCCTTCAAAGTGGTTTGATCTTTGCCATCAAAGGTTGCATGGCAGGATCAAGCTTCAGGTCAGAGAGGGAAACATGCTCTCTCTGCGCCTGATGGATCAAACGAAGTGAGGACGCTTCGTCCCCGACGGTATCATACGCCTCGATTGCGTTAATCAATACGGTTTGATTGTCGGCTGGTGCTCGAGCCAGAGCAGCCTCTATGTGTGGTCTCGCCATGTCTGTCAGCCCCAGCCGCGCATATCCGAGCCCAAGCCAGGATTGAGCTTCGAAATCTTGCGGATTCAACCGGACCGCGCTCTGGGCGAGCCGTACGACTTCACCCAGGGATTCTCGAGCCTTTTCCTTGTTTCCGAGTCCGCGATATGCCAGCTCGAGGTATGCCCATGGCAGGAAGTCTTTGTTGTTCAGCGCCAGCGCCTTTTGATTCATCGATACCGCATCCGCGTATCGGCCCTGCTGCAGATAGAGCAGGCCGAGATTGCCATATGCTTGATAGCTGGGCGCGAGCTGTAACGATTTCTGCAGCGCTTCTTCGGCAAGTGGATACTGATTGCGGTCGCCTTTATCCAGGTATACGGCTCCCAAATTGGCATAGGCCTGGGGATTGTCTGGGCTGAGTTGGAGGGCGCGCTTCTCTTGCGCTATTGCGTCGTCGAAGCGTCCGTGCGCATCATAAAACAAGGACAGCGAGTTGTACCCATCCCAGTCGTCGGGTCGCAGGGCAGCAGCGCGTTTGAAGTCCACTTCCGCTTCCTTCAGGCGCCCAGCCAGCTCCTGCACATTCGCCAGTCCGCTGATCGCTTCCGCGTTCCGGCTGTCGATGTCCAGCGCGCGCTGATATTCCTCAACGGCGAGATCTGTCTTCCCCGTAGCACCATGGATGCGGGCAAGTGTGACGAACGTGCGCGGCAGTCGCGGATTGAGCCGGACCGCCTGCTTGCAATTCTCGAGTGCATCGTCGAGCCATGCGGCGTTCTTGTCGAGCTTGTACTTCAGTCGGTATGCCTCGCCTTGAGCGGCAAAACCCAGAGCGAAATTGGGGTCCTCCGCGGTCGCACTCTTCAAGCGGGTGATCGCCATGTCGAGGTTGCCCGGCTTGTCATACCGCTGAATGTAGCCAAGCGCCTCAATATAGAGGTCATATGCGGCTGGGCTGCTACGGGTTTTTGCCAGTGCATTATCCGCTATCGATACGTTCAGAAGACGCGCAAGTCCGACCAGCGCATCCCGTTCGACAGATGCCAGGTCGCCCGTACTGCTCGAAGCGGATATGGAACCAATCTGCCGCAGGGTTTTTGTATTAATAAGGTTCAATGTGAGTGCGACATTCTCGGCAATCCGCTGGATGCCACCCTTGATGACCAGGGTCGCGCCGAATTCTTTCAACGCTTTAGCGGGGTCGTCGATCTTTCGCGCGCGCACCGCGCTGGCCGGCACTACCCACAACATCTTCTGATCCACGTCAAGGTTCGATAACTCGCCGGTCATGCTGTCCATCAGACCCTCAGCCAGAGGCTGGTTTGCCGGGTCATTACCGATGTTGTCAAAGGGCAGCATCGCGATGTGTTTCTCTGTTGGCCCAAATACCGCCCCGCGAACACGCTCCCGTACCGCCGGCACTTCGAGCGCGACGACGCCGGCCAGCAGCAACGCCGCACCGCCCATCGCGTAATACTTTGCATAGCGCCGATGCGTCGTCTTGAATTTGCGGAGCAAGCTGCGACGACCCAGCTCCGGCGCGTCCACCAACGCAAACAGTTCCATCGGATCGGCTTGGCCCTTGAGCTCGTACACACCTGCGGGTTGAAAAATAATCAACCGGTTGGCCTGCGACAAGTCCCGCAGCATATGCGAGACGAGAATCTGGTCCGCCTCTGCTGCGGACTTGATGCGTTCGGTCAGGTTGACGGCGTCTCCGAAGACATCCCGTTCCTTTTCCGAAACCAAGCCATAATGCACGCCGATGCGAATGTGGATGCGCTGTTCTTCGACAACGGACGCGCGAAGTTGTTCCATGCGTTTCTGCAGGGCGGCCGCAGCCAGCAACGCATCTGGAAATTCGTCAAAGACAGCAAAAATACTATCGCCAATGGTTTTGACGATCCTCCCATTGGCATGTTCGATGATGGGAAACAAGGCGCGATTGTGACGGTCAAGCATTTGCATGCCTGCTTGATCGCCGTGCTGTTTGAAATAGGGCGATGACCCGACAATGTCGGTGAACAGGATGGCTTTAGGCTTCGGCCGACTGACAGAAACTGGTCTCGCGCGCATAGCCGCCGTCTTCGCAGGAATGAGACGAGCCTACATGCGGCTGTTATAAGGGTCAACCTGCTCTTGCCTGCGGCGGCAATAAGGAAAGGCGGCACTGGGCCGCCTTTCCTGGTCTGCTGCTGTAGAAACAGGGTTAGAAATTGCTGACTTTTCTTTCCGTTACAACATCGCGATCTTCACGGGCTACCGTGCGGGACGCGAGCGTATCGACTTCATCCGTGGCCTTCGTGTCGACGCCGTGAGTGCTGACGGCCTTTTCACCCGAAGAAGCGATATCCTCTGCGCCGGTCTGCTTGAGCACGTCCTTTGCTTTGGAGATTTCTTCAGAAGAATCGCAGTGGACGGAGAGCAGAATTCCGCCATCCTTCACGCGACCTTCATACCGCTTTGCTTCATACTCGGGAATGCCCATACCGACGAGCGCGCCGATCAAACCGCCAACCGCTCCGCCGACTCCAACGCCTGCAAGTGCCGCCATGATGGGACCCGCCGCGATCAGCGGACCGACGCCGGGAATCGCGAGTGCGCCGATGCCGGCGAGCAGACCGAGAGTGCCGCCGATGGCTCCGCCCGCAGTAACGCCAGTGGTTGCGCCTTCAGGAGCTTTGGTGTTCTTCTCGTGGGCAAAATCTTCAGAGCTGTGTTTGTCTGCCATCAAGACCGAAATATCGTCGTTGGTGAAGCCGGCAGCCGTCAACTGATCAACTGCTGCTTCTGCTGCTGAACGGCTGGGGTAAATTCCAAAAGCTGCTGTATTTTTTCCTGCCATGATCGAAATCCTTCTTTCTCAGAAATCTAAGTTGGGCATTGCTGGTTTGTACGAGTTGTAGAGAAACTAACTCTTGGGTTTGACGGTGAGCTGGTTTTTTACTTTACCGGCGCCGGCAACGGCCGTAGCCTTTTCCGCTACGCTCTGTTTTTCTTCATCTGAGCGCACCGGCCCTTTCAACGTCACCGCCCCATTCAAGGTGATGATTTTTACGTTGTGCGCGTAGGTCGAAAGCGAGCTATCCGCCACGAGGGACTTGCGAATTTGTTTCGTCGTGTCGAGATCAGCGGCATTGTTCGGTTGCTGATCCGCGGTCTTGACATGAGCTTTGTTTTTCGCTGTGTTGTCAGGAGCAACTGCGGCAGGCGGAGTGCTTGTGTCCTGCGCGCGCATCGGAGCTGGCACGAAAATAGCCAGCAGCAGCGCGGCGCAGCCGCACAAAGCCGCTTCTGTATGATTGCGGGAAAATATCACGGGTGGTTACCTCGATCGTTTTTTAAGAACGATGCAGGAGCGGGGCGCCTTCACGCTTCCTGCTATCAAAACGTGAGATGTGCGACAAGTTGGAGCAGTTGTATCGGCACGTGTCTACGCCACTTGGATCGCCAGCGGTCCCGTAGGAATGTCGCGGCAAACACAGTCTTTACGCATCCGTCGTGACCAATCGCAAGGAATGTGAAACTGCCGAATGGAGTCGCCCGAAACTGGCGGCACTAGAATGAAGCAATGAGCGGCGAGCAAAAATCAAAGGTCGTGTATGCGGTATGTACGCACGACTGTCCGGATTCCTGCGGGGTATTGATCACCGTTAATGAGCTGGGCCGGGCCACACGCATTCAAGGCGACCCGACGCATCCGGTGACGCGGGGATTTCTTTGCGGCAAGGTCGCGAAATACATCGACCGCGTTTATTCGCCCGATCGACTGCTGCATCCCATGCGGCGCAAAGCTGGCATTGCCAAGGGATCGCTGGCGCAGGGGCGCGAGCATGAGGCGTTCGAGCAAATCGGGTGGGATGAGGCGCTCGACCTGATCGCGGAGAGATTTCACGCGATCGCGCGGGAGCATGGGCCGGAAGCGATATTGCCGTATTCCTATGCAGGCACGATCGGACAGCTGGGGTATGGCTCGATGGATCGGCGTTTTTTTGCGCGGCTGGGCGCTTCGCGCCTGGATCGCACGATCTGTTCGACGGCGGGCGAGGCGGCGATGTATTCCGTATATGGACGCAAGCTGGGAATGGCGCCACAGGATTTTGCGAAGTCGAGGCTGATCATTGCGTGGGCGGCGAACATTCACGGAAACAATGTGCATCTGTGGCCGTTCATTGAAGAAGCGCGGCGCGATGGCGCGCGCCTGATCGTGATCGATCCGTATCAGACGCGCACGGCCAAGCTCGCGGACTGGCACATCGCGATACGCCCAGGTACGGATGCGGCGCTGGCGTTGGGCATGATGCATGTCATCGTGAACGAGGGTCTGCACGATCGCGAATATATTGCTGCGCACACGCACGGATTTGACCAGCTGGCAGAACGCATACGCGACTACACGCCGGAGCGCGTTGCGCAGATCACCGGTGTGGCGGCCGAAGATGTGATGGCACTGGCGCGGAAGTATGCGACGACGACGCCGGCGGCGATCCGTGTGAATTACGGAATCCAGCGCAGCGAAAACGGTGGCACTGCGGCGCGCGCGGTTTGCATGTTGCCGGCGCTGACGGGCGCTTGGAAGCACCACGGCGGGGGACTGCAGTTCTCTTTGTCGGGAGCGTTCAGTTTCAACAGCGCCAAGCTACAGATGCCGCAGCTGGCCGCGTCGAGCCCGCTGAGGCGTGCGGGCCGCGTCGTGAACATGGTGCAACTGGGGGCTGCGCTGACTGAGCTGGGAGAGCCGCGAGTGCACGGACTGATGGTTTACAACTCGAATCCGGCGGCGGTTGCGCCGAACCAGAATGCGGTGCTGACGGGGCTGAAGCGCGACGATTTGTTCACAGTGGTGCACGAACAGTTCTTCACCGACACGGCGGATTACGCGGACGTGCTGTTGCCGGCGACTACCTTCTTCGAGCACAAAGAAGTGCAGGGCGCGTACGGACACTATTTCGTGCAGGCTTCTAACCAGGCGATTGAGCCGTTGGGGGAGGCGCGGTCGAACGTGTGGATGTTTGGCCAGCTGGCGCAGCGTATGGGCTTTTCTGAGGATTGCTTCCGCGACGATGAAGACGCGTTGATTTCGCAGGCGCTCGAGTCTACGTCTGAATGGCAAAGCGGCATCACGCGCGAGCAGCTACAGCGCAGGGGACGAGTGGAGCTGCGATTTGCGCGGAATGCGGAGGGCGCCTTTTTGCCGTTTACGGATGGCGTGCAGAATGGGCAGCCGATGACGCCGAGCGGCAAGATCGAGTTTTATTCTGAAGCGCTGGCTGCCGAGGGCAAGGATCCGCTTCCAGGGTATGTGGCGGCGCGGGAGTCGCGTCATGCGGAAGCGGCGAAGGATTTTCCCCTGGAGATGGTGGCGCGCAAGGCGGACAACTATATGAACTCCACCTTTGCAAACCTGCCGACACACCAGCATATGGAAGCGGGGCGGATGGGGGTCGTGGAATTGCATACGGACGACGCGGCCAGCCGGAAGATCTCGAATGGGGATGCTGTGGAAGTCTTCAACACGCGCGGGACGGTACGCATGACCGCGAAGATCGATGGCACGCTGCCGCCGGGGGTGGTCGCGGCGCGGCTGGGTTGGAACAAGCTGGCGGCAGACCAGCAGGGCGTGAACGTGCTGACCAGCGAGACGTTGACGGATATCGGCGGCGGCGCGACATTTTATTCGACGCTGGTGGAAGTGCGGAAGCTGTAACGGACCAGAGAGCGGATACGGAGGCCTAGTCCAATCTGTGTGGATGACGAAGCGCAAACCGGTTGGTGTGGGCGAGATTCTGATCGAAGAATTTTTAGAGCCGTTGAAGATGACACAGAGTGAACTGGCTGAGATGGCTGGGTTGCCGCGCAAGCACGTCAACGAACTGTGCCGGAATCGGCGCATCGTCACCGCCGATACCGCGCTGATCCTGGCCCGGGTTTTCGGCAATTCGGCAGAATTTTGGCTGAATACGCAGCGCCGTGTCGAACTATGGGAAGCGATGAACACGCCGAGGCGTCTACGGCGTATAAAGCGCGCGAAGAGATTGCGCACGCGCGAGGCTGTTCCAGCATACGGAGATTGAGGAGCGATGCCATACGCAGCAGGATTCCAATGCGCCGGATGCGGCGAGTACAACGAGACGGTGGTCGACGAGAGCGCGGGCAGCAAGCAGCAGTATGTTGAGGATTGTCAACTCTGCTGCAAACCGAATGTGCTGAGCGTGCGCTGGAATGCGAGCGACGATAAATACGAAATTGGTGCAGAGCTGGAAAGCTGATGTGTCATGACGGCTCACCCCTCGCTCGCCAATCTGTCTGATATACGTGCATGCCAATCTGTCCGATATAATCGACCTTTCCGCGAACGACGTTGATTTTCAACAGGCAGTGAGGGTGTGCTTATTTTTCGCCGCATTTTAGGGAGCCTCCCGTTCCCGTCTCCCCGCAAATGGATTGGCCGTGCACGCCCGGCGCTGGCGCTGAGCGTTGCGCTTTCAACACTCCCGTTTGTAGTCCCGCAGGCTCGGCTCTACGCCCAGACCGCTGCTGGTCAACCGGCTGCCGCGCAGACACCTGCATTGCAGACGCCTGCTGCGGCGCAGCCGACAGGAAATCCGAACACCGTTAGTTCTATCCGTGTGGTCGGGAACCGGCGTATTCCCAAGGAAAGCGTGCTTGCGCGCCTGTTCAGTCATGTAGGCGACAACTATGACCCGTTGATCGTGGAGCGCGATTTCAATTCGCTTTGGAACACGGGATATTTTGAAGACCTCCGCATCGAGCGCGAAGACACCCCGGGCGGCATTGTGCTGGATATCATCGTTCGAGAAAAGCCAAATATCCGGGAGATCAATTACAAGGGGCTGTCTTCGGTTTCGCAATCGGACGTGCTGGACCGGTTCAAGAAAGAAAAAGTCGGGCTAACGGTAGAGAGTCAATATGACCCGACCCGCATCAAACGCGCCGAGACGGTGATCAAGCAGTTGTTGTCAGAGCACGGGCACCAATTTGCGACGATCAAGACGGAAGTGAGGACGATTCCGCCAGCGTCTGTCGCGGTCTCGTTCAACATCAAGGAAGGCCCGGTCGTCAAGGTGGGCAAGATCACTTTCCAGGGCAATCGCAACGTACCGGGACGCGACTTGCGCGCGGCGATGAAGAACTCGAAGCCGATCGGAATTCCGCATTCAATTATTTTAGAGAACCTGTTCGCGCGTACGTTCGACGCGACCAAGCTGGAGGAAGATTCAGAACGGGTTCGCCAGGCCTATCGCGATCGCGGCTTCTATCGCGCCAACGTCGGTGAGCCGGCCACGCGCATTCACAACCAGGGCGGTATCAACCTCTTTACCTTCCGCCCGCGTAAGGGCAAGGTCATCGACATCCGCATGCCGGTGGAGGAGGGCGAACGCTATCGGCTGGGCGGTATTAAGTTCACCGGCAACAAGGCAGTGACGAATCTCAAAGTGCTGCGGGCACAGTTTGCGATCAAAGATGGCGAATGGTTCAACGGGACGCTGATCTTCAAGGGCCTGCAAAATTTGCAGAAGGCCTATGGCTCGCTTGGGTTTGTGAATTTTGTCGCGGTACCGACGCCACGCTTCGATGAAGCGAAGAAGCTGCTTTTTCTCGACGTCGACATTGATGAAGGCAAGCCGTTCTATGTGTCGCGCATTGAGATTCAAGGAAACACGGTCACGCGCGACAAGGTGATTCGCCGCGAGTTGCTGCTGGAAGAAGGGCAGGTCTACAACTCGAGGTCGTGGGAGACCAGCCTGCTGCGCTTGAATCAGCTCAACTATTTCAACGCACTGAAGGTCGATCAGGACTCTGAAGTGCGCCAGAACCAGGACGACGCGACCGTCGATCTATTGCTAAAAGTGCAGGAGAAGGGCAAAAATTCCATAGGGCTGAACGGCGGCTTGAGCGGGCAGTCGGGCGCATTTCTTGGCCTAAACTATCAGACGAATAATTTTCTCGGCTTGGGCGAAACGCTCGATCTGCAAGCGTCGCTGGGCGACCTGGCGAGAAATCTCTCATTTGGCTTTACGGAGCCATACTTCAAGAACCGTCCGCTCTCGCTCGGCTTCCAGGTGTTCACCAACAAGTACGACTACAACGCTTCGAAGACGCAATCACTCGGGGGAAATCCAGGCGCGAACCTGTCGCAGGCGCAGCAATCGTTGATTCAGAATTACAACCAGTCGTCGACGGGAGTTACGGTTTCGCTGAACTATCCGATCCGGCGCTCCTTCAAGCGCCTTGGCTTGACGTATTCGCTTTCGCGCTCTTCGATTCAGGCTTTTAGTCAGGCTTCGACCAACCTTTTCCAGTCTCTGAATTTCCGCAGCGGGATCGCGGGGCAGAACGCGTTGGCGGGCATCGTCACGAGTTCCCTTTCGCCCAGCTTCAGCTACTCGACGATCGGCAACCCGTATTCTCCGCACACCGGCAAGAGTCTGCAGGCGGCGGTTCAGATCGCGGGCATTGGCGGCAACGTCCGGTATTTCAGTCCATTGGTTGAGTACAAACAGTTCATTCCGATTAAGGGACTGCGCTTCAATCCTGAGGGGCGGAACGTATTCGGGTACCGCTTCCAGGCGTCGTACGTGGCTGGATTTGGCGGCGATGTTGCTCCCCCGGCGAACCGTTTCTACTCGGGTGGCGAGAGCGAGGTTCGCGGGTTTGATGTGCGCAGCGCCACGCCATACGTATTCATTCCGACGAAAGTGAACTTCACGCTGACGAATCCGGACGGCAGCGTGGTGCCAAAAGATCCGGCAAATCCTCAATTCGGCAATGTAACGATTCCACTGCCCATTTACAGCATTGCCTCGGTGGGCGGCGACATGAATTTATTGAGCAATGTTGAGTACCGCATACCCATCGCGGGGCCGGTGACACTGGCATTTTTCAACGACTTTGGCATCAATGTGATTTTGGATAAGTCGCAGCTCGACCAGAGCGTGCAGGGCATTGGCGTTTTGAACAGCGGCTTGTACGGCTGCCCAGTCGTTACCAACGGCGAGTGCAGCGGGGGAAAACAAATTGCTTTTGACCGCCAGTTGCGGGTCATCCGTGGATCCAACCTGGTACCGCGGGATTCGCTTGGCGCGGAACTGCAGGTGATTCTTCCCATCGTAAATGCACCGTTCCGGATCTACTATGCTTACAACCCATTCCGTCTGTTCAAGACGGATGTGCTTTCGACGCAGACGACGAAGAACCTGACCAGAGATCTCTTTCCGGCTGGGGGAGCCGGCGACTTCAGCTTTGGGCAGGCAACGGCGCTCTATGGTTCGTTCTATCAATTGCGTGAGCCGCGCAAGACGTTTCGGCTAACCGTCAGCACTACTTTCTAGGCAGCAGGCTGGGTGAAATCGGATTCCCGTCGATTCTGCCGGCCCCCCCGCACTTGCCCAGTGGCTACACGACTCCTATAATTGGTCCAGTTTCCAGCGGTTCCTCTCGTTGTGACTCTTCCGTCGAATCTGCTTGTGGATTCAGCCTCTGGGAGTGCGCCAGAGGCAGAATTTTCCGGTCGACGGCGTCTAACGCCCAGGCCCACCATTTCGAAGGAGTTTCTAACACCCAATGAAGTATTCGTTTGTTTCCATGCTGACGCTGGCCGCCGCTTTCGGCACCTCGTCCGCCGCTCTTTCTCAAGCCGCACCAGCCGCATCGTCCGGTACGCCCAAAATCGCAACTATCGCTTTCAACGCAGCCGTGTTTCAGACCAACGAGGCGCAGCGCGACTTCAATGAAGTGCAGAAGAAGTTTGCTCCTAAAGAGGCTGAGTTGAAGACCGCGGGAGATGAGGTGGATGCTCTTAAGAAGCAACTACAGGCATCGGCCGAAAAGCTCTCCGAGGAAGAACGCAGTACCAAAGCCCGGGCGATCGATACCAAAGAAAAGCAGCTTCAGTTGAATACGGAAGCCGCGCAGAGCGATTTCCAAAACGAGTCTGGTCAGGCTTTCCAGAAGGTTGCGGAAAAGGTGTTCAACTTTCTGCAGGATTACTCCAAACAGAATGGCTACACGCTGGTTGTCGATCATGGAAGCCCCCAGGCGCCGATTATCTGGTACACAGATCCGTCGATGGACATCAGCGCGGCGGTTGTGACCGCCTACAACGCCAAGTCGGGTGTGCCGGTACAGCCAAGTGCAAACGCCCCGAACGCGCCACGTCCGAGTGCAACCCGCCCGGGTGCGACGACGACCACGCCGAAGCCGGTAACGCCACCCGCGCCGAAGCCGGTAACTCCACCGAAGAAGTAGCCAAACCCCCGAAAAGCCCGGAACCATGGTTCCGGGCTTTGCTTGCATAGGCCCAATTCCATTACCGGGTAATCTGTGGAAAATTCTGTGGAGAACCAGGTCTGCGGGTTTAAAGGCGTCTGGCGAGGTAAGGGAGCAAATCATTCAATTTTGCACCGGATGGCATGCAAACAAGGCAAAATATGGTACTTGCGGACTCGCTGCTACATTCCTT
>JBBPYY010000007.1:0-6109 GCA_038199445.1 Terriglobales bacterium | reverse complement strand
GGATGGGGGTGAATGGGGGATGGGGGTTGCAGCCAGTCGGCGCCGCGAGTAAGGGGGTGGAGGATACGGCCAGAACGGCTGCAAACAAGACGCATACACGAATGGACTTCTTCATTTGGACTACTCCTTGGGCGCAAATGTGCGCTGAGAGCAGCCTAGACTTCGTTCCTTCATTCGCCTAGTGGAAATTACTTTCTCGCTATTGGTGGTTCTGCACTCGTGCGGCGGGACCTCCTTAGCTTATGGCATTACATTAGCAAATAGCTAACTATCAGTAGGAGAAAGCAGGAAATTACCGACCAGCAAACGGCGCGCCCTTCCCAAGGACGGCCTCAGAATCCTAAATGAATAGCCAGCACCGCGATCAATCATCATGGCGAGTCCTAGTAATGCACAATATCGCTCGCCACTCGTGAGCACATCGCGTTTGTAGTCCCACGTCAAGCGAATGACCGTTGCCAATGAAAAAACAGCCGCACCCAACAGCACCCATTTCCCATTCTGGAAACTTTTGCCGTGGTGGCTGATCTTTCGGTAGACCTTTACCAAGATCAGCAAAGTAAGTAGTAAACAGTTAGCTTCCACAGGCAATAGCAGTCGCGACTATCTGGTTGGTTCAGCGCCGACATTTGGCTTCGATTCCGGCGCTGGTTGATCGTCGCTCGGCGCATCGGTGGTCTTCACTTGATCGGGTTTCGCGGCACGCAGCAGGGTAAGATCGCGTTTCACTTCCGCATCATCTTTCACATGCGCTTCCGTCTTTTTGGTCGCCCTCTGCCGGTCTGAGGGATCCGCCGCGGGGCCAGCGTAAAAAGAAAGAATATTTTCTCGCAAGTCGGGTGGAATCGGCTTCGAGTCCTTCACGATGCGCATGACCAGATGGTCGTAAGTGTGGTCGGCAAGCGCGTACTCCTTGAGCCGGGTCGCGTCGCCAGTATCTAGATCCTGGTTGGGCAGATCGATCTTCGCATCGCGAGTCATGGGTTGCGTCTTCAATGCCGCCAGACGTTCACGATAGTGATCCTCGGTTTTTTCGATGCTCTTCAAGTAGAGATCCTCGACATGCGCATCGGGTATCTTCAACTGCAACGCCTTCAGCGGCCCGACCTTCGGCAGAATGCGCGTTAAGAAAGACAGAAAGCGCGCGCCGGTTCCGAGCTTCTGATAATCCTTGCCGTATTGTTTTTCGTACTCAGAACGCGAATACCGGTACACAAACTTCTTGCGATCGAACGTCGGGTCGTCTTTTTTCAGCTGCTTCCCGTATTGCACCAGCGCGACGCGCGTGAACTCCGGGATCAACGTGCTGACGTCGTGCCGGTACGAATTGATGGCCCGGTCCTCCGACGGCATGATTTCTTTTACTTCGAAGCCGTAGGTGTCGCGAAACGCGCGCTCGAGCAG
The DNA here is from genome assembly GCA_038199445.1 of Terriglobales bacterium. Classification (GTDB taxonomy): domain Bacteria; phylum Acidobacteriota; class Terriglobia; order Terriglobales; family Acidobacteriaceae; genus JBBPYY01. Next base: position 4,705 of record JBBPYY010000007.1, on the reverse strand, counting down.
CGGCTTTGAAACCTCGAAACCGATGAGCTTGCGATAGTCATCGCCGGCGTAACGGCCGCGGCCGACCTGCACCACGTCAAAGCCGAACTCGGTGCGCAGGTGGGCGACGGGATCTTCGTCATAGGTCACTTTCGGACCATACTTCGCGCGCAGTTTTGGATACTCGTATGCGGTAGCCTCATTGACCGCGGGATGACCGTTATCGTCGGCGCTGTAGTGCGCCAGGGCCCCGAGCGCGAAGGCGTACTCATCGATATCGCTGGCATCGTTGATCAGATTCATGACGAAATCGCCGCTGCGGGCATAGTGCAGCAGGTCGGAAAACAGTTTCTCGCCGTGGGGATAGTAGCCAAGGTCTTGAATAACACTGCCCCCGTAGGCGAATGCATGCGCGCGATTCAGATCGTCTTCGGTCGCCTTGGGAAAGCGCGCCTTGAGCAGAGGCACCAGCGTGTCTTTCCACGCCAGGTCGATGATCGCCTCATGCGTGAGCACGGAATACGCGTGAGCACGTCGCGGCACAGACCAGACGCAAAGCAGGACAAGCAGCACGAAAATCGCAGTGGGCTTGACCCCTGCGTTGCGTCGATCAGGCATGATCGGGAGCCTCCCGTATTGAGAAGAACAAGGGCCCTGATTTCTGTATGGAGAAGATGCCGCTGATTCTCTTTACTCTTTCAACTTTGCGGCAAGAACATCGATCTTGTCGATGGCTGGTGGTTTCGCGAAAAGATCGCTGGCCTTTGCCATCAGAGCGGCAGCCACTTTGCCGTTGAGGTGAGCATCGCGCCCGGCTTCATCGTGAAATACGTCGAAAATTCCATAGCGGCCCGAGCCGATCTTGATGGCGAACCACGCGGGCGTACCGCTCTCTTGCTGCACCAGCGGCAAAGCGCTCTTGAGAAACTCTTCCACTTCTTTCTCTTTACCCGGTTTCGCCTCGAGGTGTGCCTGCAACGCATATTGAATCATTCAATGAATCCCCCGTGCATGAGATGCAGAATGCGCCGAACGGGGTACAGCGATAGCGGGTCCAGTTTGAATTGAGAAAGCAAGCTACGGCAAAGGGTGCAACTTCGTATTGAAGAGATACGGATCCTGAAAATCGGTCTCATCGCCCGGCTGCTTGTTCGGAATCGGCTGCAGGCGTGCCGAGAGAGGTTTGTTCCATTTCGTTGCGAGGGAAGCTACATCGGCGAAGATGCGTTCCATTTGAGCGAGACTGACGTCGCCGGGAAGAGGAACTGTATCCAGGCCCGTACCGCAAACAGCCGAGTACGCAAGCAGCGAGTCGATGTTGTACGTGGACTCAGCCCACCGTTGCGCCAAGAGCTTGTCCTCCATCACAGGCACCATTAGCCCGGAGTACCCAATTTGCTTCTGCGGCACCGCCTTGACGGCAGTGGTGATGATGCGTGCCGCGGTAAGGGTACCGCTGGACCCGAACTTCGCTCCAGTGAATGCTTCGATGGCGGCTCCTATGGACACGTCTCCGAGAGGTGCGGGGGTAGGATCGACGCCCGCATAGGTCCAACCCGTTTCCGCAGCCACCTTGTTGCCCACAGCATCCGCCACGGATGCATGTTTCGTCAGCGCGGCGGTCAGGTCGACAGTGGCGGCTTCGTAATTTCCCTTATCTTTTGCGAACACGTCACGCACCACGTTGGCGCCTTCGAAACCCAGAGCGAATTGTCTTCCCGCGCCGGTGTGATAGGAGCCGGGGAAAAATGGTGACAGCGGTTTCAGCATGGCGGTGGCGGTGAAGTTGAATGTTCCCTGGCTGCGCGGGCTGTGTTCGCTGACATACTTCACAAGTTCAGCGGTGCGATGAATCGATTTCCAGTGAATGCCGGTTTCATCGGCGATGATGGCGCTGGCCTCGATGTGCGGCAGAGTCGATAGCGCCCGCTCCAGCAGATGCATGGTCGCCGGATCATCGCTGTCATGCATCATTGCGGGGCCCACGTTCGGAATGAAATTCTCCATCACCGAGAGCTGGTCAAGTTGCTTGAGAAATGCAAGCGCCTGGTCCTCAGATAGGCCCGCGACGAGCTCTGCTAGTGGTTGCACGGTCAGTCGCAGAGTCTCCACTTCGTAACCAGAGGATTCAAATTCAACCTTTACTCTCCGCAACACAACGAGAGCATCGGCAATTTGTTTTAAGTAGTCGCCTCTATCCAGTCGTACAAATCCGGTAATGGCTCTGACCTTTGGTTTAGACGCGGAGGCGGGACTGGTCTGCGCGGCTAGTTGGATCGAGACAAGCAAAATGATGGCGATGGCCATTCGCTTCATAGAAGTTCTCCTGATGGGAAGGGCGCACAGGATAGCATGTGCAAAACGCCTCGAAGTGCTCCGCCGCGTACGGTGTTTTACTGCAAGTCCTCTGCCATCTGCGCAACGCGAAAGACAGTGCTCTCGTCGAAGTGTTTCCCCAGAATCTGCAGACCAATCGGCAGATCGGTCTTGGACCTGCCGCAGGGGACGGACATGCCGCAGATTCCGGCCAGATTGGCGGTCACCGTAAAAATATCGGCGAGGTACATTGCGAGCGGATCGTCCGACTTCTCGCCTAGCAGAAAAGCGGGCGTCGGTGCGGTCGGCGTCAGGATCGCATCCACCTCTTTGAAGGCGTCGAGAAAATCCTGCGTAATCAAGCGCCGCACCTGCTGCGCTTTTTTGTAATACGCGTCATAGTATCCCGCGCTCAGCACATACGTTCCCAGCATGATGCGGCGCTTTACCTCAGCCCCGAAACCCTTGTCGCGCGTGCGACGGTACATCTCCGACAGCGTTTTCGCTTCTTCCGCAGGGGCCCGATAGCCGTAGCGCACGCCGTCGAAGCGGGCAAGGTTCGCGCTGGCCTCCGCCGTCGCGATGACGTAGTAAGCCGGGATGGCATAGCGCGTATGCGGCAACGAGATCGGCTTGACGACGCAGCCCTTTTCGCCGAGCTGGCGGATCGCGCCTTCGACGGCGGTGCGCACCTCAGGGTCGAGTCCGTCACTGAAATATTCCGCCGGAACGCCCAGGCGCAGTTCGCTGGCTGGGCGCGTGGCGCTCGCGTCGAGCTCGGCGACGTAATCCGGGACCGGGCGCGAGGAACTGGTCGCGTCGAGCGGATCGTGGCCCGCGATCACGCTGAGCACCTTCGCCGCATCACGCACGGTGCGGGCAAAGGGGCCGACGCGATCGAGCGACGATGCGAACGCGATCAGGCCGTAGCGCGAGACGCGGCTGTACGTCGGCAGTACGCCGACCACTCCGCAGAAAGACGCTGGCTGACGAATCGATCCACCGGTGTCTGACCCCAGCGATGCAACGCAGTTGCCCGCCGCCACAGCGGCCGCCGACCCGCCGCTTGACCCCCCCGGAACATGCTCCAGCGACCGTGGATTCTTGACCGGTCCATACGCGGAGTTCTCATTCGAGGAGCCCATCGCAAACTCATCGCAATTGAGCTTGCCCATCAATACGGCGCCGGCCGCTTCCAACCGCGTCACCACCGTAGCGTCGTACGGCGGCTGATAATCCTCTAGAATTTTGGATCCCGCCGTTGCCGGCGCGCCTTGCATCACCAGCACATCTTTTACCCCGACAGGAACACCGGCGAGCAAGCCGACGGAGTTCGCCACTTCGCCGCCAGCATGGAACTGCTCATCGATGCACTCTGCCTGCGCCATCGCGCGCTCGCGGGTCAGGGCGAGCCATGCGTGCACGTTCGGATCGGTCTCAGTAATGCAGCTGTAGTGCCGCTCGGCGAGCGCAACCGCGCTGGAGCCGGAGGCCAGCCCCTTCCGCACATCGTGGATGGTCAGCCGCTCTGTCGATTTGGTTTCTAAATTCATTCCGCGTTCTTACCTGTTCCTATTCACAACCATAACTGTTACAGATTGGCTTAAGATCCAGAAAATTTCTTAGCGCTCGATCACCTTCGGCACTTTGAACAGATTTTGGCCGAGTTGCGCGACGACGAGATTGTCCTCATCGTCGCCCGTGGTCGCGATCAGGACATCGGCCCGCGCGACGCCCGCCTTGTCGAGGATCGCGACTTCGCAGCCGTCTCCCTGCAACAGAACCGCGCCGAACCGCTCGCTCCACGTCCGCACTTTCGCGGCGTCCTTCTCGATCAGCAGCACCTCGTACCCTTCGGTGACGAGGGTTTTCGTCAGGTAATAGCCGACTTTGCCGCCACCGACGACCACGATATACACGCGCGTGCTCCCTTATGATCCGCTCGACGCGCCCGCCGCGTTCGGGCGTTGCGTGACCTGATCGCGAAACAGTTGCGCGACGGTCGCCGTTGGACAAATCGTTTTCAGGCCCATTTTCGCATACACCTCCGCCCGCTCGACATCATACACGCGCGCCATTACCTCCGGCACGCGGAAGACGGTCTGGGCGATCTGCGCCGCCATAATATTCAGGTTGTCGCGGTCGGCGACGCCGATAAAGGTCCGCGCGCCCTCGATGCCCGCACGGCGCAGCACGTCCTCGTCAATGCCGGTGCCGAGGATCGTGCGCCCGCGAAACGACTCCGGCAGTCGCCGGAATGCGAAGCTGTCCGTGTCAATCACCGTGACGTGGTACCCGTCGCCGTCCATCGTTGTTGCGAGCCGTGAGCCGACACGCCCGCAGCCGAGGATGACGACATCCGTCGTGCGATTTGTGCCCTGCCGTGCGTTTTGCATCGTCGCTGTCCGTT
>JBBPYY010000006.1:0-10981 GCA_038199445.1 Terriglobales bacterium | reverse complement strand
CGCGCGACACACGCTCTGAAGCCTGTCTCACTTCCTCATCGACTTGCTCTTCGAGCCGGGTAATTTCCTTCTCGTCGAGAATCCCCTCGCGCAGCAACCGCATCTGCAGCCGTGGCAAAGGATCTCGCAACGCATCCGCTTCCATCTCCGCAGCGGGTCGATATAACCGCTCATCATCGGATAGGGAGTGCGAGTACGGCCGAATAACGTGCCCATGTACGAACGCCGGGCCGTGCCCCGCACGGCAATGCGCGACTGCCTGCTCAAACGCAGCAAAGCTCTCCACCGGATCGGTCCCGTCAATCTCCGCGAAGAAGAAATTCGGGAAGTTCGCAACCAGCTTTGAAATATTTCCGCCCGGAGTATTGACTTCAACCGGAACCGAAATGGCATATCCGTTGTCTTCCACAACAAACAGTACCGGCAGTTTCAGGTTCGACGCCGTGCTCAACGATTCCCAGAACTCGCCCTGGCTCGTGCTGCCTTCGCCGACCGAGACGTACACCACCTCATCGCCGTGAAAGATCACATCCTTATAAGCGCGATAGTCGCCGCTGGCCTTGTCGGCCGCATCAGGGTGCTTGCTGAAATAACGCCCGGCTTCGGCACAGCCGACAGCATGCAGACACTGCGTCGAGGTCGACGAACCTTGCGTGACGATATTCAGGCGCTTATTTCCCCAGTGCGATGGCATTTGCCGCCCGCCGCTGGCCGGGTCCGCCGCCGCACCCACCGCCTGCAGCAGCATCTCCTCTGACGTGACGCCCAGTGTCAAGCACAGCGCCCGGTCGCGGTAGTACGGGAAGGCCCAGTCATAACCCGGCTTCATCGCCATGCCGGCCGCCACCAGCATGGCTTCATGCCCCGCGCCGGAGATTTGGAAAAAGATCTTCTGCTGCCGCTTGAGCATGATTTCGCGATCGTCGATATGCCGCGACAGATACATCACGCGGTACATTTCGATCAACTGTGTATCGCTCACTCCGCTGCTAGACCCACCTTCCGCGACGGCCGCTGTCGCGTCCCGCACGGAAGTCGTCGGCTCGCTTGTCACAGGTGTTGCTAGCTCGCTGGTCACAGTTCGCGCCATTCTCGATGCTCTCACTCTCTAGCTCTATCTAGATGCAGCACCATCGCTGATTGTATCGGCACACAGTCTTCTTTTGCACGTCCGAAGAGGCGCGCCATATTCGCCCACAAGAGACTCGTTGACCATCATTTTCGTGACGTGCTCTAATCAGCGGTCGCGGCTTGTAACTCCTCGTGCGTTCCTCTCCAGCCAGAATTCGTCTTATTCGGAGTGCGCGGTGAAGTTCTGTTTAGCGGCAGGTTCACGTTCGGCAACCTCTAAGGAGACTGAAAGAATGCACTTTGCATGGAGCGCGGCAGCCTTCTACTGGCAGGAAATGCCGGTGGCTGTTTCAACGGATGGCAGGTTTTATCTTTGGCTGGCGCTCGGTGTCGGCGTGCTTGCGCTGCTCGTAGCGCTCACTTTCGCCCGCTCAGTCATTGCTCAAGACAGCGGCTCGTCTGAGATGCAGGCCATTTCAAACGCTATCCGCGAAGGCGCGGAGGCGTTTCTCAGCCGTCAGTATCGTGCCATCGGCGTGCTCGCGATCATCATCGCCATTCTGCTCTTCTTCGGTTATCAGATGACGCCGCGCACCAAGCCGTATGCGCTCTACATCGTCGTCAGCTTTCTGATTGGCGCCCTGTGCTCGGCGATCTCCGGTTTCACGGGAATGTATGTCTCAATTCGCGCGAACATACGCACCGCCAGCGCGGCACGCAGCAGCCTCAACCGCGCACTTCGCACTGCATTGCATGGCGGAGCCGTCACGGGCCTGGTCGTTGTCGCTCTCTCGCTCATCGGTATCGGCGTTCTCTTTCTCTTCTTTGGAGGACTGGAAGATCCGCGCAGCGTCCCCTACAAGCTCGTCGGCTTTGGCTTCGGAGCCTCGCTGGTCGCGCTCTTCGCCCAGCTCGGCGGCGGTATCTACACCAAAGCCGCTGACGTCGGCGCCGACCTCGTCGGAAAAGTAGAAGCCGGTATTCCCGAAGACGATCCGCGCAACCCTGCGGTCATCGCCGATCTCGTCGGCGACAATGTTGGCGACTGCGCCGGACGCGGTGCTGACCTGTTCGAATCCACCGCCGCGGAAAACGTCGGCGCAATGATCCTCGGCGCCGCGCTCTACCCCGTCTTCGGCATCAAGGGAATTCTCTTCCCACTCATCGTCCACGCCATCAACCTCATCGCAAGCACCATCGGCGTCCTCGTTGTGAAATGCAAAGAAAACGAAAACCCCATGTCGGCGCTCAACCGTGGCTATTACGTAACCACGCTGCTCGCTCTCGGCGGTTTCGCGGTCGCGGTCAAATTCATGCTCGATGGCCGCTGGTGGCTCTTTTTCTGCGGCGTGATCGGCATCATCACTTCGTTCCTCTTCGTCCTCATCACCGAGTACTACACCGAGACGCGCTTCCGCCCGGTCCAGTCCATCGCGAAGGCTTCCCTCACCGGCCCCGCGACCAACATCATCAGCGGTCTTGCCGTCGGCATGGAAACCCCCGCGATGCCGGTCCTGGTCATCAGCGCGGCCCTCCTGCTCAGCTATTACTTCGGCGTCCGCGGCCTCGCGGACCATCTCGAAATCGCCAACTACGCCAAGGGCATTTACGGCACTGCCATCGCAACCATGGGCATGTTGTCTTCTGCCGCCTACATCCTTGCAATGGACACCTTCGGCCCCATCACTGACAACGCCGGTGGCATTATCGAGATGTCCAACCAGCCCCACGAAATCCGTGAGCGCACCGACCGGCTCGACGCGGCCGGCAACACCACAAAGGCCCTCACTAAGGGATACGCAATCGGCTCCGCGTCCCTCGCCGCCTTTCTGCTCTTCTCCGCCTATCTCGAAGAGATTCGTGACATCGTCACTCGCAAAGTGCACGACGCGGGTGGCTTCGTTTCGCCGGACTGGAGCTTCTCCAACATCAACCTCGCTAGCGTTCCCGTGTTTGTCGGCGCTCTGCTCGGCGCCATGCTTACCTACCTCTTCTCGTCGCTCGCCATCAAGGCGGTGGGTTCGACTGCAGAAGCGGTCATCGCCGATGTGCGCGCGCAGTTCCGCGAAGACCCCGGCATCATGGCGGGTACCTCCAAACCCGACTACGGCCGCTGCGTCAGAATCGTCACCGGTGCCGCCCTCAAGCGCATGATTCTTCCCGGCCTGCTCGCTGTCAGTTTGCCGCTGGCTGTTGGCCTGATCTTCCGCAACTTCAGCGAAACCTACGGTGCTTCAGTGATCGCCAACACTCCCACCATCAACGGAATTCCCGTCAACCTCAGCGGCGCTGAAGCCGTCGCTGCATTGCTCATGGTCGGCACCATCTCGGGCATCCTGCTGGCGATGCTCATGAACAATGGGGGCGGCGCTTGGGACAATGCGAAGAAGTTCATCGAGACCGGCGCGTACGGCGGGAAGCGTTCCGACGCCCATAAAGCAGCCGTGGTCGGTGACACAGTCGGCGATCCTTTTAAAGACACAGCGGGACCTTCGCTGCATGTGCTTATCAAGCTGCTTTCAACAATCACTCTGGTACTGGCACCGCTCTTTGTTTAATCAACAGGCAAAGTAGAAAGGCCCCCCTCCCTCAGGGGCGGCCTTTTTTTTGATCTGCAGGCACTTCACAGCGGCCCAATCATCAGCTCGCGAATGCTTCGCGCCAGCTTCTCGATTTGTTCTGACCTATGAATGTCGTCCGCCGATAGTATGTCCGTCTTGTCGACATCCGCTTTCAATTCATTCGTAAGCCTCGCCAGCAACTGCATCTGCGACACCAGCTTCTTTTGCCGCATTGCGTTCCTGGCCTTCTTCATATGCTCAGTGAGACGAGACTCGTCATCTTCAGGATTGAGGACCACCGGCGGGCTGCCGGGGGCGCCCGGCACCGGGTACCTTGGAGGTCGCTGAAATTGCCCGACGCCCGGCACCTGCGCGGCGAACAGAATCAAGATCATCACCGATGGCCAGACACCAGCAAACCTTCGGCCCCTTGGTCCGTTACAGACTGGCCGCGGCGGTGAAAATTTACCGATCATCCCGCCGCCCCCTTCCTGCCAAATCCGTTTGGCCACCTCACTGAGACGCCACCATCAGTGCGTGAATATTTTTTGCCAGCTTCTCGATCTGCTCTGACTTGCGAATCACATCGAGCGAAAGCGTGTCTTTATCCGTCTTGTCGATTTCAACTTTCAATTCGTTGCTGAGCTGCTGCAGTTGCGCCGTCTTCTCCATCAGCTGCTTCTGCCGTAACGCCGTCCGCTGTTGCTTCATCTGCTGCTGGGTTGCCGGCTGATCTGTTTTCGGATCCACCAGCAGCGGCACTCCACCCTCGCGAACATTTGGACGGGCCAGAGGGCTCTGCGGTGGCGTATTGTGTTGCGCCAATGCAAAAGGCGCATTGCTCAAAATTGCGGCGACTACCAAGGGGCGCAACTTCATGGCGCGCAGGCGCATCCATCTTCCGTAGCCAACCTCATTCTTTGTAGCGCAAACTGCACCTTTGCCGCGTACCCCCGGATTTCTGATGCTCATACTCGCTCCTTCCCATTCCCATCCCGGTCTCGAAAGAGTGGTAGCGCAGCTCAAAGAGCGCTGGACCCAGCACGTTCTGGACTTCATCGACAAGGTCCCAGAACTGATCGTCGTTGGGATCATCATCTTTATACTCGTCAAGCTGCTTAAAATTCTGACGAACAGAATCCGCCGCGTCGCCACTACGCACTCGGCCATTCTGCGCGGCGGCCAGCTCCGTACGCTGGCCAGCGTTCTCGATACCGCAGGGTACGCGCTCATCCTTTTCATCGGCATCATCCACGTTCTAGGCATCTTTCATATCAACGTCACTCCGCTGATCGCATCCGCCGGCGTTATCGGACTCGCCGTCGGCTTCGGCGCACAGACCATCGTCCACGACGTAATCAACGGCATCCTGATGCTCATCGAAAACCAGTTTGACATCGGCGACCTGATCAAAGCCGGCGGCTATACAGGATTCGTCGAGCAGATGAGCCTGCGCAGAATCGTGCTGCGCGATGGCGACAGCGGCGCCCAATACAGCATCCCCAACAGCCAGATCGCAACCGTCGCTAATTTGACGCGCGACTTCGGAAAAATCATCGTCAAGATTCCAGTCGATGTCCGCGAAGACGCGGATCGCGTCCTTTCGATCATCCAACAAGTAGCCGCTGAGATCGCCGCAGATCCCAGATTTGCAAAGGCGTTGCGGGAAAAACCTGACGTGCAGGGAGTCGACCAGTTCGACGGATCGCAGATTATCTACCCCGTCCAGTTCGTCACCGGCGTGCAGCAACAGTGGGGTCTCTCGCGCGCTTTCCGCAAACGAATCAAAGAAGTCTTCGCGGAAAACGGAATTCTGCTGGGCAATCCCTACCGCGTATTCAACACGCCAGACGAGGGTGCGCCTCAGTCCGGCAATCCAACTCTGCTCGACGCTTCCACGGGAAACACCCTCACCGAACAAAAATAGAGCTACGCCGCAGCACGCTACGAATCCAGCGCCCCACTGATCTGCTGAATTAACTCCGCCGGATCGTTCGTCGGCGCAGAACACCGCCCGTTACCGCACACCACAGCGAAAGCGTCCCGCGAATGCAAATCAGGCAATTGCGGCAGCGTCTCGGCCAGCGCCGGCGGCAGCGCGCTAGAAACGACTTGCTCCGGCCGCAGCACCAGCACCGTCTTGTTCACCGCAAAGCGCGCCGTCGCAATCGCTGCCAGTCGCCGCGCCGGCTCCCCCATGCCGATCACGCAGATCTCAGCCGGGGACGCAAGCCATTGCTGCAGCGCGATTCCATACGCCGCCGCATAAAGACCGAAATGTTCCACCACTCCCGCGAATGCCTCTAGCGTGTCCTCTGCCTTCACTCGCAGATCTTCGCGCCCAGATAGCGCAGCAACCCGCAGCAACACGCTGGTCGCCGATGCATTCCCCGCCGGAGTAGGCGAGTCCTGCAGCGGCTTGCGTCGTGCACTCAGCGCCCCCAACGGCTGTGCGCCGCTCGTCGCAGTGTCGAAGAACCCGCCACCAGTCGCGTCGTAAAATTTCGTCACCATTGAATCTGCGATCGCTTCGGCGTCGCGGTAATAGCGCAGTTCCCCGGTCGTTTCCCACGCATCCAGGCAGGCCAGCGCCAGCAACGCGTAATCATCCAGCATGCCCGCGATGGGCAATCTCGGCGGCCCGTCCGCGTAGGCCACGACGTGCGTCACCTCTTCGTCGCCCCACGCCTCATCGAGCACGCGGTCCAGCGTCTTCAGCGCGAATGCGCGTACATCGCTCAGATCCAGCACGCGCGCCGCGGCCAGATACGACGAGATGCACATCGCGTTCCAGTGCGTATACAGCGTCTTGTCGATAAACGGAGTCGGTCGCTCCAGCCTCGCCGCCTGCAATTTCTTCTTCGCGCTTCGCAGCAACTCCGTGGTTTGCACGGCCGAAAGCTCCGCGCGCGTCGCGATCTCCTCAAGCGAATGCTTCACATGCAGCACGTTCTTCAGCGGATTGTGGTGCATGTCCCCCACATCGCCGATGTCGTAGAACGGCCCCGCCACGCCAAGCTCTTCTTTCGTCAGCACTGCTGCAGCTTCGTCCCGTGTCCAGGTGAAGTAGTCGCCGTCGTCATCGAGGTTGATGTCCGCATCCTGCGATGCGTAGAAGCCGCCGCGCGCGCGATCGCTCAACACCTCATCCATCCAGCGAATGATCTCTTTTGCGGCGTCAGCGAACTTCGGCTCTACAAAGGTTTGGAAGGCGTGAACGTAGTTCGACAGCAGCCCGGCATTGTCGTACGACATTTTTTCGAAGTGCGGCACCACCCATCGTTCGTCGACGGAATAGCGATGAAATCCTCCTGCCAGATGATCGAAAATGCCGCCTTGTGCCATCTTCTCCAGCGTAATCAGCGCCGCATCGCGCACTTTTTCATCCCCTGTGCGCGCCGCGTAATCCAGCAGCAAATCGAGCGCCGCCGGATGCGGAAATTTCGGTTGCGAGCCAAATCCCCCATTGCGCGAATCAAACTGCTTCACCGCAGACTCGACAATTTTCTCCAGGAGCGCCGGCCGCAGATCGCCCGATCGCCCAGCAAACGACTCATTGAACTCGATCGCCTCGATCACACTCGAAGCAGACTCCAGCACCTCATCACGACGCTCGCGATACGCATCAGCCACGCGCTCCAGCACCGTTTTGAATCCCGGCCGTCCATACCGATCATCCGGCGGAAAATAGGTTCCGCCAAAAAACGGCTTCCCCGCCGGAGTTAGAATCGCCGTCAGCGGCCACCCGCCCTGGCCCGAAATCGCCGACACCGCCGCCTGATATCGCGCATCCACATCGGGCCGCTCATCACGATCCACCTTCACTGCGACAAAATGCTGATTGATCAGTGCCGCGGTCGCGGCATCTTCATAACTCTCGCGGTCCATCACATGGCACCAGTGGCACCACACCGCTCCGATGTCGAGCAGGATAGGCTTGTCCTCGCGCTCAGCAAGCGCAAACGCTTCGTCACCCCACCCATGCCACCGCACAGGCTGATGCATCGCAGAACGCAGATAAGCAGAGGAGGAAAGAGCGAGGGAGTTAAGTTGTTCTGTCACGCTTGAAGTTTACGCGACGGCTGGCCGAATCAAATTGCCGCGTGGTCTTCTATGCCGGGAAGCGAGCGTGGTAGGCGAAAGTGCCTTCGAACTAGCAGCACGTAAATCACCGACGTAAGCAAGGCGACTCCTGTGGCGACGAACACTAGATTGCGGGCTTCAGGAGCCCAATGCCCATTCATCGGACGTCCGGCCTCTGCGTAGAGAGCGATTAAAAGCATTACCAGCGGACCGATGCCCGTTCCGAGAATGACCGCGGCGAACGAACGCCTCGCAATCCACGTCGGATTCAGCAGCATTATTAGAGGGATTGCCAGAAACCAGCCGAGACTCATGAGAGTTCCGGCAGCCAAACGACGAACGAATCTATCCACAGCCCAGCATCAATATGAAGGTGGCCGTCTCGCCTTAGATTTGCTGTCGCCTCGATCACCCCTGAAAGCAGCGCAGCAAGCATCGTGCTCAGCAGAGAAAGCGAGACTCGTCTCCACCTACTCACTTCACCAACCCCGTAGCAACCCGCTCATACAAATCCACCGCCTCCAACAACTCCGTCTTCGCCACCCGCTCGCGATCCGTATGTGCCACATGAATCGACCCCGGCCCCAGCAACACCGGCTCCCCCCACGCTGTCAGCGCCGGAATATCCGTCGTGAACGCAGCCACCATCGTTTCGATGCCGCGCATCTCTTCGAAGGCGCGAAAGCGCATGAATGGGATCTCCAGCGTGAAATTCACTTCGGCCAGATCTCCCACCGCTGAAACAATCTGCTGACGCACGCCGGCGGAATCCCCCACCAGCCGCACCAGCACCAGCGCGCTCGCTTCGTCTGCAATTACATTCGGAGCGCGCCCGCCCTGCATCGTCCCGACGTTCACCGTCGTTGGCCCGATGCCCTCGACGACAGGAAGATTCAGAGCGAGAACACGTTCCAGCGCATGCACCAGCTTATGCGTCGCGCTTTCCCCCAGTTCGGGATACGCCGAGTGCGCCATGCGCCCCTTCGCGCGAATCTCCGCACGCAGCGCGCCTTTCGCAGCACTCGCCATGCGGTTGTCGGTCGGTTCTCCGTTGATCAGAAACCGGCTGCCACGCGGCTGCGCATTCGCAACCTTCGCTCCAGCCGAGTCGCGTTCCTCGCCCACCAGAAACAGCATGCCCACTTTCACACCGGCCTCGCGCAACCGCAGCGCCGCCGCAATCTGCGCCGCGATAATTCCCTTCGCATCGCACGACCCGCGCCCATGCACAAACTCATCGTCTTCGCTCGACGCAAAAAATGGCGGCACCGTATCCATATGCGTCGACAACACCACATCCGGAGTCACGCCCGGCATCGCCGCATACACGTTAAAGCGGTCCGTTTCAACCGGCATCTTCTCAACCTCAAATTGCAGCCCAGCCAAAACATCCGCCAGATACACGCCCACCGCAGCTTCGTTGTAAGTGATGGAATCGATATCCACCAGCCGCCGCGTCAATTCAATCGGATCGAGAATCACACCGAGAGCATACCTGACGCGCGAATTTACAATGACAGCGTGATCTCCCCTTCCACCGCCATCCGTTCCTTCAACCTCGCCGGCCCTGCAGGCCGCCTCGAATCTCTGCTCAACGCCGGCCGCGACGACGCAAAGTATTCGGCACTCATCTGCCACCCGCATCCCGCCGGTGGAGGCACCCTCCACAATAAGGTCGTCTATAACGCGATGAAAGTGTTCCAAGGCTTCGGCCTGCCTGTTCTGCGCTTCAACTTTCGCGGCACAGGCTTAAGCGAAGGCACGCACGACGACGGACACGGCGAGCAGGACGATGTCCGCGCCGCGCTCGACTGGCTGCGACAGGAATACAGCCTGCCCACCCTTTTCGCTGGATTCTCTTTCGGCGCAAACGTCGGCATGCGCGCCTGCTGCAACGACCCGCGCGTGCCCGGCATCGTCGCGCTTGGCCTCCCCGTCGAGGCCGAAGGCCGCCGTTACAGCTACAAATACCTGCCCACCTGCGCGCAACCCAAGCTCTTCATCAGCGGCACCAAAGATATCTATGGACCGATGGAGATTGTCACGCAGGTTGTCGCCACCGCGCCCGCACCCAAGAAACTCGTTTGGGTGGAGGACGCAGATCATTTCTTCTTCGGCAAGCTGCCGCTGGTGCAGACAGCCATGCAGCAATGGCTGACCGAACACTTCAGTCTCATGAGACTTTAGAGAATTTGATTGAGAATTTGAGTTAAACGCCGACTAGATACGCACCCAGAACTGGCGGCAGAAAGGCTAAGCTGCGTCGCTGGCGGACTCAGGCCAGGCCACAATCCCGCCTGGCTGCATTTCGCGTTGTGCCAGAAACTTCAGCACCGCCGTGTTGAACTCCTGCGGACGCTCTTCATAGGCCAGATGCCCAGCGCCTTGCATCACGACCAGCCGCGACATCTGCATGTGTTTGCGTAACAGCGCGCATGACTTCAATCCAACTGCCCGATCGCGGTCGCCCCACACCAACAGCACAGGAACCGGCGGCAGATTGCAGAGCAGCTTGCGCAATTCAGCCATATCTTTGTGCCACGTCGCGATGAGATTCAATACATGTTCAGCCGTGCCCACGGTACGCAGCGGCTCCATATAACCATCCAGCGTTCCGTCGACGACACGTTCCGCGTTGCCATACATCCGTCCCAGTGCAAGCTCCTGCACGGCACGGGGCAAATGAGGAACACGTGGCGCGAACCACTTGCCCAGCGAGGACTGATAAAACGTAAGCAACGGCTCACACTCGGTCGAGAACGGATTCGCCGGCGCCACCAGAATCAGGCGCCGCACGCGCTCCGGCCGTGATGCGGCCATCCACATCGCCAGCGCACCGCCATGCGAGGTGCCCAGTAGATCCACCTGCGCGAGCCCTACCTCGTCCATAAACATAAACAAGCGGTCTGCCGTCGCGGCGAGCGATGCGTCCAGTCCCGCGATGCGATCCGAGTGCCCCATGCCGAGCATATCCGGCGCATAGACGGTTGCTGCCGCTCCCAGCTCCCGCATATTGAAACGCCAGGAGAAGCAGTAGCCGAGCATTCCATGAATCAACAGCAGAGGAGCGCCGCTACCGCACTTCTGATAGTGCATGCGATGCCCGTCGACGTTTGCGTACAGCGACTCCGGCCTGCCGGAGTCCGCCCCCGCGTTCATCCCTGCGTTCATCCAAGACGAGAGCGTCACAGCGACCTCAAATCAACCTTAAAGCCGGAACCGATTTCGACCGAACTCTATAGGAACACGGTAACAACGAAAAAGAT
>JBBPYY010000005.1:0-14867 GCA_038199445.1 Terriglobales bacterium | reverse complement strand
GATTGCAAATGATTCGCTGCGCGTGTGAAGATGCCGCGAGCTGCAAATATACGGCTCCAGAAATTATTTTGTGACAATGGGTGGCTCCGTTCTACTGCTCGATGTTTTGTGTGTGCTCGGCTGACGAAACCAACCGAGTTCCGCGCGAAGGTCGAACACTCTTGGTAACAACCTTGATGGCGACGCTCGAGTCTGCTCGACTCTTCGAATGTTCTTCGACGGGATTGCCGGCCAGCCCGGAAAGTCTTCACGCACCGCCGAAGGACAAAGAAACCGGTACTGCTAATTCGAGGCTTTCCGCCTCGAACAAACTGGCGCACGCATTAGGTTTGATAAATCTTTCTGCCCTTGCGGACCTGGATCGAGGCCATTGAAATGAGGCGCTGGAATCTTTAATTTCAGCCGCAAAATTTCCAGTCGCAAAGTTGGCGAGTCAATGGACGATCTGTAGTGAAATGAGCGGGCCAGCACGATGGCTCGCTCATCATGGCTAATGCTAGGCGGCCGTTGGGGGCTTGGAGCCGTCAGTAGCGCAACTGCCTTTGCCCTTGCAGGAGTTTTTGCCGTCTGCGCCTTCACCCTTGCAGTCGTTCTTACCTTTGCAGGAATGCTTGTCCTTGTCTTGCTCTGAGGACTGCGCGACCAAGCGCACGCCAGCCGTATGGCTTGCGCTGGTGTTCACTTTTCCGTCTTGCTGCGCCGGTGAAACCTGTGCCTGCAGGCGAGTTGCTGTTCCACCGAGCAGGCCGGAGACGGCCGCCGTCAAGACCAGCGACTTCATTGTGTTGTTCATGGTTGATCCTCTTCTGGGTAAGATTGACTACGACCGTATGATTGCCCCTACATGCTCGGGTTACAGAGAATCGTTTTTTTCGTCTGAAAGGTTTGCTCTGATCGTCTAATTACAGTGACGTCATTGGAATGCGGAGGCGCATGTTGGTTGAGGCTCGAATCAAGCAGGAAGACCAAGTTACAGCCGTGCAGGCGCATCCCTCGGCGGTACGCGCGATCAGTTGGGGCAGTCTCGCATTCGCCGCCCTACAAAGCGTCTGCACCACGCTGATTGCATTGAGCGGCATTCGACTCGCTATCGGATTAGGGTCTTTGGCCCTCGCTGCTGGCGTAGCCGGCTGGCTTGATCGATTTCACGCGGACAAAATTCGAATCCCAATGATGCTGTTGGCGCTGCTCGGCGCGTGCCTGAACTTATTTGTCTTGTGGCACGCACGGCGGCTGAGGGAACGGCCGTCTGCCCAGTGGCGGAGACAGCCCATGTCACTCCGCAAGAAGCGCGAAGAGCGGGTTCAGGTCGGCTTAGCTGTTTTGACTTTTGTGCTTCTGATTGCAGAAGAGGCGATTCACATCAAGCTTCACGGCTTAGGGTAATTACGAACCTTCACTCGCGGCCTTGTATTCGCGTTAGTTCGCCTGCAATTCGGTACGAAGCCGCGCGTGCAGCCGCTCACTGAAACCGACCGGCAGCGTAAACGTCTGATCGTCCGCCGTCAGGTAAAGTATGTTTTGCGTCGAGTCCAGAATCGCTGAGCAGATCTCGCAATTTTCCAGGTGCCGCTCGATGTGTGCCCGCATCTCTGGGTCCACGGAATTGTCAATATAGTCCGAGATGTACATCCATACGTGTTTGCAATTCAACTTCATGGATGCCTCCTGGACAGCCAGCTACGCCGCGGTGCCGGCTGTGTAGCGAACCCCTTCAGCGCAGGGGCGAGGCGCTTTTGCAGCATCATGCGCGCTCTGTGCAGTCGCGTTTTAACAACTTGAATACTGACGTTGAGCAACACCGCCGTCTCTTCCGTCTGCAGTTCGTCAAGATCACGCAGCGTAAACACTTCTCTGTAAATAAAGGGCAGTTCCGCAACGGCAGCTTTGATTGTATCGGTCAACTCTTTGCTCGCGAGTTCTTCGCTGGGAATCGGGTGCCAATCCGTCAGCGCAGCCGGAGTGAAGTCCCCATCGTGCATGTCCAGTTCTGCATCCAGCGATTCGGTATTCTCCCGTTTCATGCGCCTCAATCTGCTGCGCGCTTCATTCAATGCAATTGCCGTCAACCAAGTACTAAAGCGGGCTTCCGCTCGGAACGACGCCAGGTTTCGATACGCTTTAATGACCGCCTCCTGCGCGGCATCTTCAGCATCCGCCTCATTTTTCAACATCGCGGACACGGTCAAATAAACCATCCGCTCGTACGGCCGAATCAGCTCATGGAAGAGTTCTATCTCGCCGCTAAGTATTCTGGCGATCATTTCGGGTTCATTCGCTCTTGGCATCACCACCGGCTCATCTTCAAATCGCTCTTGGCTCCATCGCGCAACACCTCTAACGGGCATGCCAAGCGGACACGCCGAAGAAACATCAGTAATGTGATTCTTTTTGAGGTGGCGGGTTACAGTTCCGGTAGGAATGCGGCCTTAAGCATGCCATGGGCATCGTCGGCGGTTTCGACGCTGACATTGAACCTGTCGCTTTTTAACGGAAGCGCCCTGAACGTTTTATAGAGGATTTATAGAGGAAGTGTGCCCCGTGTCAGCACTCTTGGCGCCGACCGCGGGGCACGTAAGTTCGTCATTACCGACAATAAGGGCTTGCGGGCCGTTATAGCGCCTGGCCACCAATGTCCTGCACATGCTGGACCGCAGAGCGTGTGGCGCCGCGAACCGCTGACTGGGCGTCGGAGGCGTAGCCCTCGGCGGCCTCGCGGCCCTTCTTGTAGAACTTACCGGCGTAGTCGCTGGCGGTGTCCGCCCAGTCTCCGGCGCGATTGCGGATTTCGTCGGCTGTTTCGTCGTATTTATCTTTAAGTTGGCGACGTGTTTCTTCGCCGCTCTGCGGTGCGTAGATGAGGGCGACGACGGCGCCCGCAGCGACGCCTACAGCGAAAATGCTCCAAAACTTGACAGTATTCATGGCTCGAAATCTCCTGTGTGCGGTTGGAGTCGCTCTGCGCCCCAGAGGTTGCCGTCCTTTGCCGCTCGGTGCGACTTTCTGGACAGGATTGCCGCCCTTGGAAGCCCAGCCCCATAGACTGGCTTTGAGGACATCTCCCGGTTGATACGACGATGGCTTGAGTTCGCGATAGTGTGGCTGCTGTTGCGGCTGCTCGGCATACTGCCGCGTGGGGTCGCCCGTTCAACCGGCGCCGGCGTGGGCGCGCTCGCCTATCGGCTGATGTCGCGGTTACGGCGGGTGGGAGAGCAAAATCTGGCACTCGCGTTGCCAGAAATGGTGGCAGTGGAGAGAGAGCGACTGCTGCGAGCGGAGTATCGGAATCTCGGCTGGCTGCTGGCGGAGTTCTGCCAGATGCCGCAATATACGCGTGAGAGTACGCGGAATTTCATTCGTTATGAGGGGCTGGAGAACTACCTTGCGGCAAGGGATCGCGGACGTGGTGTGTTGATCGTGACGGGGCATCTGGGTGCGTGGGAGCTGTCGAGCTATTACCACTCGCTGATGGGCCATCCGATGGGGATGGTGATTCGGCGGCTGGACAACGAGCTGGTAGACCGGATGGTAAATGCGATTCGCTGCAGGCATGGGAATCGCGTTCTGCATAAGGATGATTTCGCCCGGGGTCTGCTGGCGTCGATGCGTAAAGGCGAGACGGTCGGCATCTTGATGGATACGAATATGACGCCGCCGCAAGGCGTATTCGTGGAATTTTTCGGACACGCTGCATGCACCGCATCGGGGTTGGCAAGGGTTGCGTTGCGAACGGGGGCTGCGGTGCTGCCGGGATTTCTGCTGTGGGAAGCGGGCGAGCAGAAATATGTGCTGCACTTTGGCGAGGAACTGAGTCTGATCCGGACTGGTGATGATGATGCGGATACAGTCGCGAATACCCAACTGTTTACCACCGCGATAGAGCGGTACGTGCGGCGGTATCCCGGTCAATGGCTGTGGTTGCATCGCCGCTGGAAAACGCGGCCCGCCGGGGAACCGCCGCTCTACAATCGAAGCTAATGGCCAGACTGGGTGATATCGCGGATCGGGTGGGCGGTAAGGTCGCTGACGCGGCGCGCGGCGTGGAGATTTTGCGTGTGGCTTCTGGGGCGGGTGCGGAGACGGACGCGCTGGTTTTCGCGACGGATGAGCGATCCATCGCGGCGGCGATGAAGTCGAATGCGGGCGCCGTAATTGTGCCGGTGGGCGCGAGCGCGGCAGGCAAGCCGGTCATTGAAGTGAAGCAGCCGCGGCTCGCCTTTGCGGTTGCGGCGAAGTTGCTGGACCTGCGACAACCCGCGGAGACGACGACGATTGAGCGCGGCGATGAAAACGCCTTTGTCATCGCGGAGACGGCAATCGTCAGCAAGTATGCGGTGCTCGGTGAGAGCGTACGTATCGGGGAACACAGCGTGGTGGCGGCGGGCTGCGTGGTGGGCGCGCATGTGGTGATCGGTGAAGATTGTCTGATTCATCCGCGCGTGACGATCTATCCAGGAGTGGTGATAGGAAATCGTGTGCTGGTGCATTCCGGCGCGGTGCTCGGCGCCGATGGTTTCGGCTATGTGCGCGATGAGAGCACCGGCGCGTATCTGCAGTTTCCTCAGCAGGGCGCGCTGGTGATCGAGGACGACGTTGAAATCGGCGCGAACACCACCATCGATCGAGGCGCATTGGAGGAGACGCGGATTGGCCGCGGAACCAAGCTGGACAATCTTGTGCATGTCGGACACAACGTGCGCATCGGGCAGAATGTCGTGATCGCAGCGCAGGTAGGTATCTCGGGTTCGTCGAGTATCGGCGATGGTGCCGTGATCGCGGGTCAGGTGGGAATTGGCGACCATGCCGAGGTCGGCGAGGGCGTGATTCTTGGCGGGCGCGCGGGCGTGCTAAACAACAAGAAGCTGCATGGGAAGGGCATGATGTTCTGGGGCACTCCGGCGCGGCCGGTGCGGGAGTATCTAAAAGAGCTTGCTGCGTTGGCGCGGCTTGGGAAAAAGTAGCATGGCAATCGTTGTCGTTGGCGGGCATACGCGCAATATCGGAAAGACGTCTGCGGTGGCTGCGATCATCGCTCGGACGCCGGAGATGCGCTGGACTGCGATGAAGATTACCCAGTATGGCCATGGCATCTGCTCTGCGAATGGCGAGCCGTGCGATTGCGCGACGGACGATCACACAATGGCGATCACCGCCGAGCGAGACCCGGAGACGGGAACGGACAGCGCCCGCTTCTTGAAGGCCGGAGCGGTGCGCTCACTGTGGGTGCGCACCCGCCAGGGGAGCCTGGCCGATGCAATGCCCGGCGTGCGCAAGGAGATTTCGCGCGCGGAAAACGTAATCATCGAATCGAACAGCGTGCTGCAGTTTCTGCGACCGGATTTGTTTCTTTCGGTGCTGGATTACGCGACGGCCGATTTCAAGCCGTCGGCGCTGAAGGCGCTGGATCGCGCGGACGCGATATTGCTGCGCGCGAGCGGGCGGGAGTTGACGCCGCAATGGTCTGGAGTTTCGCGCAAGCTGTTTGCGGATAAGCCCACGTTTGAGATTGCCCCGCCAGAATATATGACGAACGCAGTGGAAGAGTTTGTACGGTTGCGGCTGGCTGGAGCGGCAGCTGCATCGGCCTGAGAAAAGTCAACGAGAGGCCTTCGCTTCGCCCAGGTGCCGGGGCTACTAAATGGATTGCACGGGGAGCAGCATGAGGTCGCTGACCAGGCCAACTTCTTTTTGTACGAAGGGCTCAGCGTAGCCCACCCCGGCGAGCAGGCCGTAGTGACGCGCGGTGGCTGTCATGCGCTCATAGATCTCTTCCTCAGGCACGAAGAGCGCGCTGCCTGAGCTTTGCATCGCATACTGCGAGCGATACGCCATGAGCGCTTGAAAGCGCGTATCGATGTGCGGCGTGATGTCAACGACGAACGAAGGGCGCACGTCGGCGTAGAGCGATGCGTACACGATCTTGAAGGGCCGGTGCGGTGCAGTTCCGGTGTCGATTTTTACCAGGCCGGAGAGGAAGCAGGCTTCGTACCCAAGCGTAGCCGTCGTGTAGTGATCGGGGTGGCGGCCTTCCCAGTACGGTAGAATCACGACACGTGGACGCAGGCGGCGAAGCACGGCAACAATCTTGAGCCGATTTTCGTAAGTATTTTCGACGCGTCCGTCGGGGATGTCGAGTGCTTCGCGATGCTCGACCTTGAGGATCCGAACTGCTTCGGCGGCTTCCGCAGCGCGCTCACCCGCTGAGCCTCGCGTGCCGGATTCACCTTGCGTGAGATCGAGAATGCCCGTATTCAAGCCAAGCGCATGCATCGCCAGCAGCGTCCCGCCACAGGTTTGCTCGATGTCGTCGGGGTGTGCGGCGATAGCGAGAATATCGACGATGCTATTTGTCACATTCATAGTTGCATACTTGCGCAAACGTGCCGCTTGGACTGCCAGGATATCGCGCAGCATGAAAGTTTCTCCGGCCGGCGTACGAACGTCAGTCCTGCGTGTTGCTGGCTGCGTCCATGTACGAGACATCGATGGCGGTGCCGCCGACGAAGATGGTGGAGGCCGGCAGGTTGGCGCCGTCCGGAGTGTTGTAGCGATACACCTGACCACCCTGTGCGACGTAGATCTTGTGAAAGCCGACAATATCCGCGATGCCGGTCAGGTCGCCAAGATAGGGCTCGATCAAGACTGCATTGGAACTGCGATTGAAGAGGGTAAGGCAGCCGGATGCGGGCTGCAAGAGGCCCTTGTTCAATTCGCCCGTCGCGCAGAGCGTGGAGCCGATCCAGAGGGTGTTGTCATCGGCGAAACGCATGACTCCGTGCGTGCCATCGCTGATGTTGTAGGTGGCCGTGACGGCCTGGGATGCGATATCGATCACGCTGAGCCTGCCCGCGAACAGGCCATCGGGTTGGAGTTGCGAACCGGCCACATAGAGGGTGGTGCCGTCGGAGAGCGCGACAGTGGCCCCCCCGGGAAGCGGGACGGTGGCTGCAACGGGTGACGTGATCGTCCCGATCGGGAAGGTGGTGGTGGTAATAGTGGCGGTCGGGATGGAACTGATCGAAGCAGAGGCGCCGCCATTTTCTGGACCGCTGTTGAGGACAAATGCCGTGCTGCCGTCGAGCGAGAAGTAGGCGCCTGCGGGGCGGTCGAAGTTGCCAGGGACCGGCAGCAGGCAATAGCGCGGCAGGTTCGCGGGCTCGCAATCTGTGAAGCCGGCCGGCGGCTGCTGGTTTGACTCAAGACGCAGGACGCGATACACGGAGTTGGAATTCTGTACGAAGGCAAGCGCGACTGTTCCCGAGGGGTTCGCCGCAACGCGATAGACATTAGGCAGTTTGAGCTGCTCGGTGATTCCCTGATTGCCGTCGGTGACGACAAAGAGGTTCGATTGCTGCTGCGCGGCGTAGAGATAACGGCCGTCGGAGCTGATGGCTAGGCTATTGGCATTCGCGGTGCCTCCGGAAGTGACGCCGGGCGTCGCAACCTCGGTTGTGTAATTGATGCGGTCGACAGCACCGTTTCCAGCGTTATAAACGAATCCTTGCTGTTCCTCTGGGAAATTGAGCAGGAAAGAGGGAACCCTCCCGGCGTAGCCGCCGATCGGGAAAACGAGCGTGCGCCCATTGTGGCTTTGGTGTTGATCGTTCGCGGCATCGAGAATCTGCAACGCACCGCCGCCGCCGCTGTCAGCGTTGCGAATGGCGACGAGAGCACGGTGGCAGACGGCGGCGTCGTGGCCGTTGCCGAAAGCGATGCAACTGGGGGCGACCGTGCGATTGGCAAATTGAAAATGGGTGCCGCACGCGGTCAGAGTGGCGCTGAGAGCACTCAATACGGCGAGTGGGAAAGCCCACGCGGACAAACGACGAATCTTCAAAAGTAAAACCTCAAAAACAATACGCGCGGAATGACTAAGTATAACAAATCGAAGCATGTGCCTGATGCGCGGTACGCAGCCGCAACGCGATAGGATAGGGGCAGTCCGATAAGAATTAAGAGAGCGATTATGAAGAGTCTTGAAGAACTATTCGATGGGCATCCTGCACTGTTCGACGGTGCGATGGGCACGATGTTGTATGGGCGCGGCGTTTACATCAACAAGTGCTTTGACGAACTGAATCTCTCGCAACCTGAGACAGTCCGGCAGGTGCATGAAGAGTATCTGCAATCGGGCGCGATGGTGATCGAGACCAACACGTTTGGCGCGAACCGCTTCAGACTCGGGCGCTATGGATTAGCTGACAAGGTTTCGGCAGTGAATACCGCGGGAGCCGGGCTGGCTCGGCTGGCGGTGGAGCACGCGAAGAGCAGGACAGCAGGTTCGGCGTATGTGGCCGGCTCGGTGGGTCCGCTCGGCATTCGCCTGGAACCGCTGGGCAAGACGGCATTGAGCGAGGCGCGCGCAGCATTCTTCGAACAGATAGAAGCGCTCGTTGCCGGCGGCGTCGACATGGTGCTGGTGGAGACGATGACATCGCTGGCGGAAGCGGAGCAGGGGGTTCTGGCGGCGAAGGATGTTGCAAAGGATCTGCCCGTGGTGGTGCTCTTCACGGTGGATGAAGATGGCAACTGCCTTGACGGTTCGTCGCCCGAATCCGCGGCAACGCGGGCGGCGGAGTGGGGGGCGGATGCGGTCGGCGCGAATTGCAGCGCAGGCCCGGCTACGGTGCTTTCGGTCGTGGAGCGCATGCGCGGAGCGACTTCATTACCGCTCGTCGCGATGCCAAACGCGGGCATGCCGCGCGAGGTCGATGGACGAAATATCTACTTGTGTTCGCCGGAATATATGGCGAGCTTTGCACGCAAATTCTTGCAGGCGGGCGTGCAGATGGTGGGCGGCTGTTGCGGAACGACGCCGAACCATATTCGCGCGATGTCTTCAGCTTTACGCGCCGTTGAGGCGCAGCGTGTCGGGCGTCGGGAAGTAGTGGCTGCGGCGTCCACGACGGAGATTAGTCCAGAGCCGTTAAAGGACCGGTCGCGCATCGGCGCGCTGCTCGAAGCCAAGCAGTTTGTGACGCTGGTGGAGATCGTTCCGCCGCGCGGCATCAATTGCAGCAAAGAGATCGACGCCGCTGAGATGCTGTATCGCGCAGGCGTGGATGCGATCAATGTGCCGGATTCGCCTCGTGCCAGCGCGCGCATGAGTGCGCAAAGCCTGTGTGTGCAGATCCAACAACAGACGGGGATTGAAACCGTTCTGCACTACACGTGCCGCGACCGGAATGTACTGTCGATTCAGTCGGATTTGCTGGGGGCTTCGAGCATCGGATTGCGGAATATTTTGTGCCTGACCGGCGACCCGCCAAAGCTGGGAAATTATCCTGATGCGACAGCGGTGTTTGATGTCGATGCGATCGGCCTGGTGAACATTGTGCGCAAGCTCAATCACGGACTGGATATCGGCAATAACTCGATCGGCGCGAGCGCTGGGTTCACGATCGGCGTTGCGGCGAATCCGGGTGTTCCGGATCTGGACAATGAGATTCGTCGCATGGAGTACAAGGTCGAGGCGGGCGGCGAGTACATCATCACGCAGCCGGTGTTTGATATTGCGGTGTTCGAGACATTTCTGCAAAGGATAGAAGATTTTCGTTTGCCAATCTTCGCCGGGATATGGCCGCTGGCAAGTTTGCGCAATGCTGAGTTCATGCGCAATGACCTGAGGGTCTCCGTGCCGGACGACGTCATGACGCGCATGCAAGCTGCGACCTCGCCGGAAGAGGCGCGCGAAGAAGGCGTTCGCATCGCGCAGGAGATGCTGATGGCAATCAAGCCCGAGATTCAAGGCGTCCAGGTTTCAGCTCCCATGGGCCGATACAATCTGGCAATTCAGGTGCTGGATGGAATGTTGACGTCGAATGTAGCAACCCAGCGGACGGCGGGCGCGTGAGCGACTTTGAGACTTCGCTAAAGAAACTGGAGCAGATTGTCGAAAAACTGGAAAAGGGCGATCTGCCGCTGGAAGAGTCGATCAAGTTGTTCGAAGAGGGCGTAGGTCTTTCGAATGCTTGTAAGACGGAGCTTGAGGCTGCGGAAGGCAAAGTGCAGGTGCTGATAAAGCAGCGCGATGGATCGATGAAACTCGAGCCATTTGAAGAGCGTGCGAAGCAGAGTTAGGAACTACCGATCACGACTCCGGCGGCGAACACGAGTCCGCCCCCGACGATGACCTGCAGACAACTGAGCGCGAAACTTGTTTTGAAGTAGCGGTGGCGAATCAGGGCGATAAGAATCAGCTCGATTCCAACCACGACGTAGGCGAAGAGCAGCGCGCGGTGGACATCGGAGATGAGAAAAGGCAGAGTGTGCAGGAAGCCGCCGAGGAATGTCATCATGCCGGTGACGAGGCCGCGAAATACCGGATTGCCGCGCCCCGTGACCTCTCCATCGTCGGACAGCCCTTCAGAAAAAGCCATGGAGATTCCAGCGCCGACTGCGGCAGCTGCGCCGATCAGGAACGCGGTGTGCGATTTGTGCGTGGCGAACGCAGTGGCGAAGATCGGCGCAAGGGTGGAGACGGAGCCGTCCATCAATCCAGCGAGGCCGGGCTGGACGATGCGCAAGACGAATGTCTTCTCGTTGCCGACGATGCGCCCAAGTTCCTTCAGGCCGGGGATATTGCTGTTGTCTACTCTGTCCATCGCCATACTCATGTCTCCGCGGGGACCGCTACGCGCCAGCGGACTGCACTGACCGAGGGCTCGAGGCTGAGGCGGCCGCTGAGCGCTTCGAGTGCATTGTCGTTGCGGGTGGTTGCCAGCACCTGCGCATTGATTTCGACGGTGGCAGCGTGTCCAGTATTGGCGCTCTCCAGCTCCTGCAAAGCCAGACCGACGTTTGCAAGTCCTTGCAAGAGAAGGGCGCGAATGTGGGCTTCGTCGCGTTCGGCGCAAGCGACCCGGATGACGTAGGCGACTTGTGCATCGACATAGTTGTACTGGCTGAGCCGGTCGATATACAGGGTGACAGGCCGCAGTAGGAGATTGACTCCGATTACCAGGGCGCAGAGGAAAAACGCGATGCGTGCTTCACCGGCGGCCGCGGTTGCGCCTACCGCAGCAGAGCACCACAGAGTCGCAGCGGTGTTCAGGCCGCGAACGGTAGCGCCTTCTTTCATGATTGCGCCTGCGCCGAGGAAGCCGACGCCGGAGACGACATACGCGATCATCTGTGAAATGCTGGTCGGCAATTGCGTAAGGTTCGCGGCGAGCTCGACGAAGGCCGCAGCACCAAGGCACACAAGCGTGTTGGTGCGAAGCCCCGCGCTGCGTTGGCGCCACTGGCGTTCTAGGCCGATGAGCATGCCCAGCAGGACGGCAAGCAGCAGACGCGCTACGGTGCGGTCGGTGGAGTTCCAGAACCAAACAATCGCGAGCGGCGCGTGCATTGCTTAGGAAGGTAGCATGGGGGTGCGGTTTTAAGATGCTACAGAGGACGGCTTAGAAGTCGCGAGGGGTCGTCACTTATCACGCGCGACGACGAAGTCAGGCACCCAGAGCAGGGCGCGCTTGTATTCCGAATCAGGGAAGGTCCGGATGGCTTTGCGGGCGGCTTCTGCGGAACCGTATGCGGCGGCCATTGCATAATCGATAGAACCGTTGCGCTGCAGAATCTCCAGCACTTCTGCGTGGCTGGTGCGCGCGAACCCGCGATCGGCGAGTACATTCTCGATCGCGATGCGTTCGTCCGCAGAGCCGTTTTCGAGCGAGTGGATTACCGCCAGGGTGGCTTTGCCTTCCCGCAGGTCGCTCGCGACGGGTTTGCCCAGAGTTTCCTCTGACGCGGTCAGGTCGAGTACGTCATCGACGATTTGAAACGCGAGGCCTAAAGAACGGCCATAGTCGCCTGCCTGGTGCTCGAGATCTTCTGTTGCGCCAGAGAGCACGGCGCCGAGACGCATCGAGACGCGGAAGAGACAGGCGGTCTTGCGATAAATAAGGTCGTAGTATTCGTGTTCGCCGATGGAGCAGCCGAGCTTTTCGGCCTGCAGCATTTCACCCTCGACCATCTGCTGCGTCAAGCTGATGAGCAGGTCGAGAATCTTGAAGTTGCGTTCATCCAGCGCGACGCGAAAGGCCTGCATGTAGAGCCAGTCCCCGGCGAGTACGCATTTTGAATTGCCCCAGGTGGTGTTAGCAGAGGGGCGTCCACGCCGCGTATCGGCCTCGTCGATGATGTCATCATGCACCAGCGTCGCAGTGTGCACCATTTCGACGACCGCGCCCAGACGTGCGATGGCGGTGCCTGCTCCGGATTCTGCGTAGCCGAGCGATTTTGCCGCGAGCAGCAGAAGAGCAGGGCGAATGCGCTTGCCGCCGCCTTCGCGAAGATATCCAGCGATGTCAGTGATTGCCGAAACGTCCGATGCGGCCTCGCGGCTGAATTCAAGTTCAATGCCGCGCAGGTCTTCGCGCAGCAGATCGAACATTTCCTTCGCCGTCGGTGGGGCCAGTGTGCTCAACGCTTCTCCGGGTTACTTAGTCTCAGCGCTCACT
Source organism: Terriglobales bacterium (assembly GCA_038199445.1). Classification (GTDB taxonomy): domain Bacteria; phylum Acidobacteriota; class Terriglobia; order Terriglobales; family Acidobacteriaceae; genus JBBPYY01. The sequence continues at coordinate 2,409 of JBBPYY010000005.1, read as the reverse complement.
CAATCTGTGCGCTCACTCAATTCGTTCGGTAGTTCGTGAACTGCATGTCGATGCCGAAGTCGTGTTTCTTGATCATCGCAATAACCTCTTGCAGCGTATCGCGATCTTTGCCGGAGATGCGGACCGTGTCCCCTTGAATAGACGCCTGCGCCTTGACTTTGGAATCTTTGACGACGCGGACGATCTCCTTTGCCTTCTCTTGCGGGATGCCCTGTTGCAGTTTGATTTTCTGGCGGACGCTGGAGCCGGATGCGGGCTCGATTTTTTCGTAGGTGAGCGACTTCAGCGAGATGCCGCGCTTGACGAGTTTCTGGCCGAGAATTTCTGTGACGGCCTTCAGTTTGTACTCATCGGCGGAAGCGAGTTGCAGCGTGTCGTCGCCCTCCAGCTTGATGTCGGAGTTTGAGTCTTTCAGGTCAAAGCGCGCGCGCACTTCTTTGATGGCCTGATCGACCGCATTGCGGACTTCCTGGATGTCGACTTTGCTGACGACGTCAAATGAGTTTTCGGCTGCCATAGGATTCTTTCTTCCAGCTTAGAGCGTAACCCACGTTCGCTTGGCGGAGGCGGTGACCCGTTCCATGTTAAGCCGGATGCTGCGCCGCCTGAAAAAGACGAAGGAAATTTTGCGTTGTGCTGGTTGTAATGTCTTCCAGGGTGGTGTTGCGTGCGTCGGCGATGGTTTGCGGGACGTATGAGACGAAGGCAGGCTCATTGCGCTGGCCGCGGTAGGGCACCGGCGCCAGGAATGGGCAATCTGTCTCAATCAGCAGGGAATCAGCGGGTACGCGTGCAGCGATGTCGCGCAGCGCCTGCGCCTTGGGGAAGGTGATATTGCCGGCGAATGATATGCAGAAGCCAAGGTCTAGACCGCGTTGCGCGTGGTGCCACTCTCCGCCGAAGCAGTGCAGCACGCCGCCGAGGCCGGTGGAGCGCCAGTGGGTTTCGAGGAGAGACAGCGTGTCGTCCCATGCGGCGGTGGTACCTTCCTTGGCGCGGCAGTGGATAAGGATGGGTAATTTGGCGTGGCGGGCGATTTCCATCTGCTGGACAAAGGCGTCGAATTGCGTCTTTTTGGGTGGATTTTCGGCGTGGTAATCATCGAGGCCGATTTCGCCGATGGCGATGAGGTGCGGATGGCGGGTGAGGCCGGTGAGTTTTTCGAGCGCGGCCCGATCGGCGAAATTCGCCTCTGAGGGGTGAATGCCGGCGCTCGCGAAGATGCGCGGCACGTCGGGAAGGCCAGCGAATTCGAATGCGATTTCAGCGGCACGATGCATTGTGGCCGGTCCGTCGCCGATGCCAATGGCGAGAATCGTGCCGACTCCGGCCGCGGCGGCGCGCTCGAGAACGGCGAGGCGGTCGTCGTCATAGCGGGCGCTGTCGAGATGGGCGTGAGAGTCGATGAGCATTTGGATTTTATTTGACCCGTGTCTTATTTGAGCCGTGCACCGATCTCCACATCTTCGAGAAATCCCGCCAGCACCGGCTTGCCTTTTTCTCCCATAGACGCGGCGACGATCATGCCGTTGGACTCGAGGCCGCGCATCTTGCGTGGCGCGAGGTTGGCAACGATGACCACTTTGCGGCCGACGAGGGATTCAGGCTCGTAGGCTTCGGCGATGCCCGCGAGAATCTGGCGCTTTTCGTAGCCAAGGTCGACCTCGAGGCGAAGGAGTTTGTCGGCCTTGGGGATGCGCTCAGCGACGATGATCTGGGCGACGCGGAGTTCAATTTTGCTGAAGTCGTCGATGGAGATCATCTGACGCTCGGTGGTGGCTACGGCGGCTGTTTCAGGTGCAGTTGGTGTGGTTGCGGGCTGCTCGGTGACAGCGGCGGGTTGAGCGCTGGATTGTTGCGCGATGGCGGAGGCTACTTCACTCGCGGCAGCATCAACAGGGACGGCAGCTTTTGCTTCGTTGGCAGGTCGCACTGTCTCGTTTGCGGCAGCGAGTGCTTCATCGGCTGCTGCTTTCGCTGCGGCGTTCTGGTCTTCAATGTTTTGCATTTGCGTAATCGCGTCCTTTTCTGGGCGGGGGAATACGGGACCAAGTTCGCCGAGTTGCGTGCCGGGCTCGAGTTGTCCCCACCGAAGATCTTTCAGATCGGCTTTTGTGATATCGCCGAGCCCGAGTTGCTGCCAGACGCGCGCGGCACCATCGGGGATGACGGGATAGACGAGTGCCGTGATGAGTCTTATCGCTTCTGTTGCGGTGTAGAGAATCTCGCGCAACTCGAGGCCTACAGCCTCGCTCTCCGGGTCTTCGCCGGGTGGTTCTATTCGATTCAAAAGCTTCCACGGGGCGGTCTCGGTAATGTAGCCATCAACCTTCGCTACCAGTGCCCAAATGCGTTCCAAGGCCTTCGAGAAGTTGTACGCATCGAAGTGTGCAGAGAAGTCTGCGATGG
>JBBPYY010000004.1:0-12132 GCA_038199445.1 Terriglobales bacterium | reverse complement strand
TGCTGTACGCACGCGCCGGATCCATGGACCGCTTGCTACCGATCTTGAAAACGGTGGGGGAGGCGCCACTCGACGTCAGCTACCGTTCAGACATCGTGGCACTGGTGACCGAGTCTATTATTCGCGCGATCGAAGCACGGACGATGGCAACAGGAATCGATGCGTACAAGACGCCTGCGAATGTCCGTCGCAGCGACATGGATCGGATTGAACGAGAACGCCAGGCGGTGAGCCAGCGGATCGATGCGGTGCGCCGGAAATCTGTCGACCGTTCGACGCAACTGGGCTTCGTTCTGACGGCTTATTTCTACGATGCGCTGGCCGAGTTTGAACACGACCCGATCAGTCTTAAGGACGCGCTCGGCGACATGGTTTACGGCATGGACGTTGCTTCGCAGGTGGGCCGGGCCAAGCAGGTCGCCTTCTTGCCGGAAGGCGCGACAGAGGTGGTGAAGCGCACCCCGCAACAGATCAGCGTGCTCGATCAAGCGGAGATGAAGTTGATGAAAGGCGACCGGGCTGGCGCGCAGCAACTGGCGCAGCATGCCCTTGAGGAGGGCAGCGGGGATGCGGCACAGGCAAACTTCATTCTGGCTCGCACGTCGCTGATGTCGGGCGATGGGGAGACCGCTGAGAAACAGTTCCATCAGACCATTACCCAAACCAGCGATCCGCGTCTGCTGGCGTGGTCGCACATCTACCTTGGCCGCTTGTACGATTTGATCGATCAGCGCGACCAGGCCATTACCGAATACAAAGCGGCGTTGACTGTGCGTGACAGTCAGCCCGACACCAAGCAGGCCGCGGAGCGAGGGTTGAAGGAGCCATACGCAGCGAAAAAGGCCGCGGGCCCGACAACTGAGACCCAGCATCCGCAGTAGTGCAAGCGCGCACAGCTATGCGCTAGAGTAGCGAAGATGGCCAAGAAGGTCGCATCCAGCCGAGCGAGCGAAACGCCGCTCTCGAAGCGGACCGAATCGGAATCCGCAACCAAGCTGTGCACTCGCCTTGGATACGAATTTCGCGATTCGTCTCTGCTCGACCAAGCCTTGACCCATGGCAGCTTCTTCTACGAACAGCCGGATTTACGAGATAGGTCGAATGAGTCTGCCCCCAGGACCGACAACGAGCGTCTGGAATTTCTTGGTGACGCGGTGCTCGGTCTGGTAGCCGCTGAAACACTGTTTGCGCATTTCCCGGAGGCGCCCGAAGGCGCACTCACACAGATGCGCTCACAGTTGGTCAGCCGGAAACACCTCGGCGAGGTGGCAATTCGGTTGAAAGTCGGAGCTGCGCTTCGCCTGGGTCTGGGTGAGGAGCGCTCCGGCGGCCGCAAGAAAGCGGTGCTCGCCGCAAATGCACTGGAGGCGCTCGCCGGAGCTATGTTTCTGGACAGCGGCCTCGACTCGGTTCGTTCGCTCTTCGCAAACCACATCGCTGCGCATGAGATGAGGGCTTTTGCGCACGCGTTCAAGGATGGCAGCAAGCTGAACGATGCCAAGAGCGCGTTACAGGAATACCTGCAGGCCGAAGAGGGATTGCGCGCGGAGTATGTAATGGTCGCAGAAGCGGGCCCCGATCACGACAAGAAATTTACGATGCAAGTGAGCGCGACGACAGGGGGGCGATCGAGCACAGCCAAAGCGACCGCGCGGACAAAAAAACTGGCAGAGCAGGAAGCGGCGCGCAAACTGCTCGCTCGCCTGGACATCGGTTCCGGCGAAGCATGATGGCACCTGCAGCCGCGAGGGGCGCACATTCCGCGGCTCATCCTGTACCCGCTCTGTTGCTGGTGAACACGATGGCCACGATGATCGTCGTGGTGCTGTTTGTTCTTACTTTCGTCGTTCAGTCGTACCAGATTCCGACAGCATCGATGGAAAACACATTGCTGGTGGGTGATTTTCTCCTGGTTGACAAATTGGTTTACGCGCCGGCAGGGGGGCTGCAGCAGCTTTTGCGATACCGCGCACCGCGCGACGGAGAAATCATCATCTTTCATCATCCGGTCGATCCTGACTTGTTGCTGATCAAGCGAGTGATTGGGACGGCCGGCGATCGCATCCATCTTCGTGATGGCGTGGTTTTTCGAAACGGCGTACCGCTGAGCGAACCATATGCAATCCATGAGTCCTCTGCGGGGGACCACTACCGCGACAACTTTCCTGAGGGGGCAGCAACGGACGAGCGCGTGCGCACCACGTGGTCGGCGCAACTGGCCCGCGAAGCGCAGGATGGTGAATTCACCGTTCCCATCGGCGGTTTTTTCGTGATGGGAGACAACCGCGACGCGAGCCTCGACAGTCGTTACTGGGGCGTTGTTCCTCGGGAGAACATCGTAGGCCGCCCACTGCTGATCTATTTCTCGCGGGATGCGTGGCCGACACGCGATGATAAACTTGGCCACGAGCGCGAGCATTTGTCATCGCGCTTCAATCGCATCTTTCGCGTCGTTCACTGAGACAGCCTTGGAGAGTCCCGTTTTGCCGAAGCAAAAGCCTACCGCTGCCGACATTACCGCAACTCCAGCACCTGAAAAAGAGACAGCACTTGAATCGCTAGCCGGTATCTGCACGGTGCTCGTGATCGGTCTATTCGTAATCGCATTCATTTTTCAAAACTTCGAGATTCCATCTGGTTCGATGGAGGACACTCTGCTGATCGGCGACCACGTGTTCGTCGACCGCGAGACGTTTGCGCCGGCGAGCCGGTGGATGCCGCTCGAGCATGCCCGCGATCCGCAGCGCGGCGACATTATCGTGTTTTTCAAACCGGGCGAACTCAACATTTTTCTGGTGAAGCGGCTTATCGCCGTTCCGGGCGATCGCCTCCATCTGGAGCATGGAACGCTCTTCCTGAATGGGCAGGCGCAGAAGTTTCCGCCCGACGGGCATGGAAGTGACGGCACATTCGACCCATATCGAGACGACTTTCCCTCGGTTTCGCCCGATCAGTCCAGCAACGTGACGGCGACATGGGCAGTCGAGTTGCAGCAGCATTTGCAAAATGGTGAGTTGGTAGTCCCCAGCGGCCGGTATTTTGCGATGGGCGACAATCGACCGGTCAGTCTTGACAGCCGCTTCTGGGGCTTTGTGCCACGCGAGAACATTGTCGGCCGGCCACTCTTTATATATTGGTCGTTCGTAACCTCTGAGCAGCAGTTTGAAAAGACAGCCCTCGGTGAGCGTCTGGCCTGGTATGCGCACATCGTGATTCACATTTTTGATCAGACCCGCTGGCGCAGGATGTTGCGCCCTGTGCGCTGAAGGTGGCTCGCTGAACCCGGAGCATAGAACGTGAGCGCAGTTAAAAGGCAGCGGCATACGCTGTTCTTGATTGTGGCGCTTGCGTTGTTGCTGATCGTCGCAGTCGCGCCGCCGCTGATCCAGATCAACCGGTTCCGCCACCGCATTACCAATACGATCGGCGCAGCGATCGGGCGGCCCGTCAATGCTGATTCGGTGCAGTTCCAGTTGTTGCCGAGGCCCGCGATCGTGCTGAGCAACTTCGTCGTTGCCGAGGAGCCCGCCTTCGGTATAGAGCCCATGTTGCAGGCCCCTACGGTCACGGCGCAGATCCGCCTGAGATCTCTGTGGCGCGGGCATCTGCGCGTCGGACGCATTTCGCTCGATGACCCCAGCTTGAATCTGACCCGAAGCGCCGACGGTCGCTGGAGCCTGCAGAAACTCCTGACCACAGCCGCACAGGCCACGACCAAGGCCGAGAACAACCAGCACGTCAATGACTTTCCGTACATTGAGGCGACCAACGCGCGAGTGAATCTGAAACTCGGGGTCGAGAAGACGCCTTTCTCTCTCGAAGATGTTGACCTCGCCTGGTCCAGTGAATCTCCTCGACGCTGGCGCGTCCGTTTGAAGGGTCGCCCGGTGCGCACGGATATTGAACTTGGAGATTCAGGCACGCTGCGCATCGAGGGCACCGTTACCGGTGCACAGACACTCGACGACATTCAAATCGATCTGAACGCGAACTGGGACCGGTTGCAGCTGGGTGAGCTTACGCAATTAATCCGCCGCACGGATGCCGGGTGGCGTGGTGACATTGCACTGGACGCGAACGTGCGAGGCGCTTTACGCGAATTGAATATCACGACGCGCGCGAGAATCTTTGGGCTGCGGCGCACGGAGTTCGTGCCCGCAACGACCTTTGACCCCGTGATGAATTGTACGGCTCAGTTTGCTCACTCCACCGCGAAATTCCACGACGCGGTATGCACTCTGCCGGTCGGAGAAAACGCGGCGCGGCTGGAGGCACGTGGGACGGTTTCACTTGCCGCTCCATTCTCCGGAAGCGATGCGACCATCGACCTCGATGCGATTCCAGCGGCGTTTCTGTTCGACGCAGTGCGTCACGCTCGTCAGAATCTTGCGCAGAATCTGCGCGCTGAGGGAGAAGTAAACGGCAGATTTCGCTGGGATGGCGCTGCATGGCATGGCAGCGCCACTCTTCCGCTGTTGACTCTCTCAGTGTCGGACAATACAGCTCCGATCATCATCAACGCCGTCCGCGTCGGTGTCGGCGATGCTCCTGCTCTCGCTTCAGCGCGTCCACACAAACGACGCGCCCAGACAAAAGCAGCGCGGTCTTCGTTTGCCGCAAACACATGGCATCTTGACCCGGTGCAGATCGATCTGGGAGCGTCAAAGCCGCTGACCATTGATGCGACAGCCTCGGCCAGTGGATACACAGTCCGCTGGAGCGGCGCCGCGTTGTGGAGCCGTTTGATGGATATGACCGAGCTTTCGCAGGGTCTTCGCGGGGCGCTCCGGCTTCACGCCTTTGCCCCACCGAAAGCTGGCGTTCCAGACGCGGATACCGAAGCCGATGCTGATATGGATCTGACGCTGCGCGCACCGTGGGTGGACGCTGCGCGAACTTTCCAAGTGCTTGGCGCACTCAAAGCCCGCAATCTGCGCGTGATTTCTCCCCTGCTCCCTCAACCTGTGGAGATTCCGAATGCCAGTGTGCAGTTCACAGCTGGTCAGACGCTGTGGAGCGGAGTGGCGCGCTACGCGGGCACGCGGGTCGAGGGCGAAGTCCGCCTACCTCAACATTGTGCAGACGACAGCGAGTGTATCGGCCACTTCGCAGCGCGCGCGCAGAAGCTCGATCTCGCTGAAGCAATCGCCGCGGGCCAACCGCAAAGCTCCCAGCCCATAGTCTCATTCCTTGAGCGCTTACGTCCGTCGAGCACAGGCGCTTCATGGCCAAACCTGAGCGGATCGATTCGCGTCGGCACTTTCACAGCCGGCTCGCTGGTGATTCATGACGCGGATGCGATGGTCCAGATCGCAGGGCGTACGGCGACCATCACGGCTATGAACGGCCGCGCGTTGGGCGGCGGTCTCACCCTTGAAGGTTTAGTGAACGCAAAAGATCAGACACCGAATTACGTTCTCCACTTCAAGCTGCATCACATCGACACCAGCCTCGCCGGCACGTTATTTCACGCGAATTGGAATCTGGGTACAGGCGATATTGAAGCGCATCTATCAGCGAGCGCCAACCGTCCTGAGAGCGTGGCGGCCAGCGCGTCCGGCGACTTTCAATTCGACCTGCAACGCGGGGCGATCAAGTCCGAGACAACTTCGCTTCCCTTCGAGGACTGGTCTGCGACTGGCTCCATCGTTGATCGCAAGCTGACCCTCACGCGCAGCACGATGACCCGGGGCGCTGCCACTTTGCAGGTTTCCGGCGCGCTCGGTTTCGACCGAGGACTGCAACTCCACATAGGAGATGGCAGCGACGAGACGCTGGTCACGGGCACGATCGAAACCCCAGTGATTCACAAACCCTGAGTACCGGGACGGCCAATCCTACTGTAGCTTTTGCTCGTGTCTTGAGGACTCCGCTTCGGGAACCGTTCCGTCGTTAACCAACACAGAGTCTGGCTTGGCCGGCATCACGAACCGTGTGACCGTAGACCCTCGCGCGCCGACCCGTATGCGCTGGGTAGTTGTCGCCGGGCCTGCCCGTACCGTAACGGTTACGGATGCGGCGGCGTTCCCGGTGTTGCCGATTTCCACCTCAGTCAGATAAGAATTCGGCGGCACTGCGCGCGAATGAACAGCGGTGATTGAGAGCGACGGCAAGCCCGCGTCACGATCGACCCAATCCTCGAAGAACCATTCCAGATCTTGGTGCGAAGCACTTTCGCAAAGCTGCTGAAAATACTTTGGCGATTTATCGTCCTCAGCGCGATAGTCCTTCAGCGCCGTAGCGAGTGCGTCATCACCCAGCTGTGACCGCAGCATCCACAACACATACGCAGATTTCGTACTCGAATACACCTCGCTCACCGCCCGTATCAGTGGCTCGCCCTCGGCATCGCCTTTGTCCGGCTCTGCAAGCGCCAGCGGCGCGCGAGCCATCTCCAACTCAGCGAGTGCTGCTGCGCGACCTTCATTCTGCTCCGTCCACAACGAAGACATAAATTGCGGCGCGCCTTGCGACAGCCACTGTCGTGGTGAAATGAAATAGGCATGTGTTAGGACCTTTGCCAGCAGATTCGTCAATGATCCCCCTGTTGCAGACCGCAACGGGTGAAACAAAATATTGTCGAGCGCGAGCGGCGCATCCCCTTCTTCCGGCAGGTCCACAACTAGCAATTCCCGCTTGCGCTCTTTGCTCAGCCATCGCTCGAGCATCGGAGTCACACTTCGGCCAGCCGCCTGCCACGCCGCGCCGCTTTCTTCGTGCTGAGGCCCAGCGAAAACCCGCACGCCGTCTCGCGATGTTTCTTGAAGGGTTGCGACAAAAATGGAGGGAGCAGCAAACCCCAGTTCCGACGATTTCGTCGTCGCCGTGAGGACGCGAGGCCCGCCAATTTCCGCGCTGGCGTCCGGCGCAGAAGCTATGCCAGTCCGTTGGCCATTTAGCAGAATGAGATTCGGCTGCTCTGCGACGAACTCGAGCGTTACCTTCATGTGAACTCTGGCGTGTGATTCGCGCTCTTTCCACGCGGCGATTGCACGAAATAATCTAGCGCCGTCGCCCAGCAGAATTGGCGGTGCCGCGGCAGGATGCCACAGCGTATTTCCGAAGCCGCGCAACGCGACGAAGTCGGGATCGATCCGGTCCCAATCAGCATGTGCAGCAGCTCTATGCGGAGTTCCGATGCGCTCGAGGCGCCGCGCATTCAGCGTCACGGTACCGGCGTAGAGCAACTCAAGCGAAAGGCTGGCGCCCGCGGCAAGAGGCTGCTCGAGCACGATCACATCTTCATGCACCTGGCCCGTGTGGTCGATGTCTGAATCGAGAAGCCGCACGTGCAGCGGAATATTTGTTGGCGTTCCAGCGTCATCGAGACGCCGCACCCCGATCCAGTCGAGCGAAGAAGATATCTGCAGCGGAATCTTGCCGAGTGGAAGCAGAGAGTCATTCTTCACTGAGATATCGGCACGCATATTCATAGCGTTCTGCATGGGAAGCAAGCGCACATCCAGATCGAACGAAGTGATGAACACAGCCGATCGCTCTGCATCCGTCGCGGTCACCGCATCTGGCTTGGTCTGTTCGGGCGCAGTCGCTGGCTGTGGAGTGTCCTCATTTCGAGAGTGGACGGTCTGGCGATGCTGCGGCGTGGCCGCCTGCGTTGGAACTTGCTCCTGAGCCTTCGCTGCGGCCCCCATCACGAGAATGCTTAGGAGAACCCTGATTCCGCGCGACCAGATCATCCTGATCACGAACCCAGGCCCTTTCGCGGCTTGTTGTTCGGAGCGGCCTGCTGTGGAGCATTTGCCGCGCGGCGCTGACGTGCCGCTTCATACATAACGACCGCACCCGCCACCGACACATTCAACGAGGCGACCTGTCCAGCCATGGGGATGCGTATCAGGTGGTCGCACGTGCGCCGCACAAGGTCGTGCAATCCGTCGCCCTCGCGGCCCAAGACCAGAGCGCAATCTAACCGGAAGTCGAACCGGTCGTAATCGACCGTTCCGCGTTCATCCAATCCAACGCACCAGATGTTGTTCTCTTTCAACTCCTCAAGCGCGCGCACCATGTTTGTCACGCGGACGATCCTGACATGTTCCGATGCGCCGGCTGAGGCTTTGGCGACGGTCGCCGTCACGGGAGCAGATCTGCGCTCGGGCAGCAGCACTCCGTCGACGCCCGCGCCGTCCGCTGTTCTCAGCAACGCTCCGAGATTATGCGGGTCTTCAATGCCGTCGAGCGCGAGCAGGAAATGATACTGACCATGTCGCACCAGGAGATCCTGAAAACCGGCGAATTTTCGTTCGCGGGCAACGGCTACTATTCCCTGATGGGCGTCGTTTCGAGCCAGACGATCCAAAGCATCGCGGGATTCGAAGCGCACGCGAATTCCGGCGGTGCGGCAGGCCTCGACGATGCGCAGCATCTTCTGATCTGCGCGCCGCTCCCGCGAAATCATCACGTGATCGAGGCTGCGCACACCCGAGCGCAAGGCCTCTTCTACGGGATGCACGCCATATAGAACTTCCATCTTTATGCCAGTCTATCGCTTGCGCGGCGGGTTCCGGCGGCACGATACTGGATGGAAGCGGCATTGGGGGAGCGGATATTATTCAGCGTCTTTTCCCGCACGCAATCCGTCTGAGTTTCTAGGCACATGCAAGCCACCCTGGCACAAGTCGAGCAGTGGCGTCGTGAGAGTGTGGCGATCTCGCGCGGGCTGAAGCGTCGCGACAGCGGCCTAGTCGAGCAGCTGATCGAGCAGTATCAACATCGGCTGCTGCGTTACCTCGTTTTCCTGACCAATCATCGCGAGACTGCCGAAGACATTTTTCAGGAAACGTGGATGCGCGTGCTCGAGCGCGGTCCGCAGTATGACGGCCGGGCGCGTTTTGAGACTTGGCTGTTTACCATTGCTCGCAACCTGGTCATCGATCTTTCGCGCAAGCGCAAGATGACCAGCCTCGATGCCCTGCGCGAGCCGAACGATAGTGCGGCGCCCTTTGAGCCGGAGAGCGCAGAAATCTCTCCATTTCGGCATTGCGAATCGCAACAGGAGGCACGGCGCATCGCAGCCGCTATGCTGCGACTCGATGCATTGCAGCGCGAAGCGCTGGTCTTGCGTTTCCATGAAGAAATGTCGCTCGACGAAATATCCCGCGTCACGCGCGCCCCGCTTTCCACGGTAAAGTCACGTCTCTACCGTGGACTGGCCGCGCTGAAGCCACATATTGTTGAGGTAGCGCCATGAGCGACCAAGTCCGCGTGAACCATGCGGATTCGCCCGTCACCGCGACCCATTCGCTGGTCCGGCGGACACAGCGTGCGGTTCACGAACAGACCATCACCTCGGCCGAACGACGCCAGCGCAGTCGCTACGGTGCGGGTCTCGCGGTACTGGTTATTTCGATATTGCTTCTCGCACTCGCACCGGCGATCTGGATCGGCTTCAGTTGGTTTCGCGAGTGGGAATCGCTGGCCGATGCAACGCCGCAGAGCGTCTACGTACTTCTTTGCCTGTTGCCCGTCGCATTCGTGCTGGGCATCATCGGTTGGTGGCAAGGCCGCCATCTCCGCAGTGAGATTCGAACATGAATGAGGAGCTTGAAACATCGTCGGATATTACCGACGAATTGCGGCTGATTCCAAGATGGTCAGTGGGCCTTGCGGCGGTGGCTTTCGTCGTCATGCAGTATCTGTTTTTCTTCGTGTTTCCTCGCCCACATCATCCCATGCCGTTCGGCATGCGGCTTTATTTTTCGACGCTCTGGAGCGCTCTTGCTGCGCTTTACACCTTGATGGTCGGCTACATCAGCCGCGACGCGCCGCGCCGCAATATGAACAAGTGGTTGTGGATCGTCTTCAGCGTCGTGCTGCAGGCTGGCATTGGCTTGGTCATCTACTTCCTGCTTCGCGGGCCGGTGCTTTCTTCATGCGTCAGTTGCGGCAGCCGCATCGAGAGCGAGTACAACTTCTGCCCGCAGTGCGACTATCAGGTTGCTCCGGCGTGTGGGGAGTGCCATACGCGGATTCGCGTCACGGATTTATTTTGTAGGCGCTGCGGGCATGACCTTGCGGCGGATAATACTCCCGCCCGTTTGCGCGCGTATCATGAGTAAGCTTTTCTTCCAGCACGCCTGATTTCATGCCGCCTTCTTCACTAAAAATAGTCATCGTCGATGATGAGCGTCTCGCTCGCGAGGAGTTGCGCTTTCTGCTCGAGGAGACCGGAGAAGTCGAAATCGTCGCCGAGGGCGCGAACGGCATCGAGGCGGTGGAGATCATTCGCTCCCATAATCCTGATGTAGTTTTTCTCGATGTGCAGATGCCCGGACTCGACGGTTTCGCGGTGCTGAAGAAGCTGCTCGCACGCAAAGAAACGCGACTGCCTCAAGTTATTTTTGCTACCGCGTTTGATCAGTATGCCGTTCGCGCGTTTGAGGTGAACGCAGTCGACTATCTGCTGAAACCGTTTGATCAGGCGCGCGTTGTCAAAGCCCTGGAAAAGGCGCGACAGCGAGTTGCCGGGGACGGAACCGCCGGAGAGACGAACTCCCGCTTTGCCGCACTGGTGCGATTGCTTGAGCAGCAGCAGGCTCCGCAGCAGCAGCGGACAGGAAAGCTAGTTGTGCGGGCGCAGAGCCGCATGTTGCTAGTGGATCAGAAAGATATTTGCTTCGCTTCCATTGACGAGGGGACGATTTCGGTCGCGACGCCGACGATTGAGGGCCAGTCGAATTGCCGGACGCTGGAGGAGTTGCTCGACCTGCTCGATCCGGAGATTTTCTGGCGCGCCCATCGCTCGTTTGTGGTGAACATCAATCACATCCGCGAAGTGCTGCCGTGGTTCAAATCGAGCTATCAGCTGCGCATGGATGACCGCAAGCAGACGGAGTTGCCGGTGAGCCGCGCGCAGACCAAGCGGCTGCGCGAGTTGTTCAACCTGTGACCCCGATACGGCCTCTCAGTCGTAGCGTTCAAAGATGATTTGTTTGCGTTCCCAGCCCAGGTCCTTCAAGCGTTCGCGGTTGGCGGCGACCATCTCGTTCAGGCCGCAGATATAGGTGTGGATACCGAATGCGCCTTCGGGTGCGCGGGGCCGTTCGTGGGCGTGCTGCGTCGCGATTTCGGAGACGTGTTCCTGCACGTAGCCGCGCAGGCCTTCCCAGCCTTCGTGAGGCCGGCTGAGAGTGGTCAGGTAGTGGAAGTTTTCGTGTTCGGCAGCGATGCGCTCGAAGAACTTCGAGTAGTAGCGTTCGCCTTCGTGACGCGTGCCGTAAACCAGCCAGAAGTGTTTGCCCTGGCTGCGATCTTCACCCGTGTCGGGAAAGAGATATTCAACGAAGCCGCGCATGGGAGCGATTCCTGTCCCCGTCGCAACCAGGATGGCGTCGGTCATAGGTTCGCGCAAAGTGAAGAGTCCGTGGGGGCCGTGGAACTCTATCGTGTCGCCAACTTTCATATCCGCGAGACGGTTGGAAAAAAAGCCGTTTTCGACGCGATTGGCGCAGAGGTCGAAGCGATTTCCCTCCGGCGCAGATGCGATGGAGTAGGCACGCGTTTGCTGCTTGCCATTCGCGTCGGGTGCGACAAGTGAGACGAATTGGCCGGGCACGAAACGAAAATGGTCGACGCCCTCGACGGCGAATTCCAGATGGAAGCATTGCGTGCGTTCGGAGAGGACGAGCGAGTGCTCGAGACGTGCGGTTAGCAATGGGCGCTGCATTGCTTTTCAGTCTAAAGCCTGGCGCTTTTTCGTTATTGCCGCAGAGACAGAAGCCCCGTCCATTATTTTGAATGGGGCCTCTGTCGCCGGATGAAAAGTTTCCTTGGTGCTACACGTAAATCTCTCCAAGGCGAAAGATTTGCGATGGAATTTGAGCGCGCAGTTTGTCGGGCTCTCCCGCACGAGAGATCGAATCTACTTATCCCCTTCGGGCTCTTCCTCTTCCCTCGGCTGCAGAATCCCAGACACAACAAACTCTGCCACCTGCCGGCCTAGATGTCTGCCGGCAATGTGGTCGAAGTGGAAATGCTGCCCAGCGTAAGTTCGACTCAACCCAGCCTCCTCCGCGGCGGCCGAGAAGCTGGTAAAGTGACGCGTCACTCCCGCCAGGGATTCGGAAGTAACGTCAAGAGTAATTCGATCTCCGAGCAAAGTCCGCAGCACCTTAC
>JBBPYY010000003.1:0-10065 GCA_038199445.1 Terriglobales bacterium | reverse complement strand
TCGACTCCGCCAGCGGAGCAATCACCAGCATTCCGACGCTAAAAGGGAGATACGACTTTACCGTGCGCGCCACCGATGCAGGCGCAGCGTTCGCGCAGACCTCAAACAGAAATCTGAGCATCACCATCGGCGATGCATTACCGCTTGTGATCACGACGGCAACGCTGCCAGACGCGACCTTGAAGGTACCGTATTCGCTACAACTGGACGCGACCGGCGGCTTGAAACCGTATGCCTGGAGTCTGTTCGCCAGTGTGCTTCCTGCCGGTCTTAGCTTGAGCAGCGACGGCATCATCGCCGGCACCCCGCAGGTCGTTGGCAGCTTTCCCGTCACGATTCAAGTCGCAGATTCGCAGAGCGCCCAACTCACGACTACAAAATCATTCACGCTTGCAGTGGGTTATCCGCACGGCGCGCACGACGGCGCTTTGTCGGGGCACTACGCATTTCTCTTCGGCGGCTATGAAGACAGCGTCGGAGCCGTTGCTTTTGTTGGCAGCTTTGCCGCCGACGGTCAGGGCAACATCACCGGAGGAGTGCTCGACTCGAATCGAACCAGCGGGGTCACGTTGGGAACCACCTTCACCGGACGCTATCTGATCGGCCTCGACAACCGCGGGGAGATGACCACTCAAGACGCGAATGGGCAAACAAGGAAATTTGCGTTCTCAGCCGACACCGCCGATGGCGCGCCCGCGCCGAGCCTGCGTTTCATTGAATTTGATGATGCCACCGGAATCTCCGGGACGCGCGGATCGGGAATTATGCGCCTCCAAGATCCCGCGGCATTCACGTTGTCCGCCCTCAGTGGAAACTATGTCTTCGGACTTTCGGGAGTATCTCCGGTAACCTCTGGTCCCGCAGGTCCGGTTGCAATGGCCGGAGTCATCACAGCGGATGGAAGCGGTGCTCTCGGCAACGGCGTGGCAGACGTTAACGTGATCAGCAGTGTTTCGCAGACGCTCCCCGCCTCGGGAACCTATACAGCACTCGACGTTACCAACGGTCGCGAGACGTTTATCTTGCAGCTAACTGGCAGTGGTCTCTCCGCATTGCCGACAACTTACAGCCTCTACATCGTCAATGCAGATGAGGCGCTCCTTCTTTCGCTCGACTTGCGAGCGCAGAAGAGCATGCTGAGCGGTGAGCTGCGCAAACAGAAACTGGATAGCTTTACCAGCGCGTCCCTTGGTAACGACTTTGTCATCTACGAGAATGGAGTCAATGCGGACTCGTCGAATCAGCCAGTCCCCGGACAGACAAATTCTCTCATTGCGGTGTACTCCGCAGACGAGAATGGAAATTGTACCTTGCAGGCGATGGATCAGAATGCGGGAGGCGTCATACAGACCTACGAGCAGACTGGCCAAAGCACGGCGATTGGCTGCGGTGTCCAGCCGAACGGGCGTACCCCACTGGGAACGAAACAAACGCTCTATTTATATTCGACCGGAACCGGCTTTTACATAGAAAACGGGCTCGCCGCCCTGGGGCGTGTCGAGCCACAGACGGCTGGTCCCTTCACAAACGCATCCGTGCCGCAGACGTTTTACTTCGGTAGTATCTCTCCGGCCTCCCCGAACTCGAGTGCGACCGTAGGGACCGGCAGCTTTGAACATCAGGCTCTATTCGCACCAATTTCAGACATCAGCACGCCCACCAGCCTCAACCCGGCGACTGCTCTGTTTCTGCCTTACGTTGTCGACACATATGGGCGCGCCATTTTGCCGGATCAGCAAGGGGGAGACCCGCAAGGCGGTATTTACGTGATGTACGTGCTCTCGCCGAACCGTATGATTTGGTTCGACGAAAACGCCGCAAACCCCTCACCAAACATGGAAATACTTGAGTCACCTGCACTCCCTTGAGCGTCTGCGCGACGGCCGGGGACGACGGCCGGTATGGAGCCGTGCCGGGTGACTGATTACCAAAGGTAAGCGCTTTTTAAAGAGTGCGGTAAGCAACAGAATCAAGAAGGCATTAGCGCAAAAAAAATATGATTGCCACGCGAAGAATGGCATCTCACTCTCAGTCGTAGGGTGCTCTCTAGAGCACAAACATGCGGCGTACGAGAGGAACTTATGTCAATCATCGCGTGGATCATTCTTGGCCTAATCGCAGGATTCATCGGCAGCAAGATCGTCAATAAGTCTGGAGAAGGCGTCATACTTGACATCGTTCTGGGCATTGTAGGCGCTGTTGTCGGGGGATTTCTGTTCAACCAATTCGGTGCGTCCGGGGCGACGGGCCTCAACCTGTACAGCCTGCTGGTAGCTGTGGTGGGTGCAGTTGTGGTGTTGTTGATTTATCACGCGCTTTTTCGTAGAAAAGTGGCTTAACCGGCCATTGAGTCGAAGCCCTGGCTGCATCGGGTCATCGAGTGGACGGGTCATCGAGTGGAAATGATAAGGGCAGGTGCCAGCGGCATCTGCCCTTATCGCTTCGTTAGCCTGCCTTTAGGTCAATACTTCGGGCTTCGCGGGTCAACTTTTTCGGACCAAGCGTTAATTCCCCCCGCTAAATTGTGCACTTTCATGAATCCTGCTTTTTGCAGAAGCTCTGCGGCCTGCTGGCTACGCCCCCCCGATTTGCAGTGCACGACGATTTCCTGAGACGTGTCCAGCTCACTGATCCGCTGCTGCAGTGTGTTGAGCGGAATGAGGTGCCCGCCGATGTTTGCGATCTGATATTCATGCGGTTCGCGAACGTCGAGGATGAACGGCTTCTCGCCGGCATCGATTCTGCGCTTCAGTTCTTCGGGCTGCATTTGTGGAATCAAGTTTTTTGCCTCGGTTGTTTTTTCGGTTACTGCGGGAATGCCGCAGAATTGTTGATAGTCCATCAGCTTGGTTACTGTGGGATTTGCGCCGCACACAGGGCAATCCGCATCTTTGCGCAGCTTGAGTTCGCGAAAGCGCATGCCCAACGCGTCGATCAGCAGCAGCCGGCCAATCAACGGCTCACCATTTCCAAGAATCAGCTTGATTGCTTCTGTCGCCTGGATGACGCCCACCAAACCTGGCAAGATGCCGAGCACGCCACCCTCAGCGCATGAGGGAACAAGACCGGGCGGCGGCGGCTCTGGATAGAGGCAGCGGTAGCACGGACCTTCTTTGGTTGCGAAGACGCTGGCCTGTCCTTCAAAACGGAAAATCGATCCATACACATTGGGCTTGCCGCTGAGTACGCATGCATCATTGACCAAGTAGCGTGTGGGGAAGTTGTCGGTGCCATCGACGATGATGTCGAAATCTTTGAAAATCTCCAGCGCATTTGCGCTGTTCAACATCGTGTTGAATTTCACGATTCTGATATACGGATTCAGCCCCGTGAGTTTTTCTTCCGCAGAGTCAAGCTTCGATCTGCCGATGTCGCGGGTCGAGTGAATGACCTGCCGCTGCAGGTTGCTGGAATCGACGACATCCGCATCGACCAGGCCCAGCGTGCCCACCCCCGCAGCAGCGAGATACAGCGCCAGCGGCGAGCCCAGGCCACCAGCGCCGATGCACAGCACGCGCGCAGCCTTCAGCTTCTTCTGCCCATCCCTGCCGACCTCCGGCATGATCAGGTGCCGCGAATAGCGCTGGATTTCGTCGTTCGACAGAGTGACTTCTTCCCGCTTCACTTCATTCATAACCGCAGTAGCTCCCGGAGCACCGCCGGCAATCGACGGGATAATCGATAGCGTATCGCTGTCTTTCACTGGCGTCGCTTCCTTCTCCGGCAGATAGCGAATGTCGTCGTCGTTCAGATAGATATTGACGAAAGAGCGCAACTTGCCTTCCTCGGTGTAGAGATGTTTCTTCAGGTCAGGATGCGTTGCGGTCAGGGCAGCAAGCGCATCGCTGACCGTCTCGGCGTCCACGCTGACACTCGCTTGTTTCTCTGTGTAGACGCGGAGCGGGGTAGGGATGTGAATTTTCATTTGGCTTCCTTCTGCCGTGCGGTTGCAGTTTCAATGTGGACCGGCTCATCGATAAATCGCTTGTCTTCTTCGGTCGTTCCAGTCAGCAAAAATGAAGTTGTAACTGTGGCGGTGCCTTTTGGAACGCTGGTAATGACGTAGGAGCATCCGATCCAGTGCGCTTCCGCAAGATCGGTCTGCGACCACTGTGCTGGATGATCGGGATGCGAATGGTAAAAACCCACAATGTCCATATCGCGCTCCCGGGCCTGTCGTTGGATACGGATCAGCTCCTCAGGAGCGATGTTGTAGCGGTCATGCGCCCGATCGGTGCGTGTGTTCCCCGCGCGTTCAATCGCAATCACGCGGTTCGTGCCGTCATCCGCGTAGCCCAACAGCACGCCGCAGCACTCATGGGGATACGTTTCTTCGCCGTGCGCGCGCAGCGCGTTGTAATCCGAGGGTGTGATGGTCAGCATGTTGATTATTCTTCCCAGAACCGTTCGCTAAGGTACTTGTCAGCCGAGTCGCACAAAATTGTAACGATGACTGCTTCTTTTCCCGTAGGCAATCCTTCAGCGACCTCGAGCGATGCCGCAACAGCAGCAGCAGCGGAGACACCGACCAACAGTCCTTCCTCGCGACCGAGACGTTTCGCCATAACGTAGGCTGCTTCGGTCGACATCTCGATATTGCGATCCGCGAGAGTCGGATCATAGATGGGCGGAACGATCGCAGACGCCATGTGCTTCAAGCCCTCGAGGCCGTGAAAGGAAGAATCCGGCTGCATTGAAACGCATTCAATCTTCGGGTTCAGTTCGCGGAAGCGCCGCGTCGCGCCCACGAAGGTGCCGCTGGTGCCGAGGCCCGCAACGAAATGCGTCAACGCACCGTCGGTTTGCTGCCAGATCTCGTTGGCCGTGGTGTGATAGTGCGCCAGCCAGTTGGCATCGTTTCCATACTGGTTCGCATAGTAGAAGCGATCCGGCTCGGCATCCGCCATGGCGCGCGCCTTGTGGATCGCTCCATCGGAGCCATCCGCCGGGTCGGTCCAAACCACGGTCGCTCCGTACGCGGCGAGAATGCGTTTGCGCTCGGGTGAAACATTCGAGGGCACGCACAGCGTGACGGGAAAGCGCATCGCGGCACCAAGCATGGCATAAGCGATGCCAGTATTCCCGCTGGTCGCGTCGAGCAGCGCGACGCCCGGACGCCGCAAGCCCAGTAGTCCTCGCTGTTGAGCATCGGCAACAATCGCCGAGGCCGCGCGGTCCTTGACGCTGCCGCCGGGGTTTGCCCACTCCGCCTTGCCGAGGATTTGTACATGCGGCAAGTGGGCAGTGATGCGATCCAGACGCAGCAACGGAGTATGCCCGATTCGCTCGAGCGATCGCGCACCGTATTGTTTTGCCGCTACTGTTGCCATTGGATTGATTTCGGCCGTTTGCTTGCGCGTACCGGCGTCATGCACAATGATTCGGGACTTATCGAAGTTTACGCCCGCTCACTACCACACCATGGCCAAGAACAGAACCGTTTCCCGACCCTATGACAATGTTATCGCCGCTCTGCGGCAACAGGGCTTTGATGTTGCTGAAGTGCCGGGGGTCGCAAATCGCGCCGTTGTCAGCAAAAACGGATCTGGTGCAATGCTGGAGCGCAATCCAGAGAATGAACTGCGCATCGTGGGCAAACCGATGTGCATTCTCGGCGGTGAAATGGCAACCCTTGAAGACCGCGGCTTTCAGAAGTTTCTCATGACTTCAAAGCTGACCGTAGCCGCCACCGCTGAGCATCTTCGCGCGTTGCATGAGTTCACCGAGCAACTGAAAGAAATCACCGGCGAAACCACCTTCTACAACGAATCGCTTGGCACAACCAGCGACCGCTATATGTACGACCGGGTCAAGGGACGCGCCTAGCGTTTCGCCCGCTCGCGCTGCAACTCGCGGTAAACTTCGCTTTTTGAAACGCTGCGTTCCCGTGCGATCTGTTTCAAAGCATCCTTCTCATCCACCCCTTCCGCGGCCAGCGCGGCAACCCGCTCGCGTAGGCTCACGTGCTGCGCCGTGACCGCTTCAGCAGATGCAGCGGCAATCAGCAGCACCATTTCCCCGCGCTGGCGCTCCCGTTGCGCAAGAGTGAATCGCACCTCCACAACCGTTCCGCGAAGAAATTCTTCATATACCTTAGTTAGTTCTCGCGCCAGCACGATGCGCCGGGATGCACCCATCGCCGCCTCAACATCCGCGAGCGCATCGAGAATGCGATGCGGCGCCTCGTAGGCGATCAGGGTGGACTGTTCCTGCGCAAACGACTCCAGCAGCGACCTGCGCTCGCCACCGCGTGGTGGCAAAAATCCGAGAAACAAAAATCGCTCGGTATCGAGGCCGGAACCGGTCAGCGCGCTGAGCGCGGCATTCGCT
This sequence comes from Terriglobales bacterium, assembly GCA_038199445.1. Taxonomy (GTDB): domain Bacteria; phylum Acidobacteriota; class Terriglobia; order Terriglobales; family Acidobacteriaceae; genus JBBPYY01. The sequence goes on along the minus strand of JBBPYY010000003.1, from coordinate 3,735 downwards.
CCGGGAACAGGGAACACAGCGATGCCAGCCTGGATCGCTGCATTCACCACTGCGCCGCCGGGGTCTGAGATTCCGGGCATTCCCGCGTCCGAGACAAGCGCGACACGGCCGCCGGCGCTGAGAGTGGCCAGCAAATCTTCACTGCGCGAATGCTCGTTGTGCTGGTGATAGCTGATGGTTTTGCCCGCGATGTTGAAGTGGTTCAGCAGCTTCTGCGTCTGCCGGGTATCTTCACACGCGATCAGGTCCGCGCAACGCAGCACGCGCAGCGCGCGCAACGTGATGTCTTCGAGATTGCCGATGGGCGTCGCAACCAGGTAGAGACCGGGAGCTAGCGGTGGAGCGGCGGCCGCGTCGTCTGGATCGGAATGCGAAGCCACGGCGCTACTGCTCCTGTTGGCGACGCCGGCGGCCTTCCGAGAGCAGGCCCATGGAGTGCATCAGATTCTGCAGCGTTACGATTCCGACGATACGCTCGCCATCGATTACCGGTACCAGCGACAGACCGCGCCCGCCGGTAATGCGGCGAAACGCGCTGCCCAGCGAATCGCCAGTCTGTGCCACATGGAACGCGCGCATCATGATTCCCTGCACGTAGCCGTTCCCTTCACTGCGCAGCGCATCGAGAATGTGCTGCTTCGATACCACGCCGACCAGGTTTCTGCCACGCACCACAGGGAAGTCGTCTTGCAGAGAGTGGATGGCTTTTTCGAGAGCATCCTCTAGCGTGTCGGACGGCGACAGCGCTGAGAAATCCGTCAGCATAATGTCGCCCATGTGTACCGTGTCCACCACGGATTGAAACAGCATTCCCTGATCGTCGAGATGGGCAGCGATAGGAATAAAAAATCCTGCGACCAACATCCAGGGAATCTGATAGATCGCGCCCCACACAAACAGCAATATCGGAATGGTCTGGGTCAGCATGCGCGGAATCGAAAATCTGCCTGAAAGCGATGGGGCGGACGCCGCCGCGCGACGAACCACGCGGCCCATATCCAGCGGATACGCGGGCAGCAGATGGATTCCGGCAAGCAAAAGATTAATACAGACCGCGCTCCGCAACAGGTGCAGCGGAGTGACCCAGGGGTGGGCGATCAGCGCGATGGCCGGTGCTCCGGCGCGCGTCATCGCGATCAAAAGCGCTGCGAAAGCTAAATTGGCCAACGGTCCGACGACAGCCATTGTCCGCAGCATGCGTGGCTCCGCCGCGCGTTCCGACGACTGCGGCGAAGCATATGCGAAGAGTCCGCCGATCGGCAGCAGCAGCACATTGCGCAGGTCCAGCGAGAAATAGGCGGCCGCGAGAATGCGCGCCGTTTCGCGCGCCAGCACAGCGACCAGAATAAGCAGCCACAGAACGACCGCGCGTGTGATGGAGATGGCGGCCACATTGGCGAAGGCAATGCAGAACCCCAGCAGCAACACGAAGAACATGTGTATGCGGAGTTCGAGGCCCATCAATCGCACCAGTGGAAATGACCATCCGCGCATTGCTTCTTCCGCCTCCTCTCTTATTGTAGAGGCTGGCGCTCGGGGCACGCCGTCAACAATTAGGATGAACGACGTGCGCATCATTGCCGGACAATTTCGCTCGCGCAAACTGGTTGCGCCAAACGGACTGGAGACCCGTCCCACCAGTGATCGTCTGCGGGAGACGCTGTTCAACGTATTGCAGCCTCGCATCGCCGGAGCAATCTTCGCCGACCTCTATGCCGGCTCCGGCGCGGTAGGTTTTGAAGCGCTCAGTCGCGGCGCGAAGTATGCTCACTTTGCCGAGAACTCGAAGCCGGCGCTGATCGCGTTACGCGAAAATGCGCGATCGCTTGGGTTGACGGAAGGTGTGGAATATGGCGTCGACCTCCGCGGTGCCGAGCCAGCGCTGCGCGCGATGGCTGCCGCTGGAACGACCCTCGACCTCGTGTTCCTCGACCCGCCCTATGAAGCGGTCCGTGAATTTTCAGCGACGCAGCGTTTGCTGGGCGAGTTGCCAGTGCTTGCAGCGGGGGCGATCGTGATTGCCGAACATGCCCGCAGACAGCCGCCCGATGCAGCACCAGCAGGATTGGTTCGCTACCGGTTGCTGCAGCAGGGCGACGTCGCATTAAGTTTCTATGCCAAACCGGCTGAGTCAGCGTGAAACGTCAATCGCTCGCCCGCTCCGCAAATCGAGCGCGAAGGCCGTTTCCAAGTCACTGCGCATGTCCCATCCGGAGCCGCGAAGTTCATCTCCGCTCATGCCCGTGATGCGCAAACCCTCATCACTCAACTTGTCCGACTCCCATGCGATGCCGCCTTGTCCCCAGGCCAGCACGGTACGAAAACCGGTCAACAACAGCAGACCGTGCGAGACAACGGGACGCACATCGACGACCGGACGATAGGAAATCTGTCTCCAGTCTTGCGGCTTTTTCGTATCGATCATGTAGACATACCCGCCAGCCGCCGCGCAAAGCCAGTCAGGGTGTGGACACGCCCAGACTCCGTGCGGCAGCGTCGGCTCGGCAAAGCCGCGCGCAAACGTCGCGAGAAAGACTCCACCCTCGCCAGGCTTCACCATTACTTCCAGCGCACCGGCGGTGGCATCTTCGCGCGCGCCGTCGTCTTCCGCCAAGGTCTGCGGATAAATGAATTGCACGGCAGGCGCGATAAGCGGGCGACGCGGCAGAATCTCCGCCGACCACGATTGCGTGAAACAAGGGTTCATTTCTTTGTCATACTACTTTGCCCGGGCAGCTCAACGGTCCGGCCTCACATGACTATTGCACTCATCTGGCGAGCGCCGATGCGGTGAATCGCGTCTAATAGAGAAGAACGATGGCCCCGCTCCCCGCTGCGGCAAAGACACGAGGCCAAGGAGCAAACAGTGCAAATTAGGTTGGCTTCACACGTAGCAGGGTTCCTCATTCCCCTCGCGTCTTCGCTCGCATTGGCAGCCCCCATTCCGCGGGGCACTCCAATTCACGTGCAGATCGACCGGCGCACCGCGATGAGTGTCGGTCAAACGATCGATGCGCATACCGTCGAACCGATTTACGTCGCTTCTGAAATCGTCATTCCGGCTGGCGCGAAAGTAAGCGGCACCGTAACAGCACTCGAGCCCGATAAGAAGGCGCGCAGGTCGGCGCGGTTTGATGGCGACTTCACTCCACTCCATACTCCCACGATTCGCTTCACGTCACTCATACTGCCAGATCAACGGACTATCTCGCTGGATGCGGACCCCGCGACACAAGGCGCGCTGCAGATCAAAATCCTCAGTGCGTCAGCCAAACATGAATCTCTTGTCAGGCAGATGTGGAATCAGGGCATCGTTCAACTGAAGCAGACGAAAGAGACAATCACGGCTCCCGGAAAGACGGAGCGCCTCACCGACTACATTTACGGTCAATTGCCGTATCATCCGCAGCGCATCCGGCGCGACACGCAGTGGACCTTTGCCCTTGCCGCTCCTCTCGATGTGGCGGCCGATCCAAGTTGGCAATCCAACCAGGCCATAGAGACGCAGGCCGACCCGAACATGCTCCGCTTGCATGCGTATCTTGCGGACGCGCTCGACTCCGCGAGTTCGACCTCGGGTGCGCGTTTCGAAGCCGTTGTCACTCAACCCTTATACGCGGCCGATCACTCGGTCGAGGTGCCGGTCGGTTCCGTTCTCATCGGACAGATTATCGAGGCGGAGCCTGCCAAGCATTTTGGCCGCGACGGGAAACTGCGCTTCGTCTTCCGCGAGTT
>JBBPYY010000002.1:0-23080 GCA_038199445.1 Terriglobales bacterium | reverse complement strand
TTCTCCGACGACACCGCCAAGCAGATCGACTCTGAGGTTCGCGGATTCGTCGATGCCGGGTACCAGGCCGCGCATAAACTGCTCGAAGAAAATGACGGCCCGATGCACCGCATTGCCAAGGCGCTGCTCGACCGCGAAACCCTCGACGCCAGCGAACTGAAGCTCTTGATCGATGGCCAGGATCTGCCCCCGATCAAGGTCCACGCTTCAGGCGACGGAGACGATAGTGGCCACATCCCGCAAGTCCTCAAACCTGAGGGCAACCGCACACCCGGCTTCACCGGCACTAATGCTCCTTCACCCGCATAAGATTACCGTTTCCATCAAACACAAAACAGGCGGCCATCAGGCCGCCTGTTCTTTTTAAGCTAGGCTCCAGCAGTCAGAAAGCTGCGTTCTACCAGTCACCCGATCACAACATGACCGAAGCCGAAATCCGAACCCTCGTTCACCAATTTGAAGCTGCGACACTCTCCATGACACACTTTCACCACCGCGAGCACCTCATCGTCGCGCTCTGGTACGCGAGCAGCTACGAACCACGCGAAGCCCTCAGCCAAATGCGCACCGGGCTCCAGCGTCTGCTCGCCACCAACGGCAAGCCAGCCTCCGCATACCGCGAAGACCTTACGGCTCTCTGGATGCAACGCGCCTACGATTTTCTCGCAACCTCCGAGCACTCGACTCTCCCAACTGAAAGCGTGACCCAGTGGCTCCTCCGCGCCGCCAGCTACCCGCTTTCTTCCTGACCGGACAAGAGTCGCCCAAGCTGTCTGCCGCATCCCATTTTCATCATTTGTATAGTTGTAGGTGGGTGGAATTCCGGGCCAGTTAGCTGACTTCAACGCCACACAGAGAATTCGTGCCACAACTCGACGCACATGCAACAGAACTGAATTCCGCCTCTGCGCTGCAACTGCTGCTCTACGCGTCGGCGGCATTGCGCGACCGCCAAAGTGTTCCTCAGGTACTCTCCAGCATCCTCAGCCTTTCCGGCCACTTGGTCGCGGCCGACGCATACGCGGTCTGGCGCACCTATGACGGCGGCCGGATATGGAGCGCGCTCGCGACCGAGGGGCTTTCCAGCGACTACCGCACTCAGTTGCAGGGCAACGACGCCTGGTCTCCAACACGCCAACCCATCGCCATCCCCGATGTCGCATCTCACCCGCTGGTAGAACAGCAGCAGGCCACGTATCAACGGGAGGGGGTGAAGAGCCTCCTCATCATGCCGATGTGGATCGATGCTCAGCCCGTCGGCACCATCACGTTCTACTATCGCCAGCGGCGTGATTTTTCCCAACAAGTGCTGGACCATGCGACCGCCCTCGCGAACTTCGCCTCCGTCGCTCTGCAGACCTCAGAGATGTATGAAGAGAATCAAAGAGAGAAACGCCGTCTCGCGTTTCTCAGCGAGGCCAGCGCCGTCCTTGCCTCGTCCCTCGATTACGAACTCACTCTCGACCGCGTCGCACATCTCGCCGTTCCATTTATCGCGAACTGGTGCACCATGCACATCGTCGAAGGAGAGTCGCTCACCCGTATCACTGCCGCGCACGCTGACCCCGCACAGCTGGCTTTGGCCGACGCTTTCGTGGCGCGCTATCCCGAACAGGTCTCTCCCGACCGTGGCGTCGGTAAGGTCCTTCGCACAGGGGAGTCCATTCTCTTGCCGCACATTCCAGAAGAGATGTTTATCGAGGCCGCGCGCGATGAAGAACATTTGCAGTTGATGCGCAATCTGCAAATGACCTCTGCCATCATCGTTCCGCTCAAGTCCCGCGATCGCATTCTCGGCGCCCTGCGCCTGGTCGCGACCGGCCGCTCATTCAATCATGACGATTTGCAGTTGGCACAAGCGCTGGCCTCACGCGCCGCTGTCGCCATCGACAACGCGCGTCTTTATCGCGAGATGCTTTACAACGAGAAACAGCTTCGCCTTTCCCACGCCGCGGCGAAGATGGGTAGTTGGAGCTGGGATCTGCTCAACCAGAGAATCTACTGGTCCGAGGAATTCAAAGCCGTGCATGGCCTCAACCCAGAAACGCCCGCCACCTTCGAGCGCGGCTCCGGGCTCGTGTACCCAGAGGATCGTGCCCAAGTCTTGCGCGATCTCGAAGCCGTACTCGCCTCCGATCAGGAGGAGTTGGAGTTTGAGCACCGGTCGATCGCCGGCGACGGCCGCATTTTGTGGATCCATTCCCGTGGTCAAATCACCCGCGACGCACACGGCAAAGCGATCGCCCTGCACGGCATCGCGATGGACGTTACCGAGCGCAGGCAGACGGAAGAAGCGCTGCGTCGAACCGAGAAGCTGGCAGCCGCCGGCCGGCTCGCCGCCACCGTCGCCCATGAAACCAACAACCCGCTCGAGGCAGTCACCAATCTCGTGTATCTCGCGCGCCACTCCGCCGATCTGCCTCATCAGGCCGAAAGGCATCTCGCCATGGCCGAAGAAGAACTCAAACGCGTCGCGCAGATCGTTCGCCAAACGCTCGGCTTCTATCGCGAGTCCGTCAGCGCCGCCCCGGCGGAAGTCGGCGCCATCGTCTCAGAAGTGCTGGAGATCTACCGCCGCCGCCTGGACGGTAAGAAAATCAAACTCACTACCTCCATCGATCACCACCTGCCTGCGACCGTCGTCGCAGGCGAAATCAAGCAGGTCCTCGCCAATCTCGTCGGAAACGCAATGGACGCGACCAGCGAAGGCGAGTCCATCCACGTTTCCGCAAAGTCGGAGCCCGGCAATATTCAAATCGCCATCTCAGACTCGGGCGAAGGCATCAGCGAAGAAGCCGCCAAGCGTCTCTTCGAACCCTTCTTCACCACCAAGAAGGATGTCGGCACCGGCCTCGGCCTGTGGGTCAGCCGCGGTATCATCGAGAAGCACGGTGGCACCATCTCATTCGCCAGCAAACCCGGCAACACCACTTTCACGGTGCGCATCCCCACAGAAGCATCCGCAGAAACCACCTAGTTGGAGCAGTGACCCACGTGGCAAAAAAAGCTGCGGCTTGGTTTTTTCCTTTTCGGAATACGGAAGGGCCTTCCCATTGACTGCGCAATCGGCCTCCATTAATTCGATAAAATAGCGAATAAATCGAATAAATTCGTTCCATGCGACCAAAAGGCTCCATGCGACCCAGACACGCGCCCTTCGTGGCCTTCTTCTCAACCCTGCTCTTTCTTCTTCCATCCGGGCTGCGCGCACAAGACAGCTTCATCGACCGCTGGCAGCATCGCGCCACACTTATCCAATCCGAGCAGCCACATTGGGTCACGCCGCTCGTCACCGTAACTCCGCGTTTGGAGCAGGAGTTCCGCTCCGACTTCGTCCGGCAGATCACTCCGGCCCGCACCAACACCTGGAACTACGGAAATGCAAAAGGGCTCGAGCTTATTCCTTTCAAGCCTGTGGAACTGATCTTCAACGTCCCTGGCTACATTCAGCACAACAGCAACGCGCACGACGGATTTGGAGACACCACGTTTCTGCTGAAGTACCGGATCGTGTCCGCCAATGAGGAGCAGGGCAACTACATCGCTACCGCCTTCCTCGGTGGCAGCATTCCGACAGGCAGTTACAAGAATGGCAGTGTGGCCGCGACCGTGACGCCCACCCTTGCTTTAGGAAAGGGCTTCCGCAAATTCGACCTCGTCTCAACAGCGGGGGCTGCACTGCCGGCGTCCAACACAAAGACGGTGGGACGCCCCATCACCTGGAATACGACGGCGCAGCAGAAACTGGGAAGATATCTGTGGCCGGAGATTGAAAATAACAGCACCTTCTTTGAAGGTGGCTCGAACGACGGAAAGATGCAAAACTTCATTACGCCCGGCATTCTCCTCGGGCGTTTCCATCTCAGCAAGTCACATCCGCGCGTAGGCGCAACATTCGGGTTTGGGGAGCAGATAGCGACTTCGCATTTCCACACGTTCAATCACGGCCTGGTGTTTACCGGCAGAATTCCATTTTAGAAAAGAGGGCCAGCATGCCGAATGCGAGCGCAACTCTGACACCCCGCGAAGCCGCGACCATTCTTGGCGTCAGCTATCCCACCATCAAGAAGTGGATCCTAGCCGGAAAGTTAAAAACTACCCGGACAGCCGGCGGACACCATCGCGTGTCACGGACAGCGTTAAACCCCTTCATCGCTCGCTCCGCCCGCTCTGAAGCGCGCCAGTCCCACACCCGATTCACGACCATTAGCGGCCGAAACCAACTTGTAGGGAGGATCGTCGAAATCAGGATCGAGGGCTTCCTGGCGCAAGTCGTGCTGGCAATTGGCAAACAGCAAGTGACCTCGATCATTACGGCCGATGCCGCGCGCGCGTTGAAGCTGAAAAAGGGAGATGTAGCGGCAGCTCTGGTGAAAGCGACCGAGGTAATGATCGCCCGGGTTTGAGCAGACGTGTAATTCCTGACGCGTCAGCAATGAATAATCTTGTCAAGCCTCCAACACGAAGGTTCTGACGCAAACTCAGGCACTCATTCCACTTAAATATTTCAAAAAATGACAGTAAAGACAGTCCAAGTTGATAAAATGGAATATATAGAGATGTAACATCGGTCTCCCGAGCTCGAAATTCAAAGTACTCCACATGAAAATACACGCAGACGGGGTTAAGTCGCTTTTTATCAAAGGTTAGTGAGTAAGTCCTTTAGTATCAAATATGGGCCTTGTAAGTCTCTTGTTATCAGATATGGACCCGCAAAAGGGTATAGGGGGGTACCCCCTCCTCGCGCTCGCTCTATTGACCTTCTGTTTCACCGGCTGCGGCTACCATGTCGCCGGCTCAGCCGCTCACGTTTCCCCCGGCATCTCCACCCTTTCGGTACCCACCTTCGCCAACAACACGCTCACGTACCACACCGAAGTCGCGATGACCCAGGCCGTCATCCACGAACTCACCAGCCGCACTCACTATCACGTGGTGTCCCACGACGCGGCAGAGACCGACGGGGCGCTCCTGCGGGGAACCATCCTGACCGAAAAAGTGGAGCCGCTTACCTACGATTCCAGGACCGGCCAGTCTTCGAGTTATCTCATCACCATCACCGCGAAAGTCGTACTGACCGACGCCGGCAACCGCGTGTTATATCAAAACGCGAGCTACCTCTTCCGCCAGCAATATCAAACGACCCAGGACATCACCAGCTTTATTCAGGAAGATTCCCCCGCCGTGAATCGTTTATCGCAGGATTTCGCAGCCACGCTCGTGAGCGATATGCTGGAGTCGTTCTGAACCGCAGCCAATTCACAAAGCCTAATGCCGCCTGAACAAATCCGCAGCTTCGTCGCCACCGAACGCTTCCTCGCCGAAATCGAGACCGATGCTCGCAAGGCAGGCTATGTCCTGCTCGGTGACGAAATCTTCCTGCTCGACCGCGCCCGGCGCGGTGCCATAGAAGCGCTGGTGGACCCGTCCATGCGCGACTTTTCGCTCTCCGACCTCGACCTCGCTGAGGTCAGCATTTTCGACGTGCTCAACCGCGCCCGCACGCCCTCGCTGATGGCCCCGTTCCAACTCATCCTCGTCCGCGGAATCAAGGCGCTCTACACCCGCGGCGCGAAAAAAGAAGAATTCGCGGCTCTCACCGAATACTTCAAGTCGCCGAATCCGCAGGCGCTGATTCTTTTCATCGCTGACCATATCCGCATTCCATCCGACCTCCGCCGCATGGACATGCAGGACAAGGACCGCTACGAGCGCATTCGCGAAACTCTTGGCGAATATTGTGGAGTCGTCGAACTAGGCCGCGTAGCCGAAGCGGACTCCATCCGCTGGCTGATCGATGCCGCCGAACGGCGCGGCGCACGCTGCGAACAAGACGCCGCGCGCGAGCTGGTCGACGCGCTCGGTGGCGACATGATGTTGATTGCCAGCGAACTGGAAAAGCTCGTCCTCTACGTCGGCGAAAAACGCATCATCACCCTGGGCGATGTAGAAACCATGGTGCTCGCGGCGAAACAGCGTTCCCTCTATGAACTGACCGATGCCATCTCTGCAAAAGACAAGCCGCGTGCCCTCGCACTGCTCGACGGAATGTTGAATGCAAGCGACGGCGGAGAAGATGCCGCGATCGGCCATCTCTACATGCTTGCGCGCACCTTCCGTCAGATGCTGATCATCAACGAGAAAAACGTCCGCGATTCTCGCGCCATCTGGCAAGTCCTCTGGCAGGGCTTCCGCATGCCACCGTTCGCCGCGGAAGATTTGATCCGCCAGGCACGCCGCTACAAATCGCGCCGCGAACTGACGCGCGCTCTCCGTCTGGTCGCACGCGCCGACATCGAGCTGCGGTCCAGCCCGCCCGACAAACGCCTCGTTCTCGAGCGTCTGGTTATTGACCTCGCGAGCGAGCCAGGAACAGCGGCTTCGTCGCTGTTGGGCGCGCAGCAGGACGTTTTCGCGTTGTAACAGACCAATTTGGCAGCATCGCAAGCGCTATGAAACAGTAAGTGCAGACGTGTCCCGACAACTCTTCCTCCGATGCGTTTCTCTTGCCCTCTTCGTTTGCGCATCGCTGATGGGCGCGGAGTCCCCGCCCGCCGGCCGCGACACCCACGCAAAGCCTCCGGCTAAGAAAAAAACAGCGCCGAAACCCGCCTACAGCATTTCGACTCGCGAGATGGGCTATCGCGAGCCGCTTTTTGAGCGCCTTGTCACTGGACATTTTCCGGTTTCACTGAACTTCTTTACGCTCGATCGTCTGCTCTTCACCTTCAACACGCGCGGTCTGCTCGAGCGCGGGGTCGAACACTGCGATGCGCTATACGACGACGATCAACTCGTTCACGCCGCGCTCATCTCTCTGCCTGACGGCAAAGCGCTGGACGAAACGAAGTGGCAGTTGCACGATCACGATCGCTATATCTGGCCTGTACACAATGGCGTGTTGCTACGCCGCTGTCATGGTTTTGAATTGCTGCAGAACTCGCTCCAAGGCCATCGCATCATGGATTTTCCTGCGCGGCCGATGCTGGTCGTTACTTCTCCCGACGGTCGCGCAATTGTGGTTGAAACCCAGCACGAAAAGCACACATCCGAGGAACATGCGCGGCTCCTCGAAAAGGCGATGCGCGGCGAGGGCACGATTCCATTCGAAGACATCGATCTCAATATCATCTCGCTCGATTCCGCTGCCATGGTGGGAATCGCCCACGAGCATTCGCCGGTGAATGTCCCAGTCGTGCGGGACGGCTTCTACAACACCTTGGCCGCCGGACACGGGCACTGGATCGTCACCTTCCAACCCTTCAACGGGAAGCCGGCGCAGGTCGCAAAGATCGAAAGTAATTGCGGGCCGCCTTTAGTTCCGTTGTCGAACGATGCGTTTTTGGTCGCGACATGTGTCAGCGCGCTCAACTATCACGTGCTTCTCGCCTACAACCGCGAAGGCAAGGAGTTGTGGCGCGACGAATGGCTGAATAATCTTTCGCGCCCGGTATTCGCATTCGCTGCCAACAATGAACGATTCGCGGTTGCGACCGTGCACACGAATTCTACGGTCGAAGGTTTCGGCGTCCTGGGCGAAGACGCGGCTCGTTTCGAAGACATCACTGTCTACAGCACAAACAAAGGAGAGCCTCTACTCGCCGTCTCGATCTCGCCGCCGTACGCGACCGGGCAGAATTTCGCGCTCTCGCCGGACGGTGCGCAACTCGCGGTTCTAAACCACGGCGCGATCGAAGTCTACGATGTGCCGCACGCAAAATAGAAACCCGGCCAAGGGCCGGGTTCATATTTAGAACTGCAGAAGTGATTAAGCCGACTTCTTCGCCTTGGCTCTTGATTTTGGAGTAGCCGCCGCATCCGCGGGCCTCGTACTGAGCGCCTTCACGCGGGCTGACAACCGGCCTTTGTAGCGGGACGCGGTGTTCTTGTGGAGAACGCCCTTTTGCACGCTCCTGTCCAGTTCCGATACTGTCTTCTTGTATTGCTCGGCGGCAACGCCGGAGTCGCCATTCTGCAATGCCTCACGCAGCAAGCGGAGGCTGCCGCGGATCTTGCTCTTGTTTGCGCGGTTGACGGCGGTGCGCGTTACGGTCTGACGGGCGCGCTTCAGCGCGGAAACATGGTTCGCCATTCTGTTCTCAGTGACCTATTGGAACTTTCCTTGAATTTCGGACGCCGGCAGAGAGAGACTCAAGCCGCATCTGCTGAGCTTTCAGTGTACGAAATCCCAGCAACAGGGTCAACGAGAGTCCTGATGGAACTCTTCAGCATCCAACAACTGGGAACCACGAATGCACTCGCAAATTCATCATTTGCCGGTTGACGCATTCCTTAAGCAGCGCTACTCTTTGCCCATTGTAGGCCTATCGCCCATTGGTCTTCTTCGCCAACCCGCAACGAATCCAACCCTCCATCGCACATCGTCGCCCGAAAAACTTGGGAATGCCTTTGTCGGAAATCCGGCACAGGCTTTCTTTTGCACGCCCACGTCGGTCCTAACCCAAGACCCGGAGGTCGCCCAGACACTGGATGAGAAAAGCGATTGAGATAACGCCCAACATCGAACCGTTATTCGGAACACGCGATGAAAATCTCAACCTGATGCAAGACATGCTGAACGTTCGCATCGATCTTCGCTCCGACGCGGTCCATCTGGAGGGATCGAGCGAGTCTATCGTTCGCGTAGAGCGCATCTTCTCCGATTACGAAGCTCTACGCCGACAAGGCCACGTCCCTAGCAATGGCGAATTGCACGGCATGTTGAAACTGTGCGTCGCAGACGCAAGTGTTACCCTCCGCTCGCTCATCGAAAGCGGCAAACAGCGCTCTGCAGGCACGAAGCGCATGGTGCAGCCGCGCTCGCTGAATCAGCGCCATTACGTTGAGGCGATTGAAACCAACGACATGGTCTTCGGTGTCGGGCCAGCGGGCACCGGTAAGACCTACCTCGCTGTTGCGATGGCCGTCGCGGCCCTTAACGCGAAGAAGGTAAGCCGCATCGTACTGGTTCGCCCGGCGGTAGAGGCGGGCGAGCGACTCGGCTTCTTACCCGGCACTCTGCAGGAGAAGGTGGATCCATATCTTCGCCCGCTGTACGACGCGTTGTATGACCTGCTCGATCAGGCGCGTGTGGACAAGATGCTCGAGACGAACGTAATCGAGGTCGCGCCCCTCGCGTTCATGCGCGGCCGCACGCTGAACGACGCCTTCATCATCATGGATGAAGCGCAAAACACCACGAGCGAGCAGATGAAGATGTTCCTCACCCGGCTCGGCAACAACTCCAAAGCGGTTATCACCGGCGACGTCACTCAGATCGATCTGCCGAACCCGAAGAAGTCAGGACTGATCGAAGCTGTGGCAGTTCTCAAAGGGGTCGACGGCATCTGTTTCTGCCACTTCGAAGACGGCGATGTCGTCCGCCATCATCTGGTGCAGCGTGTTATCCGTGCATACGACGGATTTGGACGCAACCAGCCATCGCTGCCGCTGGCGATGTCGCAAGAGGGCGCGTCTACGCCCAGCGGCAAGCCGCAATAAGAAACGCGATATCATCATCCATGAGGGGGAGGGTGCTTACGCCCTCCCAAATTTTTTGCACGCGAACTGTTCCGTTATGACGATGGTTGCAAGCAGCGCTTCATCCAGTGGCGGCGGCGCTGAACCTCCGCCTGCTCGCTCGAAGTCGATTCTCTTTAATCGCAGGGCACTCGAGGCTTTCGTAACGCGAGTTCGGATGCGGTTAGGCCTCAAGGGGCAGGTCGACGTTCTACTCACCGACGACGCGACACTGAAAAAACTAAATCGCGAATACCGCGGCAAGAATATAGCGACGGATGTGCTCTCATTTCCCGCCATGCGGGTTGAGGGCAACGCAGAATCGCAGGCTGGCGATCTTGCGATCTCCGTAGACACAGCGGCTCGCCAAGCTGCGAAGCATGGTCACAACTTACAGGCTGAACTGAAAATTTTGCTCATCCATGGCCTATTGCATCTTGCCGGCTTTGATCATGAAAACGACTCTGGAGAAATGAGACAGCGCGAAGCCGAATTGCGCGCCCGGTTCCGTCTGCCGATTAGCTTGATCGAGCGGAGTGAAAAATGACGCTTTTGCTGATACACATTTTTGCTATCACGCTGCTGCTCGCCATTCTTACCATGTCGTCGTATGTCGACCGACTTTACTCTGAGCGCGGCAAGTTTCTTTCGCGCGAGTACCAAGAAAATATCGATGCTTGGGAAACGCGCATCGAGCCGCGCTTGGGAATGAGCGGCGAGCGTGCGCAAATGTCCGCCGCTATCTGGGCACAACTGTCTCTTGCACTCTTGGCGCTCTATTTCGGGTCGCTCTTATTCGCCGCAACCAGCGCGCAGGATCGACCGACCGCTCCCGAAATTTTGCAAGCTCTATTCGGCGTTGTACTCGTCATACTTATATTCAATCGCTTCTTGCCGCTGGTCTTTTTTACGCGCACGCGAGGATTGTGGGTTGTCCGCCTTTATTGGCCGTTGCGCCTCCTCTTTTACTTCATTCTTCCGATTACTGTGCTGCTCTCTTTCCTGCAGTCGGTCGCTGCGTTGGCCGAATCCGAGAATCGAACCAAGGAAGATGACGCGTCAGAAGGCGTAAATGCGCTCATCGAAGCGGGCGAAGAAGAAGGAATTCTTGAGGCGAGTGATCGCGCGCTGGTGCGCTCCGCCGTGGAGTTCGGCGATACGATCGCCCGCGACGTGATGACACCACGGCCCGAGATGTTTGCCGTTCCTGAGAGCCTCACTCTGGCCGAGTTCACCGCCGCGCTGGAACAACGCCCCTTCTCGCGTGTGCCGGTTTATCACGACACTGTCGACAGCATTGTCGGCATCGCATTCGCGCATGATTTGTTGCAAGTTCCGGATACTCAGGCCTCGCTACTCTCCGTGGCTTCGATCGCGCGCCCCGCAACCTTTGTCCCAGAAACCAAGAAGGGCTACGAACTGCTTCGCGAGATGCAAAAACAAAAGCAGCACATGCGCATTGTTATCGACGAATATGGCGGCGTTGCGGGCTTGGTGACCATTGAAGATTTGCTCGAAGAGATCGTCGGCAACATCACCGACGAACATGAGAGGCCTGTTCCCCATGATGTCGCGCATCGAGACGGTGAGGGTGCGTGGCGAGTCCATGGCACTTTCGAAGTGGATCGCTTACCCGAGCTCTTCGGCGAAAGCTTCCGGGTTGAACGCGATCACGCCGCCACAACGGTTGGCGGCCTTGTCTCGGAGGTAGCAGGCAGAATCCCACTGCCCGGGGAAGTTGTGGAAAGCGATGACATGCGAATGGAAGTGCTAGCTTCAACCGGCCGCCGTATTGAGTCGGTCAGGTTGAGCCTCTTGAGCGTGCCTAAGTCTCCGGAGGAAAAGGTGAGTCTTTCGAGTGCGTTCGAGGTAAATGCGGAATGACCAAAACCGCCTTGCGCGCTGGATTTGTCTCTATTGTTGGACGCCCGAATGCGGGCAAGTCGACCCTATTGAATGCGCTTGTAGGCGAAAAGATTGCAATCGTAACCCCCAAGCCGCAAACCACCCGTAACCGCATTCGGGGCGTCCTTGAGGTTCCAGCGAGAAGGAAGCAGGCTGCGGCGCAGATCGTGTTCGTCGACACGCCCGGCGTGCACAAACCTGGTTCATTGCTCGACAAGCGGATGATGCAGGAAGTTTACGATGCGCTCGAATCCTGCGACGCCATCGTCTGGATGCTCGACGCAACGAAGCTCCGCCTGAACGTCCTTCGCGATCCGGACGAGAATGTAACTGCGCAGGTTGCGAATGAAAGCGCCGAAGCGCCGCGCATGGTCCGTATCTCCGACGAGGACGAGTTCCTGCTGAAGCTGCTTCGCAGACTGCAATTGCCCGTCTTCCTCGTGCTCAACAAGATCGATCTTCTTGAGCGCGAACCGCTGCTGCCTTTGATCTCGGCCCTCAATACACTGCTAGCATTCGCCGCCGTGGTACCAATGGCTGCCCGCAGAAGTGACGGAGTTGATCGTCTCGTAGCGGAACTGGTCGAAGTGCTGCCGCAAGGCAAAAGAATCTTTCCCAAGGATCAGTTCACCGACCAGCCGGAGCGTTTCATGGTTTCAGAACTCATCCGCGAGCAGATTCTGCTCGCGACCGGCGAAGAAATTCCATATGCCAGCGCGGTTGCCGTTGAGCGGTTCGAAGAGCCATCTTCAAAGAGCAAGAGTCCACTGACTAAAATTGCCGCTGCGATCTTCTGTGAACGAACTGGGCAAAAGGCCATCTTGATAGGCAAGGGTGGCGCGATGCTGAAGGAAATCGGAACGCGGTCGCGGAAGCAGATAGAGCAACTCCTCGGAACCCGTGTATATCTCGAGCTCTTCGTGCGCGTCGAGAGCGAGTGGCGCGGCTCCGACTCTTTCCTCGATTCGCTCGACTGGCGCCGACAGCTCGAAGATCTCTCGACGCGTCCCGTCGCTGACGAGGAAGAACCGACGAAGCAGTAGAAACGACCGCTAACTTGACGGGCTGTCTTTGATCGCCAATCCCAGTGTCTTCATCTTGCGATACAAGTGGCTGCGTTCGAGGCCAAGCGCTTCCGCCGCCCGGCTCATATTGCCGTGACATTCGTCGAGCTTCTTCAAAATGTAATCGCGCTCGTAAGCCTCACGCGCTTGCTGCAAGGTTGAGAATTGCTCACCGCGGCGAGAGGCGCCGCGATACACCAGCATCGGCAGGTGACGCTTTTCGATGCGTGGCGCTGTAGGGTTCAAAATCACAACCCGCTCAACCACATTTCTCAGTTCGCGAACATTGCCGGGCCAATGGTATTGCTTCAGCGCTGCTATCGCATCCTCGGCCATGTCCATGCGTGGCCGCCCATATTGACGGCCAAATTCCGCGAGAAATTCTTTGACCAGCAGAGGGATGTCCTCCTTGCGTTCCCGCAATGGCGGCACGAAAAACGGAATCACATTGAGCCGGTAAAACAGGTCCTCGCGAAAATTGCCGCGGCTAATCTCTTCTTCCAGATCTTTGTTGGTTGCAGCGATCACGCGTACGTCGACCTCGATTGCATGTGTGGCACCGACCGGAGTAAAACGCTGCTCATCGAGGGCGCGCAGTACTTTCGCCTGGGTCTTCAGGCTCATGTCCCCGACTTCATCGAGAAAGAGCGTGCCGCCATTTGCTCGCTCAAACGTCCCGCGCTTCTCTCGCGCTCCGTTCGTGCTGGTCAGGTTGCGGTATCCGAAAAGCTCATCTTCGATCGAGCCTTCTGGAATCGCCGCACAGTTTAGTTCAATAAACACGCGATCTTTGCGCAGGCTTTCTGCATGCATCGCTCGTGCGATCAGTTCTTTACCCACACCAGATTCGCCAAATATTAAGACGCGCCCATTTGTCGGGGCCATTACGCGGATCTGCTGACGGAGCGCCTTAATCGGAACGCTCTCTCCTGTCACCGGCCCTTTTGCAGCAAGTTGCCGCTTGAACTCCTGATTATCCTTGCGCAATCGGCGAGCTTCGATCGCATTCTTGACGAGAATGAGCGTGCGATCAATCGAAAGCGGCTTCTCGAGAAAGTCGTAAGCGCCAAGCTTCGTGGCTCGAACTGCGGTCTCGATGGTGCCATGGCCCGAGATGATGATGACTTCAGGCGTGTCTTCAGGGCTGGCGCTATTTCGCATCTCGCTCAACGCTTCCAGCCCATCCCGGTCGGGCAGCCAGATGTCGAGCAGCACCACGCCGTACGCGGAATC
Source organism: Terriglobales bacterium (assembly GCA_038199445.1). GTDB lineage: Bacteria > Acidobacteriota > Terriglobia > Terriglobales > Acidobacteriaceae > JBBPYY01. The sequence goes on along the minus strand of JBBPYY010000002.1, from coordinate 9,359 downwards.
GCGCACCAGTTCGATGGCTTCCGCCGCGGTTGCAGTCGTGGTTACTTCATAGCCCTCTTCACTCAGAATAGCGGCTAGCGAATCGCGTATCTCCTGCTCATCATCCACAATCAGCACGTGATTCATCGCGGCTTTGCCGTAGCAGCCAGCGATTCAATCGCATCGCTATTTGCCTGCGCGAGCGGCACCTCAAGAATGAACCGCGCGCCAACAGGCTGATTCTGTTCTGCGCGCAAAGTGCCCCTGTGTTCTTGCGCGATCTTCGCGGCAATCGACAAGCCCAGTCCCGTGCCACGCTGCTTCGTTGAATAGAAGGGCAGAAAGAGTCGATCGCGAATCTCCGCCGTCAGGCCGGTACCGGTGTCCGCTATCACCACTTCGGCGGAGTGCTCCGTGGCCAGGTTCGTCTCGACGGTCAGCACCCGATGCAGCGCATCATGCATCGCCTCCGCTGCATTGTCGATTAGGTTCGTCAGCGCCCGCTTTAGCGATTCGGGATCGCCCATCACAGGCGGCAGCCCGGCTTCGAAATGGCGCTCGATGCGAATGCCGTCAAGCCGCCCATCAAATGTCGCGACCGCAGCCTCCGCAATCGCGTTTAGATCGACTGGCCGGGGCTGCATCGTAGGAAACTGCGCCAGCGCCGCGAATTGATTTACCAGCACCCGCATGCTTTCTACGGATGCGCTTATTACTTCGCTGCAATGTCGAATCACTTCCGATGATCCGCCAGCGGTGCCTCGATCCACATGACGGCGGATACGCTCCGCGGAAAGCCCAATCGGCGTAAGCGGATTCTTGATCTCGTGGGCAACGCGCTGCGCGACTTCTTTCCAAGCCACTTGCTTCTGTGCCCGCAATAGATCTGTCAAATTGTCGAGCACTAGCACATATCCTCGCGGCTCGCGGGAGCCACCGAGCGGTGCGGCGGTCATCGCTACGTTGCGCTTGCCGTCTGCCGTTGTCAGTTCGATTTCGGACGACGCGACTCTCATACGTTGGCTGCTGCGAATAATACGAGCGATCGGCGTCAGGGCTTCTGCGGCGATCACGCTTGAGAGGGGCTGTAACGTCAGTCCCGCTGTGTTCGGTCGAATAGCAAACGTTTCGTAGAAGGCACGGTTCGCATGAACCAGCCGCAAATGCGAATCAAGAGTCGCCACGCCGCTAGGAATGGTTTCGAGCACCGTTTCTAGTTCGTGCCTGCGTTCCTCCAGGGATTTATTGACGGTCGAGAGTTGCGTCGAAGAGAACTCCAACTTCGATCGACTGTCTTCCAGATCCGCAGCCATATCGTTGAAGGAACGAACCAATGCAGCCAACTCTTGCGTCCCTACCAGTTCCAGACGTTGGCCGTAGTCGCCTTCCGCAATCGCGTCCATCGCATCGGCGAGAGCCTCAATCGGGCGCGTGATTTGTTTCGAAAAGAACAGCGCCAGCCAGGTTGATGCGAAGAGAGTGAGCGCCGTTAGCAACAACAGCAGCAGCATGTACGTGCTGCGGACGCGCCTGCGCGCCTGCGCGAGTGCCCAGTAGTCGCGCGTTCCGGTACGAATATCATCAATCGTGACGACCAAAAAAGAAGGCAACGGTATTGCGACCATCAACTTCGCTGGCGGAGCATATTTGGGTGACAGTGCAGCAGAGCCTATTACGAAAAGCTGATTACCAACACGCATCGGTTGATCATCGCGAACGCCGGCCCGCGTCGAGCGTCTTAGCAGCTCCTGTTGCAAGGCAGACCTCACCGGCTCCGGCAGCTTGGTCGCCATCGTCGCCTGGTCGCCGGCAACCACCGCTGCAGCTCCGTCCGCATACGCTTCTTGACTCGCGGTGAGCCGGGCTTCAATGCTCGCAGCATCGCCGCTTGCTGCCGCTGTAAGGAGTGTCGGTTGCGCCGCCAGCTCCTTCGCGCGGGTCTGTGCATCGGCCGCTGCATGCACGATCACCTCATTCACGGCACGCGTTGCATCGTCTCGCAAGCCGGACGCTGGTTGCGAAAACCACCGGTCGACCGATCGGTTCATCAATAAATAGCTGAACGAAAACATGAACACAGAAGGAGCGCAAGAGAGAATCAGCGCGCCTACGAGCAAACGAGTGCGCAGTCGGGACCCGAGAACACGGCTCTGCTGGCCCGCATAAAGTCGAAGCAGGTTCCGAAACAAGAGCACCAGAAGCAGGACGAAGAGTAGAAAGACGATGGCAGAAAGCACCGTCAAAGTGAGAATCTGACCTGCGGTCTCAGGCTGAAAGAGCAGGGGGTTGAACGCGTTCTCAGAGGCAAGCACCAGGAAGGCGAAAAGCAGCCCTATCGCCAGCAGCAGAGCGACCGTGCGCCGAGATTTTGGTTGGGGGCTAGTCATGCTATTGCAGGTGGCATCTAAATAGCTGATTATAGGAGGTCTGAAGCGGTGTGAAGCGATTCGCGAACCGATAGCCAACCATTCAACCTTTCTCGCATCACACCATCACAATATTCGCCATGAAAAACCTCAAACTTTCGCTCCCTGTACTATCGCTTTCCTGTGCCGCCCTACTGTTCGCCGTTGGATGCAGTAAGAGCACGCCGACGGCAGCACCCCAGCAGAATGCTGCTACGCAGCCCGCGCCCGTAACGAATCCAGATGGCAGCCCCGCAGCACCGGCCCCAGCTAATGCCACAGCAGCCGCCAACGGTGCGCCGGCATATGCTGAAACCGGGAGTTCTCGTGCGGCAGCGGCTCCAGTCCCAGTTTCCTACACGGTTCCCGCTGGCACACGCGTTGCTGTTCGCATCGGTCAGACACTCAGTTCAAAGACGAGTTCCGTCGGAGAATCGTTCTCGGGTACTCTGGCTTCCGCAGTGACCACCGCAAGTGGCGCGACTGTTTTTAAGGCCGGCACGCCGGTTTCGGGAACCGTGGTGGCATCGAAGGGTCAGGGGCGCTTTAAGGGAGAAGGAACCATCGGCATCGGCTTGACCGAGATCGGTCGCACGACGGTCGAATCGAGTGAGTACGTCCAGACGGTAAAGGGCAAAGGTAAGCGCACCGCCACCCTGGTTGGTGGTGGCGCGGGTGCGGGCGCGCTCATCGGGGGTCTGGCGGGCGGCGGCAAGGGCGCCCTGCTCGGTGGTCTGCTCGGTGCAGGAGCCGGCACAGCGGGAACCGCTTTCACCGGGAATAAGGAAATCGTGATTCCAGCGGAGTCGGTCGTTACATTCCGGCTTAGCAGCGGCGTGACCGTCAGACGATAAGGTTTTCTGCTAAGCAAAAAGGGCGGGGCCGCGGCCACGCCCTTCTACTGTCGTTGTACGACTTAGACGATCTCGCCGATCGACTTCCACGGCTTGCCTTGAGCGGACGCGACGGCCCTGTACGTAAGTTCGCCGTTGTAGGTATTTACGCCCTCCGCAGTGCCCGGGTCGGCCTTGATAGCGGATTGTGGGCCATGTTGCGCAAGGCGCATCACGTACGGGAATGTCGCATTCGTCAGTGCGAATGTTGAAGTGTTTGGGACTGCCGCGGGCATATTCGTTACGCAGTAATGCACGACGCCATGAATCAGGTACGAGGGGTCGCTATGCGTGGTCGGTCGCGCCGTTTCAATGCAGCCGCCCTGGTCGATCGCAACGTCCACAATCACCGCGCCTTTTTTCATCTTCTCCACCATTGAACGCGTCACGATCTTCGGCGCAGCGGCGCCCGGAATCAGCACCCCGCCAATCAGCAGATCCGCCTCGGCGGCAGCGCGGGCGATGTTGTAACTGTTCGACGCCAGCGTGTGCAGCCGACCGCCGAAGATGTCATCGAGCTCGCGAAGACGATTTAAATTCAGATCGACGATGGTCACTTTCGCTCCCATGCCGAGCGCAATTTTCGCCGCGTTCGTGCCGACGATCCCGCCACCGATCACGCAGACATTTCCCGGAGGCACGCCGGGAACTCCGCCGAGCAGCACTCCGCGCCCGCCGTGTTCCTTTTCCAGATAGGCGGCGCCGATCTGCACCGACAGCCGGCCTGCTACCTCTGACATGGGAGTCAGCAACGGCAGCCCGCCTGTCCGATCGCGAATCGTCTCATACGCAATGCCGGTCACTTTCTTCGAGAGCAGCGCGTTGGTCAGTTTCGGCAGCGGCGCCAGGTGCAGATACGTGAACAGCACCAGGCCCTCGCGGAAAAATTGATACTCCCGCTCGATAGGCTCCTTCACCTTCACGATCATGTCCGACATGCCCCACACATTGTGAGCAGAGCCGACAATCTCTGCTCCCGCAGCCTGATACTCATTGTCAGGCAATGCGGAAAGCTCGCCTGCTTGCGTCTCGACCAGCACTTTGTGACCCGCGTCGACGAGCGATTTCACGCCGGCCGGTGTAATGCCGACGCGGCTCTCGTGGTCCTTCACTTCCTTGGGTACGCCAATGATCATTTCTATCCTTTCGCTAAATGCCCGTGGCAGAAATTATTCGCCGGTATCGATTTGCGCGCGCTGCAGCCTGTCTGAATAGTCCACGTACACACTCTTCCACTGCGTGTAAAAATCCAGCGCTCCAGTGCCACCTTCGCGATGCCCGTTACCCGTCTTCTTAACACCGCCAAAAGGCAGGTGCACTTCCGCGCCGATCGTCGGGGCGTTGACGTACGTGATGCCCGCTTCAAGATCACGCATTGCCTCAAATGCGCGGTTCACATCGCGGGTATAGAGCGATGTGGATAGTCCGTACTGGATCCCGTTCGCGATCTGCAGCGCCTCCTCGAATGTTTCAAAGGTCAGCAAGGAGACGACTGGCCCGAATACTTCCTCCTGCGCGATGCGCATCTGCGGTTCCACATTGCCGAAAATCGTCGGTGCGAAAAAGTTCCCATACTTCAGATCGCCGCTCATCAGCCGCTTGCCGCCGGTCAGCAGCCTTGCCCCCTCATCCAGCGCGATGGCGCAGTAACGTTCGGAAGTCTCAACCTGCTGCTGGTTGATCTGCGGGCCCACTTGCACTCTCGCGTTCAGACCGTCGCCCACCTTCATCTTCTCCGCACGCGCCACAAGATTTTTCGTGAAGGTTTTAGCAATACTCTTGTGCAGCAGAATGCGACTAGTCGCCGTGCAACGCTGACCGGTCGTGCCAAACGCGCCCCACAGACCGCCTTCAATCGCCAGATCGAGATTCGCATCCTCTAGGACGATCATCGCGTTCTTGCCGCCCATCTCCAGCGAACACGGCTTAAAGAGCCCCGCGGCAGTTTGCCCCACTTGCCGCCCAACTTCGCTCGATCCTGTGAAAGAAATAGCGCGTACGCCCGGATGTTCGACAATCGGCGCACCTGCGTCCGGACCAAATCCAAACACAAGATTCACGACCCCCGGCGGCAGTCCGGCATCGATCATCGTCTGCACCAGATTCAGCGTCGAAATGGGCGTGTCTTCCGCCGGCTTGAAGACGCAAGTGTTTCCACAAACGACCGCCGGAAATATCTTCCACGAGGGAATCGCCATCGGGAAATTCCAGGGCGCGATCATGCCGACGACTCCGACCGGCATGCGTACCGACATAGCGAACTTGTTGCGCAACTCCGACGGCGTGGTCTGCCCGAACAAGCGGCGCCCTTCGCCGGCCATGTAATACGCCGTATCAATCGCTTCCTGCACGTCTCCGCGCGTCTCAGCCAGTACTTTGCCCATTTCCTGCGTCATTTGCTGCGCATATTCTTCTTTGCGCTCTGTCAGCAACTCGCCAGTCCGGAACAGAATCTCAGCCCGCTTCGGAGCGGGAACCAACCGCCAGCTCTCAAACGCCTTCCTGGCTGCCGCAACTGCGACATCGACATCGGCCTTTTCAGACGCCGGAAACAGTCCAAGCAACTCGCGCGTATTCGCCGGATTGCGATTCTCAAAGAACTTCCCACTCGCGGGCGGCATCGACTTGCCACCAATCAAATTCAGATAACGCTTTGCTGCCATTGCCATCTCCTCTTTCCCTCTTCCCTGGATGTGTCTTTCAGCATCTTCGGGCGAACCTATAACGATATCGCAGCCGCGGCGCAGGAAGCGAACTTCGCTCACCACGAACCACTTGCTCACGCCGTGTAACAAGGCGCAGCCGCGTCTCGCCTGCTCGCGGCGACCGCGACGGGGCTCCGACTTTGTGCTGGCTTATCGCGTGCTGAGCGATACAATGGCATCACCACGTCATTGTGCATATTCGGACTTTCTTAGTCCCCCCAACAGGAAATTGCGCTCTTCCATGTCGTCAAACGGATTCCAAAGTCGTTCTTCGCGCACGCGCAGCGTGCGTTCGCTCTTCAGCATGTTTTCTTCTGACCTGGCCATCGATCTCGGCACCGCCAATACGCTGGTATATGCCCGCGGCAAAGGCATCGTAGTCAACGAGCCTTCCATCATCGCCGTCAATCGCATCACCAATGAAGTCGAAGCGGTCGGCAAAGAAGCGAAAGAGATGCTCGGTCGCACGCCCGGCAACATCGTCGCCATCAAGCCGATGAAAGACGGCGTCATTGCAGATTTCCGCCAGACTGAGAAGATGCTGAATTACTTCATCCAGAAGGCGCACAACCGCAAGGTGCTGGTCCATCCACGCATCGTCATCGGCGTTCCTTCTGAGATCACGCAAGTAGAGAAGCGCGCGGTTATGGATTCCGCTTATCGCGCGAAAGCCAGCGAAGTGCATCTCGTTGAACAGGCGATGGTCGCCGCCATCGGCGCGGGCCTGCCCATTACAGAGCCAAGCGGCAACATGGTTGTCGACATCGGTGGCGGCACCACGGATATCGCCGTTATTTCACTCGCCGGAATTGTCTATTCGCGTTCGGTGCGCATGGCCGGCAATCAACTCGACGAAGCCATCATGAATTTTCTCAAGCGCAAATACAACTTGCTCGTCGGCGAGCGCACCGCAGAACAAATCAAGATTCAGCTCGGTTCGGCTTACCCACTTGACAAGCCGATAACGATGGAAATTAAAGGACGCAATCTGATCGAGGGAGTGCCCAAAACCATCACCATCGACGACAGTGAAATTCGCGAAGCCCTCTCAGAGAGCATATCCACCATCGTGAATGCGATTCGCGTCGCGCTTGAGCGCACGCCACCAGAGCTTTCCGCAGATATCAGCGACAAAGGAATCGTCCTGACCGGCGGCGGCGCGTTGATCAAAAATCTCGACAAGCGCATTCGTGAAGAGACGGGCCTTCCCGTCTCCATTGCCGACGATCCGCTGTGTTCCGTCGTGCTCGGTACAGGCAAGATGCTGTCCGACTTCAAGCTGCTTCGCAAGATTTCAATCGAATACGCATAGCTTCGCATCGCAGCGTTTATGGAATCTTTCTTCGCCCGCTATAAGAATCTGCTGGTGCTCGCGGCCGTGCTGCTGCTGCAGATGGTGGCCCTTGCCATGCAGGTGCGGCGCACCCTGCCGCAGTCCGGCCCCGACCCGCAGAAGGTGCGTCTGGTTCGCTACTGGGCTGTCGCCGCGGTCTCGCCGCTCGAACGAGCGTTGTTCGCCATCGCTCACAGCACGCGAAACGCATGGCTGAACTACATCGATCTGCGCCGCGTCCGGAGCGACAACGATTCTTTGCGATTCGAAGTCAGCCGACTGCGACTCGAACAGGCGAGTGTCGCCGAAGACGCAAAGCAGGCGCAAAGGCTCCAGTCGCTTCTCGGTTTTAGCGAACACTACATCCATAAAACATTACCTGCGCAAGTCATCGGAACTAGCGGGACCGATCAATCGCGCATGTTTTACATCGATAAAGGCTCGCACGACGGGCTCAAGCCGGACATGCCGGTCATCACGCCAGACGGCATCGTAGGCAAAATCAAAGACGTCTTTCCCTCAGTCTCACAGGTCCTCGAGGTCTCCGATCAGACCTCAGGTGCAGGTGTCATTTTGGAGAGCACTCGCATCCGTGGCATCCTGCGCGGTAACCCTGCTGGTCAGTTGCAGATCATCAGCCTGCTTCCCGACGAACGCATCAAGCCAGGCGAACGTGTGCTCACCAGCGGAGGCGACCAGGTTTTTCCCAAAGGCCTGCCCGTCGGCCAAGTGGTAAGCGTCGAGAAAGACAAGGACCACGACCCCTACATCGACGTTTTGATCAAGCCCGCCGCCAATCTGCTTCAGCTTGAAGAAGTGCTGGTGATTACGCAACTTGGCGACCACATGACAGACACACAGCAGAAAGATCTCAACCAGGCTGAGGCAGCCGCGCAGATCAACCGGCGCGCCTCCGACGTGCTTTCAGAAAAGCTGCCTGGCAAACAAGCTCCCGGCGATGCCGCAGCCCCCGACCTTATTCATGCACCGGACAAGAATCCAAACAGCGTTCCTATCACCGTAAAGCCGCCGCCCGCGTTGCATCCCGATCGCTTTTCGCCGCCCGGCGCGAAAGCGCTACCCCCGTCGCCAGACACAGCCCCGCCAAAGAAGCCCACCGCGCCCCTGGCCCCACCGCACCCCTGATGGCCATCGTCTACAACTCACGCCTCGATGCAGAGGAGCATGGCTTTCACCCGCTCGTCACCGTTCTTGTGCCACTGCTCGCACTGCTGTTCCAGGTCTACCTGCCAAAATATTTTCACGGGTTCGCGCTCTTTGACCTTCCGCTGATCGTCACCATCTTCTTTTCGGTCGCGCGCCGTAACGCCATCTCGGGCACACTCACCGGCGCCATCATTGGCCTTTTGCAGGATGCGCTTTCTGGCTTGCCGATAGGCATCAACGGAATCGCGAAATCCATCGTCGGTTTTTTTGCGGCATCCATTGGCGTACGCATCGATGTGGACAATACCGGCACCCGGCTCCTGCTCAACTTCAGCTTTGCCCTGTTGTCCAGCCTCATTTACATCCTTATTACGAGAGTCCTGCTGGGTACCGAGGTGCCTATCGCTTGGTCGCACGAACTCATCCGCGCGCTGGCCAACGGCCTGCTAGCCGTTCCTTTATTTCTGGTCATGGATATGATGAAGCGCAACCGCTCGTAACACCTACGCTTCCTCCTCGCGCCGGCGCAGGTCGAGCAAGTCCAGCTCGCGTTCCAGTCTGCGTAGCGTGCCCTCGCTCACTTCATTCCCTTCGCGCAACGTCGCGATCGCTTCTCGTTCAACAACGCGGGCTTCGGACACCAATTTCCGGTAGCTCCTCCAGCGCGATGCGCTGTCGTTGCCTGCGGCGTGTGCCGCCTGGCCCTTCAGCTCCATCAGCCGACGCCGGTAAATCCGCATCAGGTCGGCCCTGACTTTTTGCTCCTCTTGGGATTGCGACGGGCGCATCTCCTTCAACCCAGCCAGAGCCGCCTGCAAAATCGTTTCCCGTGCCCGGATCTCCTCCTCGAGGTCGCCGCCCGTGCTCGCAAGCCCCA
>JBBPYY010000001.1:0-10715 GCA_038199445.1 Terriglobales bacterium | reverse complement strand
GGACTCCAGTTCCTCGGCGACCCGCATTTGAACCTCTCTTGCGCGCTGCCTGGTCGCATCGCTCTGTTTCCACTCCGCCACAGCCGCCGGCACCACAACACGCTTTTCAATTTCCAAAATCTGCGGGCGGCCCGCAAGAGACGATTCCACGCGCTCCGAGTCCAGCCGCCACTCCGCGTGCAGCCGGTCCGTTGGCAGCCCCGCCTGCAGCGAAGAACTCGTGAGCCCATAGAAACTGTGCGTATATCGTCGCGCAATTGCGCCCAGCTTCGCAATGTTGAGGTGCGCGTTTTTCAGTTCCAGCGGATCGAAGGTCCACTCCATCAGCGTGATTCCGCGGCTCAGGGCCTCATCGCGCTGAAACAGTTTCAGTCGCCGCCCCAGGCCCACGTCCCGGTATTCCTCACGCACCGCAAGCATGTGTGAATGCAGATAGGCTGCACGATCCCGCACCCCCGGAATCGCCATCGCAAAGCCCACCATCTTCCCTCCATCGAACGCGCCGATCACCTGGCCTCCGATTCTGCACGCCACCATAAACATCCGCCGAGGAATAATGTCACTTGTTTTAAAACCCCACACTTCGGCCTGCAACTGAACGCACTCATCCATCTCAGCGGTGGTTCCGCACGCGCGAATTTCGATTACTCTCACGCACCCGCTCCGCCGCGCTTCGCATCCGCCCAGAGTGCTTCCAGTTCGTCAGCGTTGAGGCCCTGCAGAACCAGACCGTGCTCCGACGCCAGCGCTTCCATCGCGGCAAATCGCGCGCGAAACTTCGCATTCGCCGCGCGCAACGCCATCTCCCCATCCACATGCAATTTCCGTGAAAGATTCGACGCGGTGAACAAAATATCGCCGGTTTCCTCAGAAATGCTTTGCTCGCTCCCCTCGACGACCGCAGCGCGCAACTCCGCAATCTCCTCGTCCATTTTTCGCAACACGCCCTCAACATCGGGCCAATCGAAACCCACCTTCGCGGCCTTCCCCGCCAGTTTTTCCGCCTCGATCAGCGCGGGCAGATTTCGCGGCACGCCGTCCAGCAAGCCCGCTGCCGCAGCCACTTTTTCAACCCGCTCCTGTCGCTTGATCGTTTCCCAGTTTTTCAGAACAGTATCCGAATCTTTCGCGTCCGCATCCCCAAACACATGCGGATGCCGACGGATCAATTTCGCGTTCAGATTCTCCGCCACATCCGCAATGTCGAAGTAGCCCGCCTCCGCCGCCATCTGCGCATAAAACAAAACCTGCAGCAGCAGATCGCCCAACTCATCTTTCAGGTCAGGCCAATCCCGCCGCTCGATCGCGTCCAACACCTCGTACGTCTCTTCCAGCGTGTAACGCTTGATGGTGTCGAAATCCTGTTCGCGATCCCACGGGCACCCCGCCGTGCCGCGCAGCCGCGCCATGATCCCGACTGCCTGCGCAAACTGCTCTCTCGCATCCCGCCGCTCCGCCATTCAAACAATGTAGCAACTTGCCCGCCGCCACAGTTGCTGCTCTACTCGACGCGTGACTCTGGCCGCAATCGCATTCGTACTCGGGCTGCTATTCGGCAGCTTTCTGAACGTCTGCATTGCGCGCTTGCCACGCCACGAATCCGTCGCCCATCCACGTTCCCAGTGCCCCCGTTGCGAACGCATGATCGCCTGGCACGACAACATCCCGCTGCTCAGCTTCGCATTCCTGCGCGGCCATTGCCGCCACTGTAACGCACGCATCTCGCCGCGCTATCCGTTGGTGGAACTCGCAGTGGCCGCCTCGTGGGCCGCATCCGTCATCGTCTTCGGCCCCACCATTCAAGGCGCGCGCGTCGCCGTTCTTTGCTGGCTCCTCATCGGACTGCTCGTCACTGACATCGAAACCTACACGCTGCCCGACGCCCTCACCCTTCCCGGCATCGCGGCAGGACTCGCGTTCTCTGCGGCGGTCGCTCCCGCGGCCCACCAGCTCGCAGCACTCGTGCATGCGGCGCTCGCCGCCGGCATCTTCGCCGGGCTCTTCCTTGCGATTCGCGCTCTCTATTGGTTCATCCGACGAAGCGAAGGAATGGGTCTCGGCGATGTCAAGCTCATCGCCCTCATCGCATCCTTCCTTCTTTTCAGTCACGCTGCGCTCGCGCTTTTCACGGCCGTACTCGCCGCGTCCCTCTTCTCGCTCACGCTCGTGGCGCGAAGCAAAGCGAATGTTAAAAGTCGTATCCCGTTCGGCGCATTCCTCGCCGCTGGCGGCCTCTTCAGCGTGTTTTACGGGACACGTGTGCTCGACTGGTATCTCGGGTTCTTTCGCTGAACGGTTATCAGTCGCCTGCTAAGCCGCAACAGAAGTCGTCGCAGCTTTCACGCGCGCAATTTGTTTGGCATGGTGACGCGCATGCACGCGATGAAATTTGCGCCATTGCCGCACCGTCAGCGGTCCCAGACGAATATGCGTCACCACGGTCTGCGACGGATAGACCGCTTCAACGCGGTTCAACACGTCGTCTAACTTGCTCAATGTCTCGCCGACCGTCCGCTCCAGCCCCGCTCCATCTAGCGGAGCTAGCGAAACAACGCTGGGCAATACCGGCTCCGGTGCCTTCCGCCCGGGTGGAAAGTAACCCGCATCGATCAGCACCCATTGCCAGACTCGCGCCTTGAAAGATAGCGGACTCTCAAGCGGCCTCCCCTTCGCCAGCCGTCCCTCGAGCGATGCAGTACAAGTGCCGTAAGTCGCCAGCAAATGTTGAATCACTTGCTGCACATTCCAGGCCTCTGTGTCGCCACCCGGATGCGTCTGTGTAGCCGGAAGACTGAGGCCTTTCAATTCTTCAGAAAGGGCTGTATGAGTTTGTTTGAGCACAGGATGCATTTCAGTCAATCTTTCCCAGAAGCTTTTCGTGTTCCCCAGCGTCAGTCAATGTTTTTCAGCCACGCTCAATTCTTCGACGGCCTTGCGCGCTTCCTTCGCTTTCTTTCCCTGGGGAGCCAGTTTCAGATAATTCTTATACGCCTCCAGCGCCTTGTCCCGCTTGCCCAGCCTGCGCGCCGATTCCGCAATGCCAATGGCAGCGGCCTCGTCGTCCGGTACATAGTGCAGCGCATCTTCATAGCGCATCAACGCACCCGCATAGTTGCCATCTTTGAAATACAGATCCGCGACTTCCTCATCCTTCACCGCAATCTTCTCGGCATGCGGAGTGCCGACATACCCATCGCCTCTCAGGCTCAGCTTGCGCCGTTCCGAACCCGCCGGCACCGGTGCCGCATCTGCATCATCCTCGGGTGGTTTGAAACCGCCGCTGCTCGAACTCTCGCCGGCCGCCGGTGGCTCAGGCGTAGCGGGCGCTGCCGGCGCATCCGGCTTTACTTCCTGCGGATGCTTTGCCGCTTCAGCGGCCTTCTGCGAAACATCTTCCGGAAAAGGATTATCGTCCGCGGGTGTTGTCGGAGCCGTCTGCTTCGTAGGGGCCGGCGGCGGCGAACCGGACTGCTGCGACGAACCGGACTGCTGCGACAATCCTGTTTGCTGAGCCAACGCCAAGCCGCTCATCAGCGCGACACTCATCAATGCTCTCAGTAACACCGATTGCATAGCAACAGTTTACGCTGGCCAACAGCTGGTCGCTTATGGCACAACAGCCCGTCGCTTACGCTGGCACAACAGCCCCGGCACCGATTGATATACTCGCCGAAAAGTGAGCGCTGCCGCAAAACTATGGGTCTAATCATCCGCTCCTCCAGCATTCACGCCGCCGGTTGTTACACCACGGCCCCTATTCCGCGTGGCGCGCACGTTGTCGAATACACCGGCCCGCGCATCGCGAAGGACCTTGCCGACGAAAAATATGAAGACAGCCCGACCACCTACCTCTTCGGCCTCGGCAATGGAGATATCGTCATCGACGGCCATGGCACCGCGATGTTCATCAATCACTCCTGCGATCCAAACTGCGAGACAGAAGAGATCGACGGCCATGTGTGGATCATCGCTCTGCGCAATATTCCGGCGGGCGCTGAATTGACCTACGACTACCAGCTCTATGATGGTGGCGACGACGATGCAGCTCGCTGCACCTGCGGCGCGAAGCAGTGCCGCAGCACAATGTACTCCCCGGACGAACAGAAAAAACGCGCCCGCGTGACAAAGAAATCAGCCGTGAAAAAATCCCTGCAAAAGAAACTCTCTTCCGCCAAAAAGAAGACTCTTACCTCGCGCAAGAAATCCACACCAGTCAAACGGCGTCGCTGACCAAACGGCTACAATCAGCACGAATGCCGTATCTCGTTCTCGCCCGTAAATACCGTCCCCAGTTCTTCCGAGATGTCATTGGTCAGGACCACGTCACGCATACTTTGCTCAATGCGCTGACGCAGAATCGAATCGCGCATGGCTACATCTTCAGCGGACATCGCGGCATCGGCAAAACCACCATCGCCCGCATTCTCGCCATGGCCCTCAACTGCCGCAATGAGGTTGGCTCTCCCGAGCGGCCCACAGCGGAGCCTTGCGGCATCTGCGATTCCTGCACCGAAATTCGCGCCGGCAACGCCGTCGACGTCATCGAAATCGACGCCGCCACCAACCGCGGCATCGACGAAATCCGCGAGCTGCGCGACGCCGCACGCTACCGCCCCGCCCGCGATCGCTACAAAATCTACATCCTTGATGAAGCCCACCAGATCACCGATGCCGCCTTTAACGCCCTCCTGAAAACCCTCGAGGAGCCGCCCGACCACGTCATCTTCATGATGGCAACGACGCAGCCGGAAGACATTCCGCAGACCATCCGCTCGCGCTGCCAGCACTACAGCTTCCACGCCGTCCGCTTCGACGATATCGTTGGTCAGCTCCGCCACATCGCGTCGGCAGAAAATGTCGATGCAGACGACGAAGCTCTCGCCCTGCTCGCTGAAGCAGGCGACGGTTCCATGCGCGACGCCCTGTCCATCATGGACCAGGCCATCGCCAGCGCTCCGGTAAATCCGGCAGACGCCTCGGACAAACCACGCATTGACGCCGGCGGCATTCGCGATCTGATGGGCAATGTCCCCAACTCCGTTTTCGAGCACATCCTCGAGGCGGTCAGCGAAAACCAGAGCGCCACCGTACTCACAGAAGCAGCCCGCCTGCTCGACGCAGGAAACAGCCCTCACCAGCTCGCACGTCAGTTCGTCCGCTATCTGCGCAATGCCGTGGTGTCCCGCCTGGCGGGAGAATCCAGCGAGTTGCTGCAAATTTCCCCTGACGAACGTCAGCGCGTTTCCCGTTCCGCGATGTTGTTCAGCGAAGAGGAGCTCACGCGCTTTCTCAACGTCATGCTCCGCACCTTCGACGAGCTCAATTACCGCCAGGAGCAGCGCTTTCACCTCGAACTCGGCCTGCTCCGTCTCGTCCACCTGCAGCGCCTGCTGCCCATCGAAGAGATCCTCAGTGGAGCCGCCCGCACCCCGATTCCACCTCCACGTGCCATCAGCCCTCCGACCTCACGCGCCGTCGCCCCAGCGTCCGCTCAATCAACATCACTCCCGGCGCCACCATCTCCGTTCGAAGCAGACAAAGCGCGCAAGCAGTCCACCATGCCCACAGCCGAAACGCTCGAGGCAGCCCCCGTAGCTCCCCGCCCACCCATCGACCCTGCGCAGGCCAAACCAGTCTTGCTGATCGAAGAAACTCCAACAATCGCGGCAACAGTCGATGTCCCGGCCACCCGCACCGCCATCCTCGACGCCCTCTCAGAACGCGGCCACGCCACCGTCGTCACGCTCTTGAGTGACGGTCAGTGGTTCGCAAACGCCACCGGAATCGAAGTGCAAACCTCGACCCCCAAGACGCTGCTCGGTCTCGCCTACAACCAGGAGGCAGAAAAAATCACGAAAGAAGTTTTGCGCACTCACACTCCCCTGGGCACCCGCATCACCGTTCTCCCCGGAAACGGCGTCGCGCCGCCGCAGTCCGCCGCTTCGCAACCGCACAGCACCGGCAGTTCCGCCAAGGCGCTCGAACATCCCGGTGTCCAGCAAGCACGCGACCTCTTCCGCGCCGAAATTCGCTCAGTCGTCGATCTCCGTGAAAAGCACTAGGAGCACGCAATGGACATGAATCAAGTACGAGAAATGATGACGCAAGCCAAAGACCTGCAGAGTAAAGTGCAGGAAAAGCTGGCACACACCATCGTCGAGGGCTCTGCCGGCGGCGGTGCGGTTCTCGTCAAAATGAACGGAAAAAAGGAGGTCCTCGCCGTGAAGATCGATCCCTCCGCCACCGCCAGCAACGGCGGCGCAGACATCGAAATGCTCCAGGACCTCATTGTCGCTGCCTTCAACGACGCAGGCCGCCGCGCCGACGAGGGCATGCGTCAAAATCTTTCAGGAATGCTCGGCGGTCTCGACCTCCCGCCAGGTCTGATGGGATGATCCGTTTCGCGGAGCCGATGTCGCGCCTCATCGAGCAACTGCGCAAACTGCCCGGGGTCGGAACCAAGAGCGCACAGCGCTATGCTTTCCACATTTTGCGTTCCAGCGACAGCGACGCAGACGCCCTCGCTGACGCGATCCGCGAACTAAAATCCTCGCTGCGCCTCTGCTCCATCTGCAACAACATCACCGACGTTGACCCATGCGTCTACTGCACCAGTGCCACACGCAACCGCCGCCTCGTGTGCCTCGTAGAAGAGCCCACCAACATCAACAGCGTTGAAAAATCGCGCGGCTACGTCGGCGTGTATCACGTGCTCCACGGCACGCTGTCTCCGCTCAACGGAGTCGGCCCCGACGACCTGCGCCTCAACAATCTGCTCGCACGACTTGAGCAGGGCGAGGTTGACGAAGTCATCGTCGCAACCAATCCCACCACCGAGGGCGAAGCCACCGCGGTCTATGTTGCCGAACGCTTGCGCGAAATTCAGCCCGGCATCCGGCTGACGCGAATCGCCACCGGCATCCCCGCCGGCAGCGATATTGAATACGCAGATGAAGTCACCATGACGCGCGCCATTGAAGGACGGAGAGAGATCTAGTTGCGCAATCGCGCCAGCAGGTCCTGCGGATGTACAGGCTTGGCCAGAATCTCGAACTCATGGCCCCGCGCACGCGCGCTTTCCAGCAGGTCAGCAGTCGCGGCCTGCCCCGAGAACAACAGAATCTTGCATTCCGGCAGAATGCTGCGAATCTGAATCGCGGCATCGATGCCGTTCATGTCCGTCATGATGACGTCCGAAATCAGCATATTGGGCCGCAACGTTCTCGCCATCTCCACTGCTTTTTCGCCGCTGTAAACCGCCGTCGCCTCAAATCCGCTCTGATTCAAAATGATGGCCAGCGTGTCGGCAATCACGCGCTCGTCGTCCGCTACCAAGACAGTGGGCTTCGCTGATGTCTCCGCCATACGATTCTCTCTTTCGACCTTTTGCAGTCATCACACACCCGCCCTTGAGTGCCACGTGGCATGCGCAAAAAACAAAAAAACAGGAATTTGCTCTCCGATAATACCGCCTGCTCCCGAAATGCTCCAAGCAAATCTCAATCAACAGCGGTCAGTTTGAATTTCAACGTGCCGACTCGCCGGAAACCGCGATTCCGCACAAATTATGTTACGGTTTCTCCAGCCACCGGCCGGCCGCCCGCCCTTGAAGAGCGCACTTGACTAACGCACATGGCGTGCTACTCTCCCGCCCAAGAGGGGTCGCCCCATGTCGAACTTTATCCAGATCACACCGTTCATGCACGTCACCGATCTCGACCGGGCCATCGCTTTCTTCACGCAAACATTGGGGTTCGAGACTCTCCTTCGCTTTTCGAACTACGCATATCTGCAACGCGAGTGTGTGGGCTTCCGCCTCCTCGAGCAAACCGGCGAAGACGGAGCACCTCCCGGCAATCGACGCTTCGCCTACTACATCGATGTCCATGATGTCGACCTTCTCCACGCGGAGCTCAAACCGAAACTCGACGCCCTGCCTATCGGCGATGTCCACGGGCCAATCAACCAGAGCTATGGACAG
The DNA here is from genome assembly GCA_038199445.1 of Terriglobales bacterium. Classification (GTDB taxonomy): domain Bacteria; phylum Acidobacteriota; class Terriglobia; order Terriglobales; family Acidobacteriaceae; genus JBBPYY01. Next base: position 2,734 of record JBBPYY010000001.1, on the reverse strand, counting down.
CGGGAGCTGCTGGTCGTCGCCCCCGACGGAAACCTGATCGCATTTGGTCAGGCGATTCGCAAAGAGTGAAAGAGTAAGGGTGAGCACCAGCTTTTCAGCGTCGCACTAGAATTCGCGAGCTTGCGCGGTCGCGCGGTTCAGCGTGTCCGATGTAACCAGATTCCAAGCGTGACCCCCGCCAGGCAAAAGACGTTGGTCATCGTCAGATTCAGCAAAAAATAACCGGGCCTGCCCTCATGCCAATAAGCCATACTTTCGTAGGCAAATGCTGAGAAGGTCGTGAACGCCCCGCAAAAGCCCGTCGCCATCAGCAACCGCCAATGGTCATCACCTTGCCCCGCGGTCCAGGTCAACACATATCCGACAATCAGGCAGCCAACCACGTTTACAATCAGAGTGCCAAACGGAAATCCCTGCGAATGGGTCAATTCGCTTGAGTAATGAGTAATCAAGAAGCGCGCGATCGCACCGGCGACCGCTCCGAGCGAAACATAAAAAATGCTTTCCAACATGACGAAACTCCTACAAGAAAAATGTAGGAGTTATCAGCCAACTGCGGCGTTTTGGAAAAGGCGAACTCCATCACCCGGGATCAGGTTAGCGCGACCGCATTTTCTTGTCCACACGCGACCGCATTTCTTGTCCAGAGAGACCGCTTGCAAAAAAGCTGAAAGACGATCCATCGCCCAAGCTACTTAGTCACCCGCCAATGAGGCCTCTCATGTTTTAGTCCATTCACGCACCGCCCCGCTCGTAGCCATCAACCGACCCACTCCGCTTTGGTACAGTTATTTTCTGGATCAAAATCCCTGAGAGCCAATGGCCACCTGCCAGTCGAACCCTTATGTCCGAGCCGATTATCCGCGCCGAGCAGGTGGAAAAATACTACGCGCAGCCCAGTGAAAATCGCATCCAGGTAATCGCCCCCACCAGCCTCTCGATCGTCGCCGGCGAAATCGTCGCGCTGCTCGGGCCCTCCGGCTCGGGCAAATCCACTTTGTTGCGCATGTTGACCGGCCTGTCGCAGCCGTCCGCCGGCCAGGTCTACTGGCATGAGCAGCCCATCGACCAGGCCAATGTCAACGTCTCGATCGTTTTTCAAAGTTTTGCCCTGTTTCCCTGGCTTACGGTTTTCGAGAACGTTGAGGCGCCTCTGCAAGCCCGTGCCCTGCCACCGCTCCAGCGCCGCGAACGCGCCATGCGCATGCTCGACACGGTGGGACTCGATGGCTTCGAGGGCGCCTATCCCAAGGAGCTCTCCGGCGGAATGCGTCAACGTGTCGGCTTCGCCCGCGCGCTGGTGGTCGAACCAGAGGTCCTCTTCATGGATGAGCCCTTCTCCGCCCTCGACGTACTGACAGCCGAGAACCTGCGCTCAGAACTGCTCGAGCTTTGGGAAAAGAAAACCCTGCCGACGAAGGCAATTTTTCTGGTCACGCACAATATCGAAGAAGCCGTGTTGCTCGCCGATCGCATCATCGTTCTCGGCCGCAATCCCGGCCACATTCGCGTTGACTTCAAGGTCGGTCTCGCTCAACCACGCGTGAAAAAATCGACAGCATTCACCCAGATCGTCGATTACATCTACAAGGTGCTCACTCAACCGGACGTGAAGACCCTCGAGTTGCCCGAGCATATCGCCGGTCGCGCGGTCCGCGACCAGAGATTGATGCACTATCAGATGCTGCCCCACGCACGCCCCGGCGGCATCGCAGGACTGCTCGAAATCCTGCTCGACCACAACGGTCACGACGACATCTATCGTCTCGCAGATGCGCTCAGCTTTGACATCGATGATCTGCTCCCCATCGTTGAAGCCGCGCAGATTCTCAAATTCCTCAAGGTTGAAGAAGGCGACGTCACCATCACTGCCAGTGGGCGCGAATATGCCGAATCGGAGATCCTCCACCAGAAACAGCTCTTCCGCAAAGCAGCGCTCGAAAATGTTCTGCTGCTTCGCCAGATCGTCCGCGCTCTTGAAACCAAGAATGACCATTCGTTGCACGAGGAGTTCTTCCATGATGTGCTCGATGAGCAATTCAGCGAAGACGAAACCATTCGGCAACTCGAGACCGCAATCAATTGGGGACGCTTCTCTGAGTTGTTCGAATTTGACGCGAGCCGCCGGCGCTTCGTCCTGCCGGAACCGGAAGAGACTGCCGCAACCGTGAACGAAGGCAGCGATTCAGTCCCATGATTTTCTACCACCTGATCTTTTACGAAGCACTCTTTCACGACCTGCCCGGTCCCACTCCATGAGCTCTCCACAGGCGGCGCAGAAAGCCCGGCTCTCCACGCACACCCTTTCGCGTGCGCAAGTCGTCCAGCGCACCTGGCCATTTTTCATCGACATCTGCATCGCGATCTTAGGGCTCGCCGCCTTCTACGGCGTGTTGATGATCGCCCACTACTGGTCCTCGAGCGCCAATTCCGAAGTCACCATTTCGCTCTCTGCGCGTGCCTTGCCGCTATACAGCTTTTATTCCTGCGTCAGAATTCTGCTGGCCTATCTTCTCTCCCTTATCTTCGCCATCGCCTACGGTCACTTCGCCGCCAATCACAAACGCTCAGAACCCTTCATGATCGCCGCGCTGGATATTTTGCAATCCATCCCTATCCTCAGCTTCCTGCCCGGTGTCATGCTTGCCATGGTCTCCCTGTTTCCACGCAGGCAGATCGGCCTCGAACTCGGCTCGATTGTCCTTATCTTCACCGGCCAGGTCTGGAACATGGC